>DATBIR010000052.1:0-42765 GCA_036556825.1 Beijerinckiaceae bacterium
TGCGAGCCGGGTGCAGGCCGCGGCGCAAGAGCTGACGCGCTATTCCGGCGAGCTGCGGCACGAGCTGCAGGCGTTCCTTGCCGAGATGCGGGTGGCGTGACGCGAAGGCACGTCGCACAGGCGATCCGCTGATCTACCTGCGGCTGGTGTTCGGCGGAACATGCATGTCGGTGAGCATCGCTGCACATAAGTTGAGCGGCCTGCATGTGCCGCCTTTCACACTGCGGCATTCGTCCGGGTGATCTACTCAGCCACGCGGCGTGCCTGTTCACGCCTTCACGGAACGTGGAGGTCGTCGTCCGATGGCCGCGGGGTGGCGCCAATGCGGCTCCTCTTGTGCCCACGTCTGGCGTGCGCACGGCGGCCCAAGCACTGTTGCGCAGTTGCCTAGATGAGGACGGATCATGTTCAAAGCGCCTCTTGCAGCTCGGAAGGTCCGGGCTTGGCGGATCGTCCGGATTGCCGCCCAACTGTTCCTCGCGACAGCCGCCGGCATGACTATCGCATCGGCCGGCACGCTCTCCGAAGTTTCAAGCTTCGGCTCGAATCCGGGCAATCTCAAAATGTTCAAATACATTCCCGATCGGCTGCGCGACCCGGCGCCGCTCGTCGTCGTGCTGCACGGCTGCAATCAGTCGGCCGGCGGCTATTACGAGCACAGCGGATGGGCCAAGTATGCCGACCAGGGCGGCTTCGCGCTGCTGCTGCCGGAGCAGAAGATCGGCCTCGGGCCGATTCTGCCCGACCTTCCCGGGGTCGATACGCGCAATCATCTCACCCGGTGCTTCAACTTCGCCGAGCGACGCGATTCGAGGCGGGGCAGCGGCGAGGCCCTGTCGATCAGGCAGATGATCGACAGAATGAAGATCGAGGCGCGTATCGACGACCGGCGCATCTTCGTCACAGGGCTGTCGGCCGGGGGCGGCATGACGGCAGTGATGCTGGCGACCTATCCCGAGGTGTTCGCCGGCGGCGGGATCGTCGCGGGCCTGCCGTATCGCTGCGGCACCAGCACTCTGACCGCCGAGATGGATTGCGGCGTGACGCTGCAGAACCGGCCGCACCGGTCGGCGCCCGACCGCACGCCCGCCGCCTGGGGCGACCTGGTGCGCCAGGCGGCGCCGCAGCACCAGGGCCCCTGGCCCCGCGTGTCGATCTGGCAGGGCACGGCCGATGGCACAGTCGATCCGGCCAATGCGCGCGAACTGGTCGAGCAGTGGACCAACGTCCACGGCATCGACCGGTCGGCCGACGAGACCGAAAGCGGCGCCAATTTCACGCGCCGCGTTTTCAGGAACACGGACGGCACGGCGCTCGTCGAAAGCTTCGAGCTCCGCAGCTTCGGTCATGCGACCCCGATCGATCCCGACGGCCGTGACGAACCCTGCGGAAGCGTCGGTGATCCCTTCATCGTCGACGGCAACATCTGTTCATCGCAGCGCATCGCGCGCTTCTGGGGTTTGCTCGGCGAACCTCCCAAAGTGACGATTGCGCAGGCGGCGGCTCAGGGCGCGACTCTGACCGTAAGTGGTACCGCAAGCGATCCGGACGGGACGGTGGCGAGCGTCAGCGTGCACCTCGATGGGCGCAGCCCGCGCCCACCCGTCGCTGCGCAGGGCACCTCGGCGTGGTCGGCGAGCTTCGCCGGTCTCGACAACAACACGAGCTTCACGCCGGTCGTCACGGCGATCGACAACGAAGGCCTGATCAGCGCGACGCGCGGCGCGCCGGTCTTGATCGGCACCGTCGTCAACGCAGCGCCGGAGGTGGCGATCAGCGTGGCTCGCAGCGACGAGGATTGCGCGATCGTCAATGGCGTCGCGACCGACCGCGACGGGCGGGTGACCGACGTGGCCGTCAAGCTGGGCTCGCGGGAGTTTCGCCCGGCGCGATTGAGCCAGGATCGATACCGCTTCCGCGAATGCCGCTTGCCGAACGGGACATATAGCGTGCAGGTCCGCGCGCGAGACGATCTCGGCGCGACCGGCGACGCGCGGGCGGAGGCCCTGGAGATCAACGCCGTGCTGTCGGAGACGGCGAACTGGCAGGAGCACATGAGACAAGGGCGATTGCGCATCTATCACAGCCCATGTCCGAGCGTCGGCTTCGGCGCCTGCGATGCGCCCTTCCCGGCGATCTTCCTCGAGCACCAGTCGTCGCCGTTCGAGCTGTTCCGCCGCACTGGCGCGGCCGACTGGTACACCGACCCGGCGCATATTCGCTGAGCGGGAGACCTATTCTCGACAAGCGGTGTCGAACCAGCGAACCCGTTGCGGCCTGGTCACGCAAAGGGTGCGACGTTACCCAGGTCTCGGGAATGATCCGTCACCTATGTGACCGGAATGGACCCTGAATTTGGTGGTGCCGCAAGAGGGATTCGAACCCCCGACCCCATCATTACGAATGACGTGCTCTACCAGCTGAGCTATTGCGGCGGGAATCGCGGCGTGGCGCGTGTGACGCCCGCCTCGACGGGCGCTCTCTTAACGTTGTGGCCGCGGCTTGGCAAGGCAAGGGCCGGCCCGGAGCCGCCGTCACGCTCGTGAATGGCCCCAGAGATGTTCGTAACGGTTCTTTTTCCGAGAACCGGCCGATGGTCCGAGGCCGGCATGCGCCGAAAAATCTTTCCTCAGCCGAGGATTCGGAATCGCGACCGCTTCGTCTCGGCCTCGTCGGCGCCGGGATCGTCAGGGGCGTGCGGCACGGGGAAGACGACGGGGGCGGGCTCGCCATACGGCGCGCCCGAGCCGTTCGGCTTGGCCGGCGGCGGCTGCGTCTCGATGACCGGTGCCGGTTCGGCCCGTTCCGCCGTCTCGGCGGCTTGAAGCGCCGCTGCCTCGCCGGGACGCGCGGGTTCGGCAGGGCCTGTGGCGTCAGCGATGCGCACAGGCTCGGCAGGACGCGTGGCTTCTGCCGGGGCGGGGGGCGCCACGTCGGCTGTTGCAGGCTCCGGTGTCGTCGCTTCGATCACCTCGCGCGCTTCTGCCGCAGCCGAGGCGGCTTCGATCGGCTCGGCGGCCGCGGCGATCAGCGGCGCCGGCACGGCCGGCTTGTCGTCGAGATCGGCCAGGACGTCGTCGAGGGCGCGGGTCGGCGGCGCCAGGGCCTCGGGCGGCACCTCCCAGCGGAAGGCGTCGAGCTTGCCGGTGATCGGCGACAGCGGCGCCCAGCGGTCCGACACGATGCCGTCGGCGACCCAAGCGGCGTCGCGCGGCGCGTGGGCGGCGCGGGCCAGCCACTCGCGCACCCGGCCCGTGGCGCCGTGCTCGGCCTGCTCGAGATCGGCCATCAGCAGGCATGCGCGCATGGTCGGGCGCTCGGCCAGAAGCGGCTGCAGCGCCATGCGCGCCTGGGCGAATTCGCGCGCCTCGATGGCGGTGCGGGCGAGGGCCAGCCGCGCGTCGGGCGACCACATCGACAGCTTGGCGAGCGTTTCGGCGCGGCGCAGGCGATCCTTTGCCGCGTCGCCGGGCCGCAGGTTCAGGTAGACCGCGGCGAGATCGGGATGCGGCGTCGCCTTCCAGGCCGTCTCGACGATGCGCGCCGCGCGGCGCAGATCGGCGCGGCGCGAGAGCAGCCGCCCGGCCAGCGTCGCCGCCGGCACGAGGTCGGGGGCGAGCTTCACGGCCTCCTGGGCGCTCGCCAGCGCGCCCGATTCGTCGTGCTCGGCGCTGGCGAGCGCGTCGGCGGTGAGCAGCACCGCGCGATGGCGCTTCGCCGTCGCCTTGTCGATCAGCCCGAGGGAGGCGCGCCGTTCGACGGTGGCGAGCGCGCCCCGCCAGTCGCCCTCAACGCAATGCGCTTCGAGGACTGCGTCGTTGGCCCAGGTGACCGCCGGCGCGAGGCGCGCGGCTTCAGTGGCGTAATCGCGCGCTGCGGCGCCGTCGCCGCGCCGGCGCGCTTCGACGAACAGGCCCCTGAGCCCGAGCACGCGCGTCTCGTCGTTGTCGAGCATGCGGCGGAACGAGCCTTCGGCAGCGTTGCGGTCGCCCGAGACCTGCGCTGCCTGCGCCTTGAGCAGCAAGGTGAGCGGCTCTCGGCCGAGAAGGCGCTCGGCTTCGCGCGCATAGCGCCGCGCCGCCACGGGATCGCCCGCGCCGACCGCGACCATGCCGCGCGACACCGCCGAATAGCCCTTGGCGCGGCGCCGCGCCCGCGAGGCGAAATTCATGCGGTTCGGCAGCCGTACGAGAAAGCGGAAAGCCAGAATGAGAAGGGCAAGCGCAACGGCGAAGCCGACGACGAGCGTCGCGGCGACGGCGACCGAAACGCCGTATTCATAGCCGCGCCACGTGATCAGAACGTCGCCGGGCTGCTCCGCAAGCCACACCGCTCCGACGGCGGCGATTGCGAGAAGAGCGAGGGAGACGAGAGCCCGCCACATTTGGTCTACTCCTTCAGCGCGCTAAGGCTTGCAGCGCCGATACGGCTTCGGTCGAAATCCTTTGCGCCGCCGCTTCCGCGGCGGCGCGCTGCTTGAGCTTCTCGCCCCACGCGGGCGCGACGCGACGCGCCGCTTCCGGCAGCGCGTCCCATGCCGCCGCCGCATCGGTCACGGCGTCGTTGCCGAGCGCGGTCTCGATGCGTGTGACGAGACTGGCCGCGTCGGTGCCGCGCGGCTCGGCCAGGGAGCGCACGGTCACCACCTTGCCGAGGACAGACCAGAGCCGATCGTTCCAGTCGCTCGGCGCCGGGCGCGTTTCGTCGATCATGCGGCGCCCGAGCGGCCTGAATTCCTGCAGGAGCGCGGCGGCCTTCGGCGCGCCGTTTTCGGCGTAGGGCGCCAGCGGCTGCAGGCTGTCAGGCTTGACCTCGAGACGGCGCAGCAGCGCGAGCAGCTGACCCAGCGGCGCGCCATCGCGGAGCGCATCGGCGACGCGCTCGGCGATCACCAGGCGCAGGCTCGCGGTGATCGCGTCGGGGCCGCGCTCGGAGAGCTGCCGGGTGAAATCTGCAAGCCGCTGGTCCTGCTCGCCGAGGCGGCGCTCGAGACCTTGCACGGCGCCGGCATTGGCCTCGGCCGCTTTCGCTCCGGCCTGCACACGCTCCTGCAGCGCCGAGGCTGCCTCCGCCCGTTCGCGTGCTTGCGTCTCGAGCCCTGATACACGTGCTGTCAGCTCAGTCACGGCAGAGGCCGCGTCCGCCCGCTCGCGCGCTTGCGTCTCGAGCCCGGACACACGTGCCGTCAACTCGGTTACGGCGGCAGCGGCCGCAGCGTTGTCGGGCGCGGGCTCCGGGGCAGGCGCCGGGCTGGGGAGCGGCCGGTTCAGGGCGGCCTCGGCCTGCTGTGCGCCGCGCTCGGCAAGCGCCTGCGTCGTGCGCAGCCGTTCCGCCGCCGACTTGCTCTCGGCTTCGAGCGCCGCGAGCCTCCTCTCGAGCGCGCTGATCGCTTCCGGCGCCGGCGCGGCGCGCTGCTCGACGGTGGCGGGCCGCGAATCGTTTGCGGGCGTGGGCGGCAGCAGCCAGGATTGCGCGAGGATCATCGCGCCGGCGCCGACCACGCCGCCCACCACGCCAGCGGCGAGCAGCCCGCCAAATCCGGGGCCGCGCGTCGGCGTCTCCGCCGACGCGCCCAGCGGGACGCTTGCCTCGGCGCTGGCTTCCGGAGACGCCGCAGGCTCGTCGGTCGGGATCACCTCGTCGGGCGTTGGCCTCGCCTGCATCTGCTCTGCTGCCGGCTCGGCAGATGCGTCGTTCGTGGTCGCCTCAGACGATGATTCACCGCCGGTTGCGTCCGTGCGCACTTCCGTCGCCTTCAGGTCGATGGTTGCGGGCTCGCGACGAGAATCGCCGGAAGAAACTCTCGGGCCGGTCGGATTGGGAGGCATTTCGGGCACAGACGCATCCTTTTGCGGAATGAGCAAGCTTGAGAGTGCGTTTTCGTTCCCTCTATCACTTCCATTGTGTCAAGGGCGAGAGGCCCGGCTCCCGGAGCAGGCATCGAGCGCGGCGAACAACGCCGTTTCGTCGGCCCGCCCGGCAACTGTCACACGCGGCGCGCCGGCGCTCTGCAACGGGGACGCGGCGTCAGCCGACAGGCAGACGTGCGACAGCGCCAGAAACGGGGCGATCAGTCCCGCCTCGCCGACGCGCTCGAGGAGAAGCGCCGCGCTGCGGCGTGAGTAATGAAGCGCGGCATCGAGGCGCGCCTCGCGCAGCGCGCGATGCGCCGCGTCGGCGATATGTTCGACAGCGACGGCGTCGTAGGCGATCCACCGCTCCACCGAGAATCCTGCCGCGATGAGGGAGGTGGCCGGCTCGGCTTTGTGATCGCGGCCGGCGACATGCAAAAGCCGCGCAGGGGGCGCCAGCGCGCGCATGATCAGCGCCGCCAGGGCGCGTGCATCGCCGCCGGCGGCGCGCACGTCGTCGATGCCTGCCGCGGCTGCGGCTGCTGCGGTGCGTTCCCCGACCGCGAAAACCGGGATGCGTGCGTCCCCCCCGCGCGAGGCGAGCGCCGGGACGGCCCGGGCGCTGGTGAGCACGACGGCGTCGAACGGGCCGGCTGGCGCGCGCTCATTGGTCGGCACGAATTCCAGGACCGGGGCGACCACCGCCTCGTGCCCGAGAGCCGCGAGGCGGCGCGCGCTGCGTTCGGCGTCGTCCCTTGCGCGCGTGATCAGGACGCGCATCAGGCCGTCAACATGCCGGCGGGCATGCGCGCCTTCACCTCGCGCCCGGCATCGTCGCCGATCCGCTCCGCATCGGCGACGGCCCCGTCGCGCGCCACGTCGATGCTTTGCGATCCGTCCGGTCTCAGGACCAGGCCGCGGAAGCTGACCTGACCGTCGACGAGGCGAGCGTGGCCGGCGATCGGCGTGCGGCAGGAGCCGTCGAGCACGGCGAGAAAGGCGCGCTCGGCGGTGAGGGCGACGCCGGTGGCGTGATCGAGCACCGACGCGACGAGGCGCCGCACGCTGTCGTCGGCGGCGCGCGTCACGATGGCGATCGCGCCCTGGCCTACGGCCGGCAGGAATTCATCGGGGTCGAGGATCGCCGTCGCATGATCGAGAAGATCCAGGCGCTTGAGCCCGGCGACCGCCAACAGCGTCGCGGCGATCTCGCCATTCTCGGTGCGCGCGAGGCGCGTGCCCACGTTGCCGCGCAACAGCGTGATCTCGACATCGGGGCGGGCCCGCCTGATCTGCGCCTGCCGGCGCAGGGATGCAGACCCGACCACCGCTCCGCGCGGCAGGGTGGCGATGTCGCGCGCCACCCGGCTGATGAAGGCGTCGCGCGCATCCTCGCGCGGCAGGTAACCGGCGATGCCAAGGCCATCCGGCAGACGCGTCGGCAGGTCCTTGGCCGAATGCACGGCGAGGTCGATGGCGCCGCCGAGCAGCGCCACATCCAGTTCCTTGGTGAACAGCCCCTTGCCGCCCGCCTCGGACAGCGGCCGGTCCTGGATCATGTCGCCGGTGGTCTTGATGACGCTGAGCGGCAGCTGGGTCCGCTCCCAGCCGAGCGCTGCGGCCAGCCGGTCCTGCGTCTCGTGGGCCTGCCGCAGGGCCAGCGGGCTGCCGCGCGTGCCGATCACCAGGGCCGTTCGTTCCACCATCAACCCGTTCTCCGCGCCAACCCGCAACGACAGCCGTTGCTCCGCGCGCGGGCCGGACTATAGGTTCACCCCGCCGCGCCCGTGAAGCGGCGCTTTGTCCCTCTATAACCATTGCTCACCGATGCGCGTTCTTGGCCTGGAGACCACCTGCGACGAGACGGCCGCTGCCGTCGTCGGCCTCGCCGGCGACGGCCGCGGCGAGATTCTTGCCAACGAGGTCCTCAGCCAGATCGCCGAGCATGCCGCCTACGGGGGCGTCGTGCCCGAGATCGCCGCCCGCGCCCATGTCGAGGTGATGGACCGCATCATCGCCCGCGCCCTCAAGGCCGCAAATCTGGGTTTCGGTGATCTCGACGGCATCGCGGCGGCGGCGGGACCCGGCCTGATCGGCGGCGTGCTCGTGGGGCTGACGACCGCCAAGGCCCTCGCGCTCGTCAACCGCAAACCGCTGATCGCCGTCAACCACCTCGAGGGCCATGCGCTCACGGCAAGGCTCACGGACGGAATCGCCTTCCCCTATCTGCTGCTGCTCGCCTCCGGCGGCCATACGCAGCTGATCGCTGCGCGCGGAGTCGGTGATTATCTGCGCCTCGGCACGACCTTGGACGACGCCATTGGCGAGGCGTTCGACAAAATCGCAAAGCTGCTCGGGCTCGCCTATCCGGGCGGGCCCGAAGTGGAGCGCGAGGCGGCCCGCGGCGATCCCGAGCGCTTCGATCTGCCGCGACCGATGCTCGGGCGTCCGGAGCCGAATTTCTCGCTGTCCGGTCTCAAGACGGCCCTGCGTCTCGAAGCCGAGAAGGTGGCGCCTCTGACGCAGACCGATATCGCCGACCTGTGCGCCAGTTTCCAGGCCGCGGTCGTTGACGTGGTGGTCGACCGCACCCGCGTGGCGCTGCGCGCCTTCCAGGACGTCGCGGGGCGGCCGACCGCGCTGGTCGTGGCGGGAGGCGTTGCGGCCAACCAGAGGATCCGCCACGGCCTCGAGCGGCTCGCCGCCGGCGTCGGCCTGAAACTGATTGCGCCGCCGCTCCCGCTGTGCGGCGACAACGGCGCCATCATCGCCTGGGCCGGACTGGAGCGGCTCAGGCTCGGCATGGTGGACGATCTCTCGGTGCCGGCGCGGGCGAGATGGCCCTTGGGGCAGATAAACGCTGCCCTGAAGGCTCCGCCCCCGCCATTGCGAAGCGGCGCCGAGTTGCGCAGCGGGCGGGGCAGATCGTGATGTTCGAGACCATCGCCATCGTGGGCGGCGGCGCCTGGGGCACGGCGCTCGCCAACGCTGCGGCGGCTGCCGGCCGCGACGTCATCCTGTGGATGCGCGACGCCGATGCGGCGCGCCAGATCCAGGCCTCGCGGGTCAATGCCCGCTATCTTCCGGGCGTGCGGCTCGGGGAGCGCGTGCGCGTGACCGCCGCGACGAGCGAGCTGCGTACCGCCGCGGCGGTGCTCCTGGTGGTGCCGGCGCAAGCCACGCGCGCCAGCCTGGTGACCTTGTCGGCCGATTTGCCCGGCGACGCGCCGATCGTCGTGTGCGCCAAGGGCATCGAGCGCGGCTCAGGCCGCTTCCTGACCGATATTGTCGGCGAGCTGCGGCCGCAGGCGCCGGTCGCCGTGCTGTCCGGCCCCAGCTTCGCCGATGACGTGGCGCGCGGGCTGCCGACTGCGGTGACGCTCGCATGCCGCGACGAGGTGGTCGCGGCGGATCTCGCCGGCGCGCTGTCGGGGCCGAGCCTGCGCGTCTATCACGGCGGCGACGTGCGCGGTGTCGAGATCGGCGGCGCGGCCAAGAACGTGCTCGCCATCGCTTGCGGCATCGTCGAGGGCCGCGGCCTCGGCGAAAGCGCCAAGGCGGCGCTCACGGCGCGCGGCTTCGCCGAGCTGTTGCGATTCGCGCGCGCCTATGACGGCCGCGCCGAGACGCTGATGGGCCTGTCGGGGCTGGGCGATCTCGTGCTGACCTGCTCGTCGGCGCATTCGCGCAATTTTGCGTTCGGCGAACGGCTCGGGCGCGGCGTGCCGCTCGCCGAAGCCGGCGCCGGCAAGCTGGTCGAGGGCGCCGCGACGGCGAGCGTGCTGACCGAGCTGGCGCGGCGAAAAAGCGTGGACATGCCGATCGCCGAAGCGGTCGACGCCATCATCGCCGGCCGCCTCACGATCGACCAGACGATCGAGGCGCTCATGTCGCGGCCCTTGCGTACGGAGCATGCATGACCACGTCGTGCCTGTTTCGCATGCCGGAGAAGTATAGGGGGGCAGGATGGCGTACTGGCTTGTGAAATCGGAACCCTCGAGCTGGTCCTGGGAACAGCAGGTCGCGGCCGGTGCCAAGGGCACGTTCTGGAGCGGCGTGCGCAACCATACGGCCAAGCAAAATCTGCAGGCCATGAAGAAAGGCGACCAGGCCTTCTTCTACCATTCGAACGAGGGCAAGGAGATCGTCGGCGTCGTCGAGGTGATCAAGGAATACTACCCCGATCCGAGCGACGAGACCGGCAAGTTCGGCATGGTCGACGTCAAGGCCGTCGCCGCGCTGCCCAAACCCGTCTCGCTTGCCGAGATCAAGGGCGAACCGAAGCTCAAGGACATGGCGCTGATCAAATATTCGCGCCTGTCCGTGCAGCCGGTCACCGGCGAGGAGTGGCGCATCGTCCGCCGCATGGGCGGGCTGTAAGCTCCCCCCTCCCGCTTGCGCGAGAGGGTGAGGGCGAGGCGACATACGCGAAGCCAGAACCGCGTTTGCCCCTCAGCCGGTCCGCCGCCCTCGGCCCCGCCCGGGTTCGGCCCGATAATGCGCAAGACGGATATACCCCGACCTGCTGGCGCGGTTCCGGTTTCGGGCGCGAGCGGGAGAGGCTTAGGCGACGAAAGTGCGAGGCCCGCCGCCTTGCCGCGCGGGACCGGCTTCCGCTAACCTTCCGGCAACCGCTCCGGCTCCGCGCCGGACCACAACATGTCTGGGAGACCGTCATGGAGCCCAAGGTTTACGAGGTGCCGTCCGACTGGACACGCCGCGCCTATGTGGACGAGGCGAAATACCGGGCCATGTACGAGGCGAGCATCCGCGATCCGGAGGCTTTCTGGGGTGAGCACGGCAAGCGCATCCACTGGTTCAAGCCGTATACCAAGGTGAAGAACACCAGCTTCGGCCCTGGCGACGTGTCGATCCGCTGGTTCGAGGATGGCACTACCAACGCGGCCTATAACTGCATCGACCGCCACCTGCCACAGCGCGCCGACCAGGTGGCGATCATCTGGGAAGGCGACGACCCCTCGCAGTCGCGACACATCACCTATCGCGAGCTGCACGACGAGGTCTGCCGCTGGGCCAACGTGCTGCGCAACCGCGAGGTCAAAAAGGGCGACCGCGTCACCATTTATCTGCCGATGATTCCGGAAGCGGCCTTCGCGATCCTGGCCTGCGCGCGGCTCGGTGCGGTCCACTCGGTCGTGTTCGGCGGCTTCTCGCCGGATTCGCTGGCCGGGCGCATCGAGGATGCGCAGTCGAAATTCGTCATCACGGCCGATGAAGGCTTGCGCGGCGGCCGCAAGGTGCCGCTGAAGGAGAATGTGGACGCGGCCATCGCGCGCGCCGGCGGCGGCGTCGACCACGTCGTCGTCGTGCGCCGCACGGGCGCCGCGGTCGACATGGTGCCGGGCCGCGACGTCTATTTCGATGACGCCGCCAAGATGGTGACCAGCGAGTGCCCGTGCGAGGAGATGCACGCGGAGGATCCGCTGTTCATCCTCTATACCTCGGGCTCGACCGGCAAGCCGAAAGGCGTGCTGCACACGACCGGCGGCTATCTCGTCTACACCGCGATGACGCACCAGTATGTGTTCGATTACCATGACGGCGACATCTACTGGTGCACCGCCGATGTCGGCTGGGTGACCGGCCATTCGTACATCCTCTATGGGCCGCTCGCGAACGGCGCGACGACGCTGATGTTCGAAGGCGTGCCAACCTACCCGTCGATCTCGCGGTTCTGGGAGGTGATCGACAAGCACAAGGTCAACACCTTCTACACCGCGCCGACGGCGATCCGGGCCCTGATGCAGGCAGGCGAGGCGCCGGTGCAGAAAACCTCGCGCAGCTCGCTGCGCCTGCTCGGCTCGGTCGGCGAGCCGATCAATCCCGAAGCCTGGGAATGGTACCATCGCGTCGTCGGCGACCGCCGCTGCCCGGTCGTCGACACCTGGTGGCAGACGGAGACGGGCGGCATCCTGATCACGCCGCTACCCGGCGCCATCAAACTCAAGCCGGGCTCGGCGACACTGCCGTTCTTCGGCATCAAGCCGGCCATCGTCGACGGCGAAGGCAAGGTGCTCGAGGGCGCGACCGAAGGCAATCTGTGCATCACCGATTCCTGGCCCGGGCAGATGCGCACGGTCTACGGCGACCACAAGCGCTTCGTGGAAACCTATTTCTCCACTTTCCCCGGAAAATACTTCACCGGCGACGGCTGCCGGCGCGATGCCGACGGCTATTACTGGATCACCGGCCGCGTCGACGACGTGATCAACGTCTCGGGACACCGCATGGGCACGGCGGAAGTGGAATCGGCGCTTGTCGCCCACCCCAAAGTGTCGGAGGCGGCTGTGGTCGGCTATCCGCACGACATCAAGGGCCAGGGCATCTACGCCTACGTCACCCTGATGGCCGGCGAGCAGGCGTCCGAGGAGTTGCGCAAGGAACTGGTCGCATGGGTGCGCAAGGAGATCGGGGCGATCGCCTCGCCCGACCTGATCCAGTTTGCACCCAGCCTTCCGAAGACGCGCTCGGGCAAGATCATGCGCCGCATCCTGCGCAAGATCGCCGAGGATGAATACGGCAGCCTCGGAGACACCTCGACGCTCGCCGATCCGACGGTGGTCGACGACCTGATCACCAACCGGCAGAACAGGAGGTCGGCCGCCGCGTGACGCGCCTGAACAGCCGCCATTGACCGTTCGTTCACCGCGCCGGCTTTCACCTTTCGTGAGGCACATTCCCTCACGTCATGCTAACAGGTGGACGGTATTCTGCTTCGCGAAGGTCAGGGGACAATGACCTTGTGGAGGCAAGCAACAGAGTGAAAGGGCCGCCGTCGTGGCGGCCCTTTCTCGTTGTGCGCAGCAACCGACGCAGAGCCCCGCCTCGTCATCTATCAACCTGAGCAGACGCAGCTTCGGACGGCCCGCCCGCGATCGGAGCCGGCCAAGACGCAGGATAGCGCGGAGCGAATTCCGATTGACCGTTCGTTCACCGCGCCGGCTTTCATCTTTCGTGAGCCACATCCCCTCACGGGACGCTAACAGGTGGGCGGTATTCTGCTTCGCGAAGGTCAGGGACAATGACCTTGTGGAGGCAAGCAACAGAGTGGAAGGGCCGCCATCATGGCGGCCCTTTCTCGTTGCGAGCCGCGACTGCGCGGAACTCCGCCTCGGCACCTGGATCAACCTGACCAGAGGCAGCTCGGACGGCGCCGACGTGATCGATTGCAGTCGCACGAAGCCCGGGGTTGCGGACAGTGACGTCCGCATGCAGCAAGGCAGGTGTTGACCACAAGGTGGAATGGTAGGGAAAAAATTCCGATGACCATTCGTTCACCGCGCCGGCTTTCATGTTTCGTGAGGCACGTTCGCTCACCGGCCACTAAGACCTCGGCGGTATCCTGCTTCGAGAAGGTCAGGGGACATGACCTCAAGGGAGAAAGAAACAGAGTGGAAGGGGCCGCCTCCGGGCGGCCCCTTTGCTTTTGCGGCCTGTCCCGCGCGCCGCAGACCACGCTGCTCCCGCCTCGCCGAATTAACCACTTCGAAGCGGAACAATACCGTTCGGCGCGGATTTACTTATGGTCAAGCTTGCGGCTGTGCGGCGCAGCCGGAAGTCCCGCCAAACCAATCCGGTTCGAGTCAGTCCCGTCAACCTTCAAGCCATTCGAGCGCCGAGCCATGCGTCCTTCATCCGTCCTTCGCGCCCTCGCGATTGCGGGAGGCCTGTCCGCCATCGTCGCCACCCTGCCGTCCAGCCAAGCCCTGGCTCGGGAGGTGGTCCCCTTCCAAGGCTACGCGCCGGGCACCGTCGTGGTGAACACGCCCCAGCGCCGCCTCTACTACGTCATGAGCGACGGCCGCGCCGTGCGCTACGCCGTCGGCGTCGGCAAGCCCGGCAAGCAGTGGGGCGGCCGCGCCTATATCGACGGCAAGCATATCCGCCCGGCCTGGTCGCCGCCCGCCGTCGTGCGCCGCGACAACCCGAGGCTTCCCGACGTGATCCCCGGCGGCGCCACAAACAATCCGATGGGCGCCGCGGCACTTACCCTGAGCGGCGGCGAATACGCCATCCACGGCACCAACCGGCCGTCCTCGATCGGCGGCTTCGTGTCCTACGGCTGCATCCGCATGCACAACAACGACATCGTCGACCTGTACGGGCGCGTCAGCGTCGGCACCCCGGTCGTCGTGGTGCGGTAAACTTAACCTTCTCCCCGCAAGCGGGGAGAGGAGGTTTGCCGGTACAAGTCTGCGCGCGTCGGCGGCACGCCCGAGGGGCCCCGCCGGCGCGGCGAGGCGAGCGTCTGGAACAGGCACACGGTATTGCGCTCGAAGGCAATCGAGCAGCCGGCCAGATAGACGAGCCACATCCGTGTCTTGACCTCGCCAACCTCGGCGACGGCGGCATCGTAGTTCGCCAGCAGCCGGTCGTGCCAGTGCTTGCAGGTGCGCTGGTAGTGCTCCCGCCAAGCCTCGACATCGTGTACTTCGAAGCCGAAGCGTTCAAGGCTCGTTACCGTGTTGCCGATGTAATCGAGCTCGCCCCCCGGAAAGATGAACTTTGTCAGCAGCGCGAACTCGGCGCGCTTGCGCCGGAAGATCTTGTCGTCCCGCTTGGCCGGGCGCGTGATCGCGTGATGCAGGAACAATCCGTCCCGCTTCAGCACCCGCTTCACCGTGCTGTAGTAGGTCGGATAGTTGTCGATGCCGATATGTTCCTGGATGCCGATGGCGGCGACCTTGTCGAACTCGCCCTCTACCGTGGAATAATCCCTCAGTTCGATCCTGACGCGGTCCTGGAGGCCCAGGCGTTTGATCTTCTCGTTGGCGTAGGCGACCTGCTGCTCGGAGAGGGTCACGCCGTATGCCGTGACGCCGTAATGCTGGGCCGCGTAGCACGATAACGCGCCCCATCCGCAGCCGATATCGAGGAGCCGCTCGCCGGCCTTCAGCCGCAGCTTGCGGCAGATGATCTCCAGCTTGTCCTGCTGCATCTGGTCGATGTCGTTATCCCAGTCGGTGCAATAGGCGCAGGTGTAGACCATCTCCTTGTCGAGCCAGAGCGCGTAGAATGCGTTCGACACGTCGTAGTGATAGGCGATGTTCTTCTTGTTCTCGCGCGGGTCGCCACTCGAGGGCTTCTCGCCGGGAATGTCCTGGAGCGGCCATGGCTCACCGCGGTGAACTGGAAGGAACTTGGCAAGCGTGCCGAGCAGCAGGCGCTTGTCGAGATTCTTGCGGATCTCGCGCGTCCGCATCTTCGGCCGCTGGTTAGCGATGTCGAACAGCGTGCCGTTGCGGATGTCGAGGCGCCTGCTGACCCACAGGTTGGCCAGCGTCTCCAGGTTCGGCCGGCGGACCAGCGAGGCGATCGCGCCCTCGTCGGCGAACACGGCAGCGAGTGCGCCGGGGGCGAGAGCCTCGGGAACCGTCGATCCGTCCCACAGGACGAAGCCGAGATCGATGCCGGCGCGCTCGCGCACATGCGCGAGGAGGCGCTTCAGCGAGGCCAGCCGGTCGTTCGCGTCGAAGCCGGCGCGCCCGGCGGTCTGCTCCAGGAACTGTCTGAGCCGTTCCACTCGGGCTGCGACTTGCACGTGGGACCTCGATAGGTGCGGAATAGGTTAGAAATCAGACGTGAGGCCTTTTTTCTCCCAGTCGCCGTAGCGCACCGGCTCGCGCTCGCGGCGCGCGCCATGCTCCGGCGGCAGGGCGGCGGCGCGGGCGTCGATCTCGGCCCGGCGCGCGGCCGCCTCGGCCAGGGCGCGTTGCGCCGCCGGCGACAACATACGCCCGCGTCGCTCTCCCTCTGCCTGGAGGGCCAAAGGAACCTGGGGCATGCGCTCCACTTCTTCGATCATGGGCGCTTTTCGATCATTTCCGGTGCAAGGGGTCAAGCCGTCCCTTGCGAACCGCGCCCTGCACACCAACGTTTCCCATGGTCAAGTTTCGCGAGTTGGACGATGAACTACGTCAAGACCGCCATGCTCCTGGCCGCGCTCACGGCCCTGTTCGGGGTCGTCGGCTACCTGCTCGGCGGGCCGAACGGGATGCTGATTGCGCTCGGCGTCGCGGTCGTCACCAACCTGTTCGCCTACTGGAACTCGGACAAGCTGGCGCTGTCGGCCCACGGCGCGGTCGAAGTCGACGAGCGCACCGCGCCAGAGCTCGTCGGCATGGTCCGCCAGCTCAGCGAACGCGCCGGGCTGCCGATGCCGCGCGTATATCTGATCGACAACCCGCAGCCGAACGCGTTCGCAACCGGGCGCAATCCCGAGAACGCCGCCGTTGCGGCGACGACCGGCATCATGGAACTGCTCACCTACGACGAACTCGCTGGTGTGATGGCGCACGAGCTGGCGCATATCAGGAACCGCGACACGCTGATCATGACCGTCTCGGCGACCATCGCCGGCGCCATCTCGACCATCGCCCAGTTCGGCTTCCTGTTCGGCGGCCGCGACGGCGAGCGCCCCAATCCGCTCGTCATGATCGCAACCGCGATCCTGGCGCCGCTCGCGGCGATGATCATCCAGATGGCAGTCAGCCGCTCGCGCGAATACGGCGCAGACCATGTCGGCGCCCAGATCTGCGGCGACCCGACGGCGCTCGCCTCGGCGCTCGCCAAGATTGAAGCGGGCGTTGCGCATATCGAGAATCCGGAGGCGGAACGCCATCCGGCCACCGCGCATATGTTCATCATCAACCCGCTTTCCGGACACGGCATGGACAACCTGTTCTCGACCCATCCGTCGACCGAGAATCGCATCGCCGCATTGCAGGAGCTCGCCGGCACGATGACGGGAAGCGGCTTCGGGCAGGTGGCGGCGCCCGGCGCCTTCACGCAGGGCGCAGCCGTGTCGCCATGGAGCAGGGGACCCTCGCGCCGAGGGCCGTGGGGCTGACGGTTGAAGCAGCCTGCGGTCAAGACAAAGGACGCTCAGGGCCTCGCTGCGCGCCGCGTCGCATCCGCTGCCGTCGCCGACGTCATCCGCGAACGCGCCGCCCTTGACGATGTGCTCGACGACGCCATCGCGCGGGCGCGGCTCGATCCGCGTGATGGAGCCCTGGCGCGGGCGATCGCCACCGTCGCGCTCCGCCGCTTCGGCACCATCCGTCATGCCCTCGCGGAGCGGCTCAGCAAAGGCGTTCCCGGCAACGCCCGCCTGCTCGCGCTGCTCGCCACCGGCGCGGCGCAGATCCTGTTTCTCGACGTTCCCGATCATGCCGCCGTCGATCTGTCCGTGCGCCTGGCGCGCGAGGACAAGAACCTGCAGCACGCCGCCGGTCTCGTGAATGCGATCCTGCGGCGGCTGGCGCGCGAGCGCGACGCGGTGCTGACGCAAACCGACCCGCTCGGCCTCGACACGCCCGATTGGCTGGCGGCGCGCTGGAGCGACGCATACGGCCCCGGCCGGGCGCGTGCCATCGCCGAGGCGCATGCGGCGGCGGCGTCCGTAGACCTCACCGTCAAGCAGGACGCACAAGGCTGGGCCGAACGCCTTGGCGGCATCGTGCTGCCGACAGGCAGCGTGCGCCTCATCGAGCGCACGCCTGTGCGCGAGCTTCCCGGCTACGCCGAAGGCGAATGGTGGGTGCAGGACGCGGCGGCGGCGCTGCCGGCGCGCCTTCTCGGCGCGCGCCCGGGCGAGCGCATCGCCGATCTTTGCGCTGCGCCCGGCGGCAAGACCGCGCAGCTCGCGCATGCCGGCGCGCGCGTCGTCGCCGTCGACAAATCGGCGCGGCGCCTGCACCGTCTCGCCGACAACATGCAACGCCTCAGACTGGCCGTCGACATCCGCGCCGCGGACGTGCTCGAACTGGACGAGGAGCCGTTCGACGCCGTGCTGCTCGATGCGCCGTGCTCGGCGACCGGCACGATCCGCCGCCATCCCGACGTGGCCTGGGCGAAGCGGCCGGAGGACGTCGCCGGCCTCGCCGATCTGCAGCGGCAACTCCTCGACAAGGCCGCCGGGCTCGTGCGTCCCGGGGGACGCCTCATCTATTGCACCTGCTCGCTCGAGCCCGAGGAAGGCGAGGGCCAGGTTGCGTCGTTCCTGGCGCGGCATGGCGCCTTCGCGCGCGCCCCGGTCGATGCGCGCGAGGTCGGCGGCCTTGCCGATCTCGTCGACGCGCGCGGCGACGTGCGCGCCCTGCCCTGCCATCTCGCCGATCTCGGTCCGGGCCGCGCCGGCCTCGACGGATTCTTCGTCGCGCGCCTGTCGAGGCGCGCCTGAGACGATGGATCAGTCCTTTGCCAGGCGATACAGCATGATGCGGCGAAAGCCAGGCCGGGATCTCGTCGGCGGCGGTGACGGGTTCGCTGGACACCATCATGCAGCGCAAAAAGGAGCTGGCGTGGAGGGGGGGCGTGATCGCTGGCGACTCTACGGGCTTGCTTTCAGCGAGGGGCTCGCCGCCCTCCGGGCCGCCCTGAGCCGCCTCCGCCACTGGCCGCGCCTCATCGTGGCGTCCGCGCCGGAACGGCTTCTGCTGGCACCGCAGGATCTTCGCACGAGCGACCCGACCGTCGCCAACGACGTCTATGCCGGCCTGTTCGTATTCGCGGGGCGGGCGCTCACGACCGGCGGCCGTTCGCCGTTCCAGTTCCGGCCGCCGTCGCGCGGCTGGGGCCAGGGACTCTACGGCTTCGGATGGCTGCGCCACCTGCGCGCCGCCAATACCGCGCTGGCACGCGCCAACGCCCGCGCGCTCGTCAACGAGTTCCTGGTCGCGCGGCCCGGCAGCAAGATCGCCGACGAAACGCAGGTGCTGGCGCGACGCCTGATCTCGTTCCTGTCGCAATCGCCGCTCCTGCTCGAGGGCGCCGATCACGAATTCTACCGGCGTTTCATGCGCGCCCTCGGCCGCAACATCCGCCTGCTCGAGCGTGACCTCGACACCGCCGTCAACCCGCAGGCGCGGCTCCTGGCCGCGATTGCGCTCTGCTATGCCGGCTTGTCCTGCGAAGGTTACGACGGGCTGCTGCGCAAGGCGACGCGCTGTCTGTCGCGCGAGCTGGATCGCCAGATCCTGCCGGATGGAGGCCATATCAGCCGCAATCCGCGCCTCCTGATCGAGCTGCTGCTCGATCTTCTGCCGTTGCGGCAGATCTATGTCAGCCGCGGCGCCGAACTGCCGAAGGCGTTGGTCGGGGCCATCGATCGGATGTTGCCGATGCTGCGCCTGTTCCGCCACCACGACGGCACGCTGGCGCATGTCAACGGCATGGGCCTAACGCCCGCCGACCTTCTCGCCACGATCCTGATCTACGACGACGTGCGCGCCCAGCCGATGCGGCATGCGCCGCATTCGGGCTATGAGCGGCTGCAGGTGGGCACCGCCGTGGTGATCGCCGACGTCGGGGCCGCTCCGCCGGTCAGGCAGTCGATGGAGGCACATGCCGGCTGCCTGGCCTTCGAGTTCTCGAGCGGCACGCAGCGCATCGTCGTCAATTGCGGCACCTCCCGGGGCGCCCACGAGACCGCCAGCCTGGCCGGCAGGGTGACGGCTGCGCATTCGACCGCCACCGTCGCGGAAAGCTCGTCGTGCCGCTTTGTCGTCCCGCCGGGCGCGCCGACGCAGGGCTGGATCGCGGCATGGCTCGAGCGCCGTCTCGGCCCGGTCGTGCTGCAGGGGCCGACAAGCGTCGTCGCCCGGCGCAACGACGCGGCCGAGGCGATCGAGCTCACGGCAAGCCACGACGGCTACCAGCCCCGTTTCGGCATCCTGCACGAACGCCGATGGCGCCTGTCGGCGGGCGGCGATGTCCTCGAAGGTGAGGACGTGTTCACCAGCGAGCGCGGCGCGGCGAGCGCGGTGGCGGTCCGCTTTCATCTTCACCCGAGCGCCAGGGCGTCCCAGGCCCAGGCCGACGGCCCGGTCCAGGTGGTCCTGGCCAACCAGGAGACCTGGCGCTTCGAGGCGAGCGCGGCAGCCTCGCGCATCGAGGAAAGCATCTTCTTCGCCACGACGGATCGGCCGCGCCGAACGGAGCAGATCGTGCTCGCGATCACCGCGACCGGGAAGGCCAGCGTGCGCTGGCGCTTCGAGCGACTGCGGAACGCATCCGGCCGTGATGACGGCGATGCCCCAAGGCGCCAACCGCAAGGGTCGTGAGAGGATTCCAGGTGCATCGCCCCGCAATGGCATGCTATCGCGCAGCTCCCTCGCGGTTTTCGAGTAGCCATGCCGGACGATCTCAAACGTGTGACGCGCGCCCTCCTGTCCGTCTCGGACAAAACAGGGCTCGTCGGTTTCGCCCGCGCCCTCGCCGGTCGTGGCGTCGCGTTGATCTCCACGGGCGGAACGCGGCAGGCCCTGACCGACGCCGGATTGACGGTGCAGGACGTGTCCGACCTGACCGGCTACCCGGAAATGATGGACGGCCGCATCAAGACGCTGCATCCGGCGATCCACGGCGGCCTGCTCGCGGTGCGCAACAACCCGGAGCACCAGGCCGCCATGCTGGCCCACGGCATCCCGGCCATCGATCTGCTCGTGGTCAACCTTTATCCGTTCGAGGCGACCGTCGCAGCCGCAAGGCCTTTCGACGACTGCATCGAGAACATCGACATCGGCGGGCCGGCCATGATCCGGGCGGCGGCCAAGAACCATACCGACGTCGCCGTGGTCGTCGACGTCGCCGATTATGACGGCGTCCTGGCCGAGCTTGCGACGCATGACGGCGCGGTGACGCTGTCGTTGCGCCGGCGCCTCGCGCAAAAAGCGTATGCGCGCACCGCCGCCTACGACGCGGCGATCTCGAACTGGCTGGGCGCCCGGATCGGCGAGGCGACGCCGGCGATCCGGGTCGTCGGCGGCACGCTCGCCGAAGTGATGCGCTACGGCGAGAACCCGCACCAGTCGGCGGCCTTCTATCGCATGCCGGAGGGACGGCCGGGTGTCGCCACGGCGCGGCAGGTTCAGGGCAAGCAGCTCTCCTACAACAACATCAACGATACCGACGCCGCTTACGAATGCGTCGCCGAGTTCGATCCCGACCGATCCGCCGCCGCAGTGATCGTCAAGCACGCCAATCCGTGCGGCGTCGCGCAAGGCGAATCCCTGCTCGACGCATATCAAAGGGCGCTGCGCTGCGATCCCGTATCCGCCTTCGGCGGCATCGTCGCCTTGAACCGCCCGATCGACGCGGAGGCGGCGAGAAAGATCGTCGAAATCTTCACCGAAGTGATCATCGCACCGGGTGCGAGCGACGAAGCGATCGCCATCATCGGGGCCAAGAAGAACCTGCGGTTGCTGCTCGCCGGCGAGCTGCCTGACCCGCGTGCGCCCGGACTGAGCCTGCGCACCGTCGCCGGCGGATTTCTGACGCAGTCGCGCGACAATGCGGTCGTCGACGACATGCCGCTGAAAGTCGTGACCCGGCGCGCGCCCTCGAACCAGGAACTCGCCGACCTGACATTCGCCTTCCGCGTCGCCAAGCACGTCAAGTCAAACGCCATCGTCTACGCCAAGGACGGCGCCACGGTCGGGGTCGGCGCCGGCCAGATGAGCCGGGTCGATTCCGCGCGCATCGCCGCCTGGAAGGCTGCGGAAGCGGCCAGAACCGCGGGGCTTCCCGAAAGCCTGGCGAAAGGTTCGGTGGTCGCGTCGGACGCCTTCTTTCCGTTCGCCGACGGGCTCATGGCGGCAGCCGAAGCGGGCGCCACCGCCGTCATCCAGCCCGGCGGATCGGTGCGTGACGACGAGGTGATCAAGGCCGCCGACGAGGCAGGCCTTGCCATGGTGTTCACGGGCCACCGCCACTTCCGGCATTGAAGCCGTTCCTGCGCATTCCGGCGAGCAGCGCTGCGCCGGTCGCGAAGAACAGGATCAGGACGGCCGGGCCGGCCGCCTGCGTGTCGGCGAGATCGGTCGCCACCGCCACCAGGAACGGCGCCAGGAACGAGGTCACCTTGCCCGACAGGGCGAGCAGGCCGAAATAGCGCCCCGCCTCCGCCGGCGACACGAGCCGCGCAAGCAGGCTGCGCGAGGCCGCTTGAAGCGGTCCGGCCACGGCGCCGATGACGAGGCCGAGACCCAGGAACAGCTTTTCCGGAAGGCTGCCGTAAAGTCCGTCGCCGGTGGCCGGCGGCGGAACTGCCATCACGAACAGCACGTGGTCGCGGCCGAGCGACAGAATGGCGAGACAGACCAGCACGAGGATCGTCAGCGCGCCGAGAACCACGTTCTTCGCGCCGATGCGATCGTCGAGGCGGCCGCCTGCCAGGGCCCCGAACGTGCCCGTCACCGTGAGAAGGATGCCGAACAGGCCGAGTTCGACCGTCGACCAGCCGAAAACGCCGGCGCCGTAGATGCCGCCGAATGCGAACAGCGCGACCAGCCCGTCCTGGTAGACCATGTTGGCGAGCAGAAAGCGCGCGATCCTGCCGTCGCGCCGCGCTTCGGCCGTGGTCGCGGCAAGCTGGTGAAGACCGCGGCGCACGGCCTCGGACAATCCTCGCCCGGTCGACGGCGCATCGGGCGTGAACAGGAACAGCGGCAGCACAAAGATCACGAACCACGCCGCGGCGAGCGGCCCGGTGACGCGGTCGCCTTCGCGCAAGGCCGGATCGAGACCGAAGATCGGTTTCAGCCCGAAGGCCGTCATACCCGTGTGCGGGTCAGCAGCCATGAAGCCGAGGACCAGGACGAGCGAGACGAGACCGCCGGCATAGCCAGCCGCCCATCCGGCGCCCGACAACCGGCCGAGGCGCTCGGGCGACACGAGGTGAGGCATCATGGCGTTGTTGAAGACGGCCGCCACCTCGGCCGCCACCGTGGCGACGGCAAAGGCAATGAGCGCGATGGGGATGCCCTGGGACATTCCGGGAGCCGCGAACCACAGCATGGTGCAGGCCGCGACGAGCACGAGACCGCAAACTGCGATCCAGGGCTTTTTCGGCCCGCGCGCGTCGGCGATGCTCCCGAGCACCGGCGACAAGGCGGCGAGCATGAGCCCCGCCGCTGCCGTCGCGTAGCCCCAGAGCGCCTGCCCTTCGACCGGATTGGGAGCAAGCCCGGATGCAAAATACGGCGCGTAGACAAAGGTGGTGACCAGGGTGAAGAAGGGCTGGCACGCCCAGTCAAACAGCATCCAGCCGGCAAGCGCGCGCGGCGGCGCCGTGGCGCCGGACGGGCGCAGCGGCTTCAATGCGAACCTCGCCGGACGTCCGGCTTGTTTGCTGATGTCTCGCTTGCCGACGACGAGGAGGGCGGCACACGTCAACCTTTGGCGAGGTCGTCGAGGAGGCTCGCCGCCACCATCAGCTTCGAAAGCGTCAGGCCCGAGGAGACGATGCTGTCGACGGCGGCCCGCAGGCGATCGATCGCGGCGGAGCGCGCCTCGCGCCACGCGGCCACCGCTTGTGGACCGGGAGGCCCTTCCGCCACCACCTCGGCCGTCAGTTTGCGATGCGCCGCCGCGATCGCATCGATGGCGCGGTCGAGCGCCAGCCGGTCGAAATAGTCGGTCACCGGAATCCCGCGCGCGGCTCCGGACAGCGGTCCAAGCTGGAACATGTCGTCGACGGCGAAATGCGTGGCGGCAATCTCGACGACCGCCCGCCCCGTGCGCTGCGCGACCAGCACGATATCCGGGGCGGCGACGAGATCCTGCAAGGCGGCCAGCCGACCCGCGAGGTCGGCGGGAACGCCCTGGTTCACAAGTTCCCTGCTGCGCGCGTGCCAGGCTTCCCGGGCCGGCGCGGACATGAGGTCCGTCAGCCGCGCTTCGATCTCGGCGATGCCCGAGCGGTAGCGGCCGATGATCGCATCGAGCGACTCGCGGGCGAAGTCGGCATGACGGGTGAACCAGACCAGCCGGCTTAGCAGAAGCTCCTGAACGTCCGCGTAGAGCCTGAGCTGCAGAGCGCCAGGTACCTTGCCGTCGAGCGCGTCGATGGCGTCGTTGATCTCGCTCAGGTCGAACGAGTCGCGCGTCGCTGCATAAGCTGCGGCGATCGTCGGCGTGTCCGTGCCGGTTTGGTCGACGAGGCGCGTCACGACGGTCGGCCCGCCGCGGTTGATGATCGCGTTGGCGAGCTGCGTGGCGATGATCTCGCGCCGCAGGCGATGTGCAGCGATGGCTTCGGGGAACAGCTCGCGCAGGGTTTGCGGGAAGTAGCGCTCGAGCTCGCGCGAGAGGTAGCCATCGTCCGGCACCTTGCTGGCGAGCAGCTCGTCCTTGAGTGCGAGCTTGGCGTAAGCGAGGAGCACGGCCAGCTCCGGGCGCGTAAGCCCTTCGCCGCGCTGCGCCAGGCGCGAGATGGCGGCATCGTCCGGCAGGAACTCGACCGACCGGTCGAGACGGCCGTGGCTTTCGAGCGAGCGCATCAGGCGTTGTGCGAAACCGAGATCGGCGGCGCCGCGCCGTTCGGCGAGCGACAGCGCCAGCGGTTGCAGGTAATTGTTGCGCAGCAGGAGATGAGCGACATCGTCGGTCATGCGGGCGAGCAGCCGGTTGCGCTGGTCGGTGCCGAGGCGGCCGTCACGCTCGGGCAGGCTGAGGGCGATCTTGATGTTGACCTCGAGGTCCGAGGTGTTGACGCCGGCGGAGTTGTCGATGGCGTCGGTATTGAGCCGGACGCCATTGCGGGCCGCCTCGATGCGGCCGAGCTGCGTCGCGCCGAGATTGGCGCCCTCGCCGATTACTTTGGCGCGCACCTCGGCCGCCGTTATGCGGATGGCATCGTTGGCGCGGTCGCCGACCTGGTCGTCGGTTTCCGTCGAGGCGCGGATATAGGTGCCGATGCCGCCGAACCAGAGCAGGCCGACCTCGGCCTTGAGGATTGCGCTCATGACCTCGGCCGGAGTTGCCTGGGATTTCGCGAGGCCGAGCACATGCTGCACGTTGGCCGACAGCGGAATCGATTTCGCCGAGCGCGGGAAAACACCGCCGCCTTCGGAGATCAGCGTCTTGTCGTAATCCAGCCAGCTGGAACGCGGCAGATCGAACAGGCGCTTGCGCTCCGCCCAGGCGGGCTCGGGATCGGGGTTCGGATCGAGAAAGATGTCGCGGTGGTCGAAGGCGGCAACGAGTTTGATCGATCTCGACAGCAGCATGCCGTTGCCAAACACGTCGCCCGACATGTCGCCGACGCCGGCGACCAGCACCGGCTCCGACTGAATGTCGACATCGATCTCGCGGAAATGGCGCTTGACGGCCTCCCAGGCACCGCGCGCCGTGATGCCCATGGCCTTGTGGTCGTAGCCCTGGCTGCCGCCGGACGCGAAGGCATCGCCGAGCCAAAATCCCTTGTCGATGGAAATGCCGTTGGCAATGTCGGAGAACGTCGCCGTGCCCTTGTCGGCGGCGACTACGAGATACGGGTCGTCGCCCTCGTGCCGCATGGTGTCGGGTGGCGGCACAACCTTATCGCCCTGAATATTGTCGGTCATCTCCAGGAGCGTGCCGATGAAGATCTTGTAGCTCTCGGTCCCTTCGGCGAGCCACGCCTGGCGATCGCCGGCGGGTGGCAGCTGCTTGGGAAAGAAGCCGCCCTTGGCCCCGACCGGAACGATCACGGCATTCTTGACCTGCTGCGCCTTCACCAGGCCGAGCACTTCCGTGCGGAAGTCCTGCGGCCGGTCCGACCAGCGGATGCCGCCGCGCGCCACCTTGCCGAAGCGCAGATGCACGCCCTCGACGCGCGGCGAGTAGACGAAGATCTCGTAAAGCGGCTTCGGCAGCGGCAAGGCGTCGATGCCGGCGCAGGCGAACTTGAAAGCGATCGTCGGACGTGGCTGGCCGTCCTTGCCGATCTGGAAAAAGTTCGTACGCACCGCCGCCTCGATCAGGTTGACGAAGCGGCGCAGGATGCGGTCCTCGTCGAGGCTCGTGACGGCGTTGAGGAGCTTTTCGATCTCGCCGCGGACGGCGCGCTCGGCCTCGTCACGCGACGCACGATCGAGCCGGGGATCGAAACGGGCGTAGAACAGGGCCACGATCGCTTTCGTGACCGCCGGATGGCGGGCAAGCGTCGTGGCGACGTAGTTCAGGCCGAACGGCAAGCCGATCTGGCGCAGATAACGGCCGAGCGTGCGCACCATGGCGACATCGCGCCAACCGAGGCCCGCTTCGAGCACGATGCGGTTGAAGCCGTCCGACTCGGCAAGGCCGCGGAACAGCGCCAGCAGCGCCGCCTCGATCGCCCCCTCGATGGCGCCGAGGTCGATCGGTTCGCCGCTGCCACGCTCCAGCGCCATGTCATGCAGCCAGATGCGCTCGTCGCGCGGCGCTCCGGCCGGCGTCACGCGATAGGTGCGCTCGTTCATGACGCGGAAGCCGAGATTTTCGAGCAGCGGCACCCGCTCCGACAGCGGCAGCGCGGTGCCGCGTGAGAAGACCTTCAGGTCGATGCGTGTCTCCGGATCTCCTTCGCGACGGTACAAGTCGACAGCGCGTGGCCGCACATCTGACAGGCGCTCCAGGATATCGATGTCGCCGAGCGCGCGGTCCACGTCGAAGGCTTCCCGATAGGCGGCGTTGAAGGCATTCGCATAGCGCGCGGCGAGCGTGCGCGCGCGGCGGCCGCCGACGGCGTCGGCGAGCGCTTCGGCGAGCCGGTCGCTCCAGGTCTGCGTAATGGCGATGATGCCCTGCTCGAGCGCGCCGCGGTCGATGACCGGCGTCGCGCCTTCGTCGCGGCCGATGATGTAATGCGTGCGCGCGAGCGGGCCTTCGGGATAGGCCGGATACGCGGCCGAGAGGCGGCCATGGTAGACGCCGGCAAGAAATTCGCCGACCCGGCGGCGCACGTGGGTGTCGTAGCGGTCCTTGGGGATGAACACGAGAACCGACACGAAGCGGTCGAACTCGTCGGGGCGCGCCAGGGCGCGCACGCGCGGCCGTTCCATCAGGTTCATGATGTCGATGGCGAAACGGTAGAGCGTGTCCTCGTTGATCTGGAACAGTTCGTCGCGCGGATAGCTTTCGAGAACATTGGCGAGCGCGCGCCCCGAATGGCTCGACGGATCGAAGCCTGCCCTGGCGATGATCCTGGCCACCTTGCGGCGCAGATACGGAACCTCACTCGTGGTGTTCGTATAGGCGTCCGCCGTGAACAGCCCGACGACGCGGAGCTCGCCTTCGAGGCGGCCATCGGCCGCGAACAGCTTGATGCCGACATAGTCGAGATGGGCGCGGCGATGCACGCGCGACCGGATGCTCGCCTTGGTGATGATCAGCGCCTCGGGGCGTTCGAGGAAGGCGCGCACCTCCGGCGTCATGATCACGAGCTCGCGGCCACGTCGCAGGACTCGCATGGCCGGGTCGCGCATCAGCCCGAGACCGGTGCCGTGGATCGGATCGGCGGCGGCGCTGTCGCCAGGCGGCAAGCGGTATTCGCGGGCGCCCAGGAAAATGAAATTTTCGTCCGCCATCCATTGCAGGAAGGCCATGGCCTCGGCGACCTCGTCGGCCGGAAGCGGCGGCGGGTTGGCCCGGTACTGCTCGATCGTTCCCGCAACCGCCTGCCGCATCGCGCCCCAGTCGTGCACCGCAACGGCGACGTCGGCATGCACCTGGCGCAGGCCTTGCTCGAGCCGCGCGCGCGCGCCTTCGTCGTCGATGCGGTCCAGGTGGATGTGAATGACGCTTTCGCGCTTTCCCTCGCCGGGCCCGAGGGCCGTCGCCTCGCCGACAAGACGGACCAGCTCGCCGTGGGCGTTGCGCTCCACGACAAGGATCGGATGCGCCACGAATTTCGGCTCGTAGCCCTGCTCGACGATTTCGCCCAGGGTCGAATCGAGCAGGAACGGCATGTTGTCGTTGACGATCTCCACGATCGTGATGTCGCGCGGCCGCCCATTGCGCTCGATCTCGCGGTCGACAAAACGGATGTCAGGTACGCCGCGCGCGAAAGGCCCGCCCAGGTGATCAAGCGCACTGGCGGCGAGATCGCCAAGTGTTGCTGGAGTGTACGCGGCAAGGTCTTCCGCCGGAACGCGCCCGAACAGTTTGTCGACGAGCTCCGCCTGCTCAGTGGCCCGGCCGGTGTCGGCCGGCGCTCCGGTTTGCCTGCTCACCCGGGCGGCGACGGTCGCGTGTTCCGAACTCATGCCTCCCTCCCGCCCGGTAACAACGACTTGCTCGCGCGGCGTCGCGTCCGTGCGAGAATATTACGCGCATTGGATGGGATGCGGAAAACAAAAAAGCCGCCGTGAGGCGGCTTCAATGAGGGGCGCCCGGCTTGGTGCCCTTGCCTTCGACATAGGTGGCCCGGCTATCCCAAATCCCCGGGGGGCTGGGGGGCTGACGTGTCCGGCGAAACAGGAAGCCGGGCCGTCGAGGCTACGCTTGCGACGATCGTCGCCTAGTGGGGCCGGCGCACGGCGCCACTAGGGCAGAAATAAGGTGCGCTTAACGAACGCGTGAGCTTCTCCGGCTATCGTGGCTTGCGTCCGTGCCGTCGAGCCCCCATCATGTCGGATGGGCCTTTTGGCGAGGTGCGATGAACCGGAGGAGCGATGAGCGAAGGTGAGATCGCGGAGCCGTTGCGCGGTGGGCTATCGCCTGTAGTGCCTTTCCCAGCCCCCGCGTCGAGACAAATATCATTCAACCGCGCAGAACTGCGCGAAATCCTCGATCTCTACGGACGCAAGGTGGCCGAAGGCGAATGGCGGGATTATGCCATCGACTTCCTGCGCGACAAGGCCGTGTTCTCGATCTTCCGCCGCACCTCGGAAATGCCGCTCTACCGGATCGAGAAAGATCCGAAGCTCGCCCGCCGGCAAGGTGCCTATGCGATCGTCGCCGCGTCAGGATTCATTCTCAAGCGCGGGCATGACCTCGCCCGGGTGCTGCGCGTCCTCGACAAGCCTCTGCAGGTGGTCACGAATTGATCTGCGGCGGCTCGGTCGATCCGGCGCCGAGCCTGCGTTGCATCAGCACGGTGTCGAGCCAGCGCCCGTGCTTGTGCCCGACGCATTCCAGCGTGCCGACCTTGCGGAAGCCGAGGCTCTCGTGCAGCCGGATCGAACCTGTCGACGCGCTGTCGCCGATCACGGCAATCATCTGCCTGAAGCCGCGGACGGCGCTGTCTCGGATCAGCGCGTCGAGAAGCGCCCGGCCGATGCCCTGGCCCTGCGCGGCGGCGTCCACATAGATCGAGTCCTCGACGGTCGAGCGATAGGCGGGGCGTGCGCGATAGGCGCCGGCGTAGGCGTAACCCACCAGCACGCCATCGCGCGTGGCCACCAGATACGGATAGCCCCCGGCGAAAAGCGCGGTCCGCCGTTGCGCCATTTCTTCCCTCGATGGTGCTTCCAGCTCAAACGAGGCGGTGCCGGTGAGAACGGCGTGGGCGTAGATGGCCGTGATGGCGGAGATGTCGGCTTCCGTCGACGGGCGGATGGCGAGCTTCATGCTGCGCGGGACTAGCTGGAGGTACACCGGCACGCAACCGGCAAAGAAAAAGCCCCGGCGGAGCGCCGGGGCTTGTTCGGGATCAGGACGTTCCCTGCTTACTCGTTGCGGCTGCCGAAGAGCGAGAGCAGGAACTGGAACATGTTGATGAAGTCCAGGTAGAGCGTCAGCGCGCCGAAAACGGATGCCTTGGCGGCCGCTTCGCCGTCATAGTCGCCGTAGACGTACATCTCCTTGAGCTTCTGCGTGTCGTAGGCCGTGAGGCCCGCGAAGATCAGCACGCCGATCGCCGAAATGGCGAACTGCAAGGCGCTCGAAGCCAGGAAAATGTTGACCAGCGAGGCAATGATCAGGCCGATGAGCCCCATCAGCAGGAACGAGCCCATGCCCGAGAGGCTGCGCTGGGTCGTGTAGCCCCATAGGCTCAGGCTGCCGAACGCGGCGGCCGTGATGAAGAACACCTGCACCACGCTCGCGCCCGTGTAACGGAGCAGGAGCGTCGACAAGGACGCGCCCATCACTGCCGCGAAGGTGAGAAAGGTCGTGCGAGCCGTCGCCGCCGACATCCGTTCCATGCGGAAGGTGAAGAAGAAGATGAAGGCCAGCGGCGCCAATACGACAACCCACATCAGAGGGGTGCCATACAGGGTATAGCCGAACGGCGTCAGATACTGACCGCCCATGCGCACGGCCTGGCCGGCCGCGTTTCGGTAGGCGTCAGCGACATTCGCCGTGACGGCAAACATATTGATGCCCAGGGCGACCACCGCCGACACGGCGAGGCCGAGCACCATGTTGTTGTAGACGCCGAGCATGAAGGCGCGCAGGCCCTGGTCGACCTCGGCCTGGGATCGGGTGGCCGTCGTGCCCCAGGCGTAACGATTCTGCTCATAGGGTTGCATGGGAGTCTCTCTCGATGGCTCTCAGCGTGGTTGTTCCGCTCGAGGGGTCACGCGACCCTCGTTCGCCGACGATCGGCGTTGGCAAATAATATGTGATTTTCCAGGGTTCCAGACAAGGGGCGGCCAGGCTTCCCGCCGCCGCCGGAGGAACAATCACCCATGCGCCTCTGCGGCGTGGTTAACCAGTTGTGCGAGAACGCTGAATTTGGGCCACGGGGTTAAAGATTGCGCAGATAGGCGGCCGGTTTCTGGCTGAGAATCCGCCAGGTCCCCAGAAGGCCGAGGCCGACGGTCACCACGATCGCCAGGCTGGCCGCCGCGACCGGGCCGAACAATTCCAGGGTGAACTCCATATGCATCAGCCGGGTGACGATCAGCCAGGCTGCGATCACCCCGGCCACCAGGCCGAAAATCGCCGTCGCCAGCCCGAGCGCGCCATATTCGATGGCATAGGCGCCGACCAGCCGGGGGCGCGTTGCGCCGAGGGTCTTGAGCACCACCGCATCGTAGAGGCGCGCCCGGTGGCCGGCCGCCAGCGCCCCGGCGAGCACCAGAAGGCTTGCCGTCAGCGCAATGGAACTGGCCGCCCGGATCGCCATCACCAGTTGGGCGACGACCGCATTGACCGAATCGAGCGCGTCCTTGACGCGCAGGCTGGTGACGGCGGGGAAAGCTTTGGCGGTGGTCCGCAACAGGGCGGCATCGCGCCCTGGATCGGCCCCGTTCGGAAAGGTAACGGTGGCAAGATGCGTATGCGGCGCGCCCGCAAAAGTGTTCGGCGAGAAGACCATCACGAAATTGATGCCGAGCGTTCGCCATTCGACCTGGCGCAGATTGGCGATGGTGGCCGTGATGTTGCGCCCGAGCACGTTCACCGTGATCTCGTCGCCGACCTCGAGCCCGAGGCCCGCGGCCACCTCGCGCTCGAAGGATACGAGCGGCTTGCCGCGATAGTCGGCGGGCCACCATTCACCGGCCGCGAGCTGCGATCCCTCGGGGACCTGCGCCGCGTAGGTGATGCCCCGATCGCCGTCGAGCACCCAGGCAACCTGCTCCTGGGCCTTGATGCGGTCGACCGGAACACCCTTCAGAGATACCAGGCGCCCGCGCATCATCGGCACGCGCTCGACCTCAGCGCCCGGCGCCTCCGCGGCAAGGAATGCGTCGAAACGCGGCGCCTCCGCATTGGCGATGTCCAGAAAGAAAAAGCTGGGAGCATTGGCAGGCAGGGTGCGCGTCAGCTGCCGCGTCAGGTTGGCGTCGATCAGCGCCAGCGTGACCAGGAGCGTAATGCCGAGCCCCAGCGACAGAACGAGCGAGGGCGTGAGCGCCCCTGGCCGGTGCAGGTTGGCAAGCGCCAGCCGCGCGGCGGCATGGCGCGGGCGCGGCAGCCGGCGCGCGGCCACCATCACGCAGGCGGCGACGAGACGCAGCAGCGCGAAGGCGCTGGCCGACGCGCCGACGAAGATCAGGGCGATGCGCCGGTCGTAGGCCGCCAGAACCGCAAGCGCCGCAAGACCGAGGACCGATGCAATCAGAAGAAAGAGGTAGCGCTTGCGCGGCCAACGCCGCTCCGGCTCGACGACGTCGCGAAACAGCCCGGAGACGGGCACGTCGTGGGCGCGCCCCAACGGCGCGATCGCGAAGGTGAGCGCTGTCAGCACGCCGTAGAGGAGCGCGATGGCGAGCTCCGTGGCGGCAAGCGCCGGCTCGATGGGAAGCGGCAGGACGTCGGCGAGGCTGCGAGCCAGCATGTAGGGCAGGGCGGCGCCGATCGCCAGGCCGATCGCGATGCCGACCAGGGCGATCAGCATCACCTGCACCAGGTAGATGGCGACGACCTGGCTGCCGGGCGCACCCAGGCTCTTGAGCGTTGCGATCGAATCGCGCTTGCGGTCGACGAAGCCGCGCACCGCATTGGCAACGCCGACCCCGCCGACGAGAAGGGCCGTGAAGCCGACAAGCGTCAGGAACTGCGTGAAGCGCTCGATGTTGCGGGCAAAGCGCGGATCGGCATTGACGCGCGAGCGGATGCCCCAGCCGGCTTCGGGCAACGCCTGCTTGGCCTCGGCTTCGACGCGCGCAAGATCGGCGTCCGACGTCACGCTCGCCGGCAGGATCAGCCGGTAGGTCCAGCGGACCAGGCTGCCGGGCTGCACAAGCCCGGTGGCGCGCAATGCCTCCTGTGAAATCAGCAAGCGCGGTCCGAAGCCGACGCCGTTCGCGATCTTGTCCGGCTCCGAGACGAGGCTGGCACGCAGGTCGATCTGCGCCTGGCCGACCGTGACGCGGTCGCCGACCTTGAGGTCGAGCCGCGCCAGAAGGACGGGATCGACAATCGCGCCGAACACGCCCTGCCGCTCGGCAAGAAGCTCCTGAACGGGACGCAACGGTTCGGTCACGAGCCTGCCGACAGCGGGATAGGCGCCGTCGACCGCCTTGACCTCGACAAGCGCCGCGCCCTTGTCGCCGGCAATCGCCATGGTGCGCATGGTGGCGATGGAGGAGAGCTGGCCGCGCGCCGCCAGAAAGGCGCGCTCCGTCGCATCGACCTCGCGATGGATCAGCGTGAAAGCCATGTCGCCGCCGAGTATCTTGCGGCCCTCGCGCGTCAGTCCTTCGGTGAGCGAATGCGAGATCGACGACACGCCGGCAATCGCCGCGACGCCGAGCGCGATGCAGGCGAGAAAAGTTCCGAAGCCGCGCATGCCGCCTCGCAGCTCGCGCAGCGCAAGACGCAGCGCCAGCGGCAGCCCGACGCTGCGGCGCCGCGGGGGCGAGGGGAGTGTGCCGTGCATGATCTCAGGCCACCGCCGCGGCCGGGTCGGTTTCGATCTGGCCCGAGCGCAGCCGCACGACCCGGTCGCAGCGCCGCGCCAGTTCGAGATCGTGGGTGACCAGGATCAGGGTCGAGCCGCGGTCGCGCTTGAGGGCGAACAAAAGGTCGACAATGGACTGGCCCGTGGTCTCGTCGAGATTGCCGGTCGGCTCGTCCGCAACCACGATGGCCGGGTTCGGGACGAGGGCGCGTGCGATGGCGACGCGCTGTTGCTCGCCGCCAGAGAGCTGCGCCGGATAATGAGTGAGACGTTGGCCAAGCCCGACGGCGCGCAGCTCCTGCTCGGCCCGCGCGAACGCGTCGGCCTCGTCGGCGAGCTCGAGCGGCAAGGCGACGTTCTCCAGCGCCGTCATCGTCGGGACGAGGTGAAACGACTGGAAAACAATGCCGATGCGGCGCCCGCGAAAGCGCGCCAGCGCATCCTCGTCCAGCTGCGAGAGATCGGTGCCGTCGACGACCGCGCGGCCGGAATCCGGCCGCTCAAGGCCGGCCATGGTCATGAGCAGCGTCGATTTGCCCGAGCCCGAAGGCCCGACAAGTCCCACCGCTTCGCCGCGATTGATGCCGAGGCTGACGCTCTTGAGAATGTGGACCCGCGCGGCCCCGCGCCCGAGGCTCAGGTCGACATTTTCGAGCGCAATGGCCTTGTCCGTCATATCGTGAAAACCGATGTTGGGCTGATGAAGCTGGAAAAGAAGAACCGCGCGGCCGCCTGGCTCGCCAAGTCATATGGAGTTGTCCGCGTGGCGCGCCAACATGGCCTTTTTGGGATCAGGGCCCTTGCCTTGCTGATCGGGCTCGCGGCCGCCGCCCACGGCGGCGTCGCCGCGGCCTCCGACCGCACGCTCCGGGTCGTCGCCCTCGGGGACAGCCTGACTGCAGGCTTCGGCCTGCCGCAAAGTGCGGCCTTCCCGACCGTCCTCGAACGGGCGCTCAAGGCGCGTGGTCATCAGGTCGAGATCGTCAATGCCGGGGTGTCGGGCGATACGGCTTCGGGCGGCCTGGAGCGGCTCGACTGGTCCGTGCCCGATGGCACGGACGCGGTGATCCTGGCGCTCGGCGCCAATGACATGCTGCGCGGCGTTGATCCTGCCGTGACGAAGAAGGCGCTGGAGACGATCGTGACGCGACTGAAGGCGCGCGCCGTCCGAGTGATGCTCGCCGGCATGTATGCGTCCCGCAACCTAGGGCCGGGCTACGTCGAGCGTTTCGACGCCATTTACCGCGACATCGCCAGCCGGCACGATCTGGTTTTCTATCCGTTCTTCCTCGATGGCGTCGCCGGACAACGTCAGCTCAATCTTCCCGACGGCCTTCATCCAACCGCCCGGGGCGTGGAGATGATCGTCGAACGCATGCTGCCGAGCGTGGAGAGCTTCCTCAAACAGCTTTCGCAATAAGAGGCGGGAACCAAACGCCCGGCTGGTCGTCTGTCCGGCAGGATTGTCCCCGTGGTCCCAGGCCGACAAAGCCCCGGAGCGGGATCGCGCGCACCGGAGCCGTTCCCGCTGTCGTTCGCGTGAGCCGCACGATCCATCGAGCCGTGCGGCACGGAGCTTGTTCGGCAAGCGGTAACCACTTCGCCGGATCATGCGCAATAGATTGTCCAGATCGTCAGGCTGGAGGGATGCCGATGCCACGCCTCTTTACCGGTCTCGAGATTCCGGCCGGGGTTGGCCTCGAACTTTCGCATTACCGCGGCGGCTTGCCGGGGGCGCGCTGGGTGGACCCCGAAAACTACCACATCACCTTGCGCTTCATCGGCGACATCGACGATGCGGTGGCCCGCGACGTGTTCTCGGCACTGGAGGACCGTCGCCATCGCGATCCGGTCACCGTGACGCTCGACCGGCTCGAGACGTTCGGCGGCGATCGTCCGCGCGCGGTGTTCGCGCGCGCGGTGCCGACTCCGGCACTGCAGGACCTGCAGGCTGAGCAGGAGCGGCTCATCCGCCGCATCGGCCTGCCGCCGGAAAAGCGCAAGTTCACCCCGCACGTCACCCTGGCACGCCTGCGCGACGCCTCTCCTATCGATGTCGCGGGCTACATCGCGACACGCGGCCATTTTCCGAGGCTGACCTTCACGGCCGACCAGTTCGTGCTTTACTCGGCCCGGGAATCGGTCGGCGGCGGCCCATATGTGGTGGAAGCGGCCTATCCGCTGACGTAGGCTCGAGTGCGACCGGGGATCGCTTCAGCCGATCACCCCGGTCCGATTGTCGTTACGTCGCATGAGACGTTCGGCGAGGCGGCGGACCGCTTCGCCGCATCATCCTCCGGGGAGGGCTGCATGGCGAGGCTGACCGATGCGGAGCGCGCCGAGCTACTGCCGGCGCTGCAGGGCTGGTCGATGGTCCAGGGTCGCGACGCCATTCACAAGCGCTTCACGTTCGGGACCTTCAACGAGGCATTCGGGTGGATGTGCCGGGTCGCGCTTGTGGCGGAAAAGCTCGATCACCATCCGGAATGGTGCAACGTCTACCGCACGGTGGACGTGACGCTTTCCACCCATGACGCAGGCGGCCTGACCCGCCGCGACGTGGAACTGGCCAGGACCATGGACCGCATGGCGGTCTCGGCTGCCGCCGCCTGACCGGCCGCGATCGCTCGCCCCGGGGACGACCGGATCGCCACAGAATTGTCCAGCTGCTCCCTTTTGCTGAGGGTCCATAAGTTCAGGGAGCACGGGCGAGAATGGCCGACACGCTCGCAAGACCATTTACCAAGGCTGAGATGGACGCCATGCGCCGGAGCGCGTCGGAAGAGGCGCCCGACGACGGGCGTCTCCAGCACGCCTTCTGGGCCAAGGTGAAGCGCTTCGGACGCCAGTTGCCCTTCATCGAGGATCTTGTCTCGGCCTATTACTGCATGGCCGATCCCGCCACCCCGAGACGCGTCAAGCTGGTCCTTGTCGGCGTGATCGCCTATTTCGTGCTGCCGACGGATGCGGTGCCCGATGTGCTGCCGATCCTCGGCTTCGCCGACGACGCCGCGATGCTGGCCGCGGCGATCACGCAGGTGGCGGGCGCGATCACCGACACACATCGCGAGAAGGCGCGGGCCAGGCTCGCGGGCGGGGAGGGCTGAAGCCGCGCCGCCGCTCCCGCCGGCTCCCTCATGGCCGCGGAGCCGGCCTTCCTGATTCCGAACCGGCTCGTAGCTCGATGTTAACGCTACGGGATCAAGGTGAAGTGTCCGCGTATTGGGTTTGCGTCATGATTCGTGCCTATTGCCTTTCCCTTGCCGCCCTTCTCGCCAGCCTGGCGATCCTCAGCGGTCCCGTCCTCGCACAGCAGTCGTCGCAGCAACAACGCCGCGGAGCGACGCCTCAGAAAGCGCAGCAGACCCAATCCGCCCAGCGCAACGGCGCCCAGCAGAAGGCCAACGCGCCTGCGGCGCAATCGAAAGCGGCCAGCGGCTCCGGAGGAACGCTTGTGGCGTCATTCCAGGACTGGGGCGCTCACGTGTCGGGGCAGGGCCGCTCCAAGATCTGCTACGCGGTGTCGGAGCCGAAGGAGCGGCTGCCGAAGGAACTGAAACGCGATCCTGCCTACCTCTTCGTGTCGTTCCGCGCGACCGAGAGGATGAAGCAGGAGGTCGCCATCAGGATGGGCTTCGCCACCAACGAAGGGAAGCAGGCGGAAGTCTCGGTCGGCCAGTCGACCTATGCGCTGCTCACCAAGGGGACCGACGCCTGGATCAGGGATCAGACGGAGGAGAGCCGCCTGGTCGCCGATATGATCAAAGGCCAGGCCTTGACGGTTACGGCGACCTCGGGCCGCGGCAATGCCACGACCGACCGCTATTCCCTGAGCGGCTTCACGCAAGCCTGGGAACGGGTGAGAAAGGAATGCCAGTAAGCTGCCGCCCGAGCGGCGCCCAAGCTGCTGACGGAGCGTTCCTTTTCGCTCCCGGGGGCGGCCGCGGGACGGCGGCTGCTCGGGCTGACCGCCCGTTCTAGCCGCCGCGGCCTGAGTCCGCCCTGTGCCGACGGGTTTCCGGACGGGGCTCCCTTTGCGGCCAGACCGGCCTTATATGAGGCCTTCACCCCTCATCCGAGCGTGATCGTTTCAGATTGCATCAGGCTCTGGATGCTTTTCAGTCGCATGATCTTTTCGGCAAAGCTGCGCCCCGCTTCGCCGGATCATGCTCGAGAGAGACGAGGTTCGGTTCCATGGCGGCGGCTACCCTCGACATCGCCAGCCCCCACGGCGGCACGCTCGGGAGCGCGGCCGGAAATGCCGCTCGCGCGGACGGCATCGAGAAAACCGCCGAGCTCAGCGTGCGCGCCGGCCAGGCGCTCGGCCGGCCGTCGCTGGTCGGGCTGACGCGCGACGAGCTCAAGGCGAAGCTGGCCGAAATCGGCGTGCCCGAGCGTGAGCTGAAGATGCGCGCCGCCCAGCTCTGGCACTGGATCTATTTTCGCGGCATCGCGGAGTTCGACGAGATGTCGAATGTCGGCAAGGGGCTGCGCCAGGCGCTCGCGTCGGCCTTCACGCTCGACCGCCCGCAGGTTGTCTCCGAGCAGGTGTCCAAGGACGGCACGCGCAAATGGCTGCTGCGCCTTGCGCCGACCGGCCCGCTCGACAAGGGCGCCGAGATCGAGTGCGTGTACATCCCGGAGGTGGATCGTGGCACCCTGTGCGTATCGAGCCAGGTCGGCTGCACACTGAGCTGCTCGTTTTGCCACACGGGCACGCAGCGTCTCGTGCGCAACCTGACCTCAGCGGAGATCGCCGCGCAGCTCATCGTCGCGCGCGACCGCCTCGGAGACTGGGCGGGACGAAGCCCGCCCGAAGGCGCGTTCGTGCCGTCGGACGGCGCGCGCTTCGTGTCGAACATCGTGTTCATGGGCATGGGCGAGCCGCTCTACAACATCGACAATGTGACGGCTGCAATCGGCGTGCTGAGCGACAACGAAGGCCTGGGCCTGTCGCGCCGGCGCATCACGGTCTCGACCTCGGGCGTCGTGCCACAGATGGAGCGGCTCGGAGCCGAGGCGAACACCATGCTGGCGATCTCGTTGCATGCCGTGCGCGACGAATTGCGCAACCAGCTGGTGCCGCTCAACAAGAAATATGCGCTCAAGGACCTGCTCGCGGCATGCCGCGCCTATCCGGGTCTCTCCAACGCCCGCCGCATCACCTTCGAATATGTGATGCTCAAGGGCGTGAATGATTCAGATGCCGACGCCCGCGAGCTGGTGCGCCTGCTCAAAGGCATCCCCGCGAAGATCAACCTGATCCCCTTCAACCCGTGGCCGGGCACGAAATACGAGTGCTCGGACTGGGAACGCATCGAGCACTTTTCGGAAATCGTTTTCCGCGCCGGCTACGCCTCGCCGGTGCGCACGCCGCGCGGGCGCGACATCCTCGCGGCCTGCGGCCAGCTCAAGAGCGAAACCGAAAAGCTGCGCGCCCGCGCCCGCCTGATGCTCGAAAGCGGCATTGGCGCCGAGGGAGTCTATGCGGTCGGCGACGACGCGTGAGATTTTTCGGCCGCATTCTGCTTCTCATTTTCGGTCTGTTCCTCGCCGTCCCGACGGGCCTGCTGGTCCTGCTGATCGGCGTCTCGGTCGAGCCGGCGGCGCAGGACCTGCTCGCGACCCTGGGTCTTGCCGGACTCGACGCGGTTTATTCGGAGATCTGGCGCGGCGGCACACCCGACGTCGTCGCCGCTGACCTCATCGTTGGCGCCTGGGCGGTCTCGACGACGATCCTGCTTCTGCCGCCGGCTCTCGTCGCCGTCGTCGGCGAGGCGATCGGGGCGCGCTCCTTCGTCTGGTACGGTTTCGGCTGCGGGGCGCTCACGGCGGCCCTGCCGTGGCTCGTTCGAGGCAGCGGGCCATTGCCCGCGAGTCATCCGGCCCTTGGTGCGGAGGCGCGCCTCACCGCCCTGCTGTTTCTTGCGGGGGCGGCCAGCGGGCTGACATATTGGCTCGTCGCGGGAAGAAGCGCGGCGCGCAAGACACCCTCTGCCGTCTAGAGCCTGCCGGGCGCTACCGCGCCTGCGCGAGGATCCTGAGCGCGAAGGCGCTGAACAGGCCCGCGAAGGCGTAGTCGATGGCGCGCATCACGCGCGGACGGCTCTTCAAGAGGGTGATCACGCGCTCGGCGGCGAGGATCAGCAGCGCCGCAAGCGGCGCGCAGAAGGCGATGAAATACAAGCCGAGGAACAGCAGTTTCTCGGATGCATGCGGGTCGGCGGCGTCGACGAATTGCGGCAGGAAGGTCACGAAGAACAAGACGACCTTCGGATTGGTCAGGTTGATGCCGACGCCGAGCAGAAAGGTTTGCCAGACGGGTTCGTGGCCGGCGGTCCCGTTCCTCAGCGTCAGGGCCGAGCCGTGCCGCACGGCATCGACCGCCAGCCAGAGAAGATAAAGCGCGCCAACGATCTTCAGGATCGTAAACGCGGTCGCCGACGCGGCGAGCAGTGCCGACAGACCGAGCGCGGCGAGAAGCGTATGCACGCAGCATCCGGCCATCGCCCCGATCATTGCCGCCATGCCGGCACGGCGCCCGCCGGCGACTGTCTTGGCGAGGAAAAGGCTCATGTCCGGCCCGGGCGTGATGAACAGCACGAAGCAGGCGAGGGAATAGGCGAGCAGGACGGCGGGATCGGGAAGGAACGTCATCGGCGGTCTCGGCAGCTGTCCCGACAATGCCGCAGGCGCCCGTCTCGCGCCACCCGGTAGCTGCGCGATCGCCCACGGCACATTGCCGCCCCGCTGTTTGCGCTTGGGCAACGGCGGAAATCGGGGCACGATGGGCCCGCCCCCGCAGGACCAGTCCCATGCGCCCGTTCCGCCTGCCCGCAATCGTCTGCGCCGCGTCCGTGCTCGCCTTCGCGCCTTTTGCGCTGGCGCAAGGCGCGCCGCCGGGCTCGCCGCAAGGGGGCCAGGCGATTCTGTCCGACGCGGCCCGCCTCCTGCCCGCAATCGCCGGCCACGGCATGGTCGCTTCGCAGGAAGCGAAGGCGACGCGGATCGGGGTCGACATCCTGGAAAAGGGCGGCAACGCCGTCGACGCGGCGGTGGCGGTCGGCTTCGCGCTGGCCGTGACGCTGCCCCGGGCCGGCAATCTCGGCGGAGGCGGGTTCATGATGGTGCATCTCGCCGAGCGCAACGAGACCGTCGCCATCGACTATCGCGAGACCGCGCCGGCGGCGGCGACGCGAGACATGTTCCTGGACGACAAGGGGGAACCCGATCCGAGGAAGTCGCGCGACTCAGGCCTCGCGGTCGGCGTGCCCGGGACCGTGCGCGGCCTCGCGCTCGCGCTGGAACGCTACGGTTCAGGCAGGTTCTCGCTGGCGGATCTGATCGCGCCGGCGGAGAAGCTGGCGCGACAGGGCATTGTCGTCGGCGATGACCTTGCGGATTCATTGCCGCGCGCGGGCGGGCGGCTCGGCCGTTTTCCGTCCACCCGTGCGGTGTTCTTCAATGGCGCGGAACCCGTCGGCCGGGGCGGGAAGCTCGTCCAAAGCGATCTCGCCAACACACTTGCCGCCATTGGCCGCGAGGGGGCGGATGCCTTCTACAAGGGCGCGACGGCCGAGGCGATCGCGGCCGCGGTGCGCGGCAACGGCGGCGTCATGACCGCCCAGGACCTCGCCGACTACAAGGTCGTCGTGCGTGCGCCCGCGCGCGGCACCTATCGCGGCCACGACATCGTCTCGATGCCGCCGCCGAGCTCGGGCGGCGTGCACCTGATCCAGATCCTCAACATCCTCGAAGGCTTCGATCTTGCGAAGCTCGAGGCGGGCAGCGCCGACGCCATCCACCTGCTCGCGGAGGCGATGAAGCCGGCCTATGCGGACCGCGCCACGTGGCTCGGCGATCCCGATCGCGTGGGCGTGCCCGTGCGTGGACTGACGGCCAAGGCCTATGCCGAAACACAGCGTGCCGCGATCGGCCTCGACCGGGCCCGCCCGGCCGACGAGATCAAGGCCGGCAATCCGGAACCCTTCGAGGCCGACCAGACCACGCATTTCTCGGTCGTCGACAGCAAGGGCAACGCGGTCGCCAACACCTACACGCTTAATTTTTCCTACGGCCTCGGCCTCGTCGCGGAGGGCACCGGCGTGCTCCTCAACAATGAGATGGACGATTTTTCGGCCAAGGCGGGCGCCATCAATGCCTATGGCCTCGTCGGAGGCGACCTCAACTCGGTGGCGGCGGGCGCACGGCCGTTGTCCTCGATGACACCGACTTTCGTGTTCAAGGACGGCCGGCTGGCTCTGGTAACGGGAAGCCCGGGCGGCAGCCGGATCATCTCCACGGTGCTGCAGGTGGTGGTCAACACCCTCGATTTCGGCATGAACGTGGCAGAGGCGGTGGCGGCGCCGCGCATCCATCACCAGTGGCGACCGGACAGTTTGTTGGTCGAAACCGGAGTGTCCCCCGATACGTTGAAGTTGTTGCGTGACCGTGGCCATAAGGTAGTCGTCGGTTCGACCTCGGGCTCGGCGAACTCGATCCGGGTCACGCCGGAGGGGCTGATGGGTGCCGCCGACCCGCGCCAGCGGGGCACGTTGGCAGCCGGGCATTAGGGAGAGTTGCAGTGATGACGTTTGTTGCGCGGCTGAAGCTGGCGGCGCTCGCCCTGGCGCTGGGCTGCGGCCTGTCAGGGTGTGGCGCCATCAACGCGATCCCGACGCTTCAGGAGCGGGCCAATTCCGCCTGGAGCGAGGTGCAGAATCAGTACCAGCGCCGCGCCGACCTGATCCCGAACCTCGTCGAGACTGTCAAAGGCTTTGCCAAGCAGGAACAGGAAGTCCTCACCCAGGTCATCGAAGCGCGGGCGCGGGCGAGCCAGGTCAAGGTCGATGCGTCAACGATCAGCGACCCGCAAAAATTCAAGGAGTTCCAGGACGCGCAGAACCAGCTGTCGGGCGCGCTCGGGCGCCTGCTGGTTACGGTCGAGCGCTATCCGGAGCTCAAGTCGAACGCCAATTTCCTCGCCCTGCAGTCGCAGCTCGAGGGCACCGAGAACCGGATCGCGGTGGCGCGGCGTGACTATATCGAGACCGTTCGGGCCTACAACACCGAGGTGCGCACGATCCCGGGTCGCTGGATCGCGGCCTTCCTGTATCCCGACGCCAAGCCCATGGAGACGTTCACCGCAACGGCCGGATCGGAGCGCCCGCCGCAAGTGAAGTTCTGAGCGGATGCTTGCAAGGCGCACTCGGCCCCTCGCGAAAGCGCGAGAGGCCCTTGCTGTGCTTGCCGCCATCGTCATTCTTGCGCTGAGCGCCGCTGCCGTGCTCGCGCAGAGCACGAGCTTCCCGGCGCTGACCGGCCGCGTCATCGATGAGGCCAACGTTCTCGACGCTGCACAGCGCGCGGCCTTGGAGCGGAAGCTCAAGGCGCACGAGGACAAGACCTCCGACCAGGTCGTCGTCGCGACTGTGCGCTCTCTCGCCGGCACATCGGTCGAGGATTACGCCAACCGCCTCTATCGCCATTGGCAACTCGGGCAGAAGGACAGGAATAACGGCGTGCTCCTGCTCGTCGCGCCGAACGAGCGCAAGGTGCGGATCGAGGTCGGCTACGGCCTCGAAGGGGCGCTAACCGATGCCCTGTCGAAGGTGATCATCACGGCCGCGATTGCGCCGCGCTTCAAAGCGGGAGATTTCGCCGGAGGGCTCGACGCCGGCGCCGATGCGATCATCTCGATTCTGACCGGCGACGCCGAGGAATGGCAGCGTCGCGCCAAGGTGCGCAGCGATGAGACGCATGCCCTGGATCCGCTCGTCGCCCTCGTCATCTTTCTCGCCCTGTTCGTGATCGTCGTGTGGCTGGTGAGCGGCAGGGGCGGGCCGCGCCGCGCGCATC
>DATBIR010000053.1:0-1515 GCA_036556825.1 Beijerinckiaceae bacterium
GCGAGCAGAACATCACGAAGGTCGGGGGCCTCGCGTTCGATTGCGTGATGTAGCGCAGCTTGATCCGCCGTCCGGCGACCGCCGGCGGGGCGTGGTTCTCTACCGCCTCGCTGAACCAGCGATTGAGCGAAGCCGTCGAAACGCGCTTGTTCCACGCCTCATAGACCTCGAACACGGCCTTCATCAGCTTGTCGGTGCCACGGCCGCTCAGCGCACTTACCGGCACCACGGACACGCCTTTGAGCTGCGGAAGCTGGTTGGCGACGGCCTGGCGCAGCGCGCGCAGCGTCTTGTCGCGATCCTCGACCAGATCCCATTTGTTGATGCCGATCACCAGCGCCCGGCCCTCGCGCTCGGCGAGCGCTGCGATCTGCAGGTCCTGCTTGTCGAGTGCGCGATCGGTTTCGATCAGGAGCACCACCACCTCGGCGAAGCGGATCGCATTGAGCGCATCGCCGACTGCGAGCTTTTCCGCGCGGGCCGAGACCCGGGATTTGCGCCGCAGCCCGGCCGTGTCGTAGAGGGTGACCTTGCGGCCCTTCCAGGTGAAATCCGTCGAGATGGCATCGCGGGTCAGGCCGGGCTCGGGGCCGGTGATCATCCGCTCCTCACCCAGCAGCGTGTTGACCAGCGTCGACTTGCCGGCGTTCGGGCGGCCGACGATGGCCAGCTTCAGCGGGCGGTCGCGGGCCGCGATCTCTTCTCTTGCCCCCTCATCGGTCTCACCGAGCGTATCCAGCGCTGCGTCGATCCGCGCGTAAAGCTCACCGATGCCCTCGGCATGTTCGGCAGAGATCGCGACGGGGTCGCCGAGCCCGAGCTTGTAGGCGTCGTAATAGCCGGATTTGCTGGAGTGTCCCTCGCATTTGTTGGCGACGAGGATGACCGGCCTGCCGGAGGCGCGAACATGCTCGGCGAAGAGCTCATCGGCCGGCGTCACCCCGGCGCGGGCGTCGATCATGAACAGCACCACATCGCCGGCCAGGATCGCCCGGCGGCTCTGGTCGCTCATGCGTGCGGCAATCGAGCCTTCGTCGGCGTCTTCGAGGCCGGCTGTGTCCATGAGGCGCACCGTCCGCGAACCGATCACGGTCTCAACCTCTTTGCGGTCGCGGGTGAGCCCCGGCATGTCGTCGACCAGCGCCAGCCGCCGCCCCGCAAGCCGGTTGAAGAGCGTGGACTTGCCGACATTCGGCCGTCCGGCGATGACGATGGCGATGGTCATGGGTTTGCGCACAGCAAAACGGACCACAGCCGGCCCGTTAGGTCACGGAGATCGTTTTAAACGCTGCCGATCAGTTCATTGCAATCAGATTCGCCTTGTCGGTCAGCACAAACATGCGGCCATTGGCGACGATCGGGGAAATGAACACCGGATTGTCGAGATCGTGCTGCGTAGCGATCTGGCCCGAGGTCGCGTCGACCCCTACCAGCAGGCCCTTGTTCGAGGCCATCCAGAGCTTGCCGCCGGCCAGCGTCGGACCGCTCCAGGTCTTGGCGGTCGGCAGGCCGGTC
>DATBIR010000054.1:0-2354 GCA_036556825.1 Beijerinckiaceae bacterium
TCCTGTTCGACGAACGATGTCTACGCGCCGTTCCGGAAGCCGCCTTGAAAAATGGCAAAGCTTGGCAACGGGGTGGACGCTCCGGCGCGCCACCTGCCGGATGTGCCCGACCGCAGCTGGCCAGTGGAAGCGGATCCAGGACGCATGAGACTGTCACGGGACTTCGTGGTTGCTCTGGTTGAAGCCGTTGCCGCAGCCTCGGCGACGTGCTCATAGTCCGCGAGCGCCTCGAGCACCGGTGCATTCAAGCAAAACGTCGCGCCGGCAGTGACGACGGTGCGTTCCCTGAGTGCCCGCATGCACTGATTGGGCAGCGCGCACAGCGAGCACCCGGTTTTCAAGGCCCGCATGACGATCGGGTGCGCTTCCTCGATCTTGACCGGATCGAGGCCGTGCGCCCGGATCATATTCGACAGGAGAGCAATCCTGTGCGCCTCGTCGTCTTCGGGTTCCGCTCGCCAGGCGACCCCGTCTGCAGATCGCGACATGGCCATTCCTCCCCGCTTTTTAACTTAACCATACCGCGGGGCCGAACGGCATGTTTGATTGAGATCAATTCAAAAGGCAGGCCTCCGTCGCGGAGGCTTGATCTGGATCATCCCTGTCCTCGCCGGGATCTATTAGCGGGATAGCGAGGAGATTGCCTGATGCCCCTCGACGACAAGGCGCCGATTACAAGGACGTTTGGCCCGGAGCGCGGCCGAGTCATTGCCCTCCGCTCCATCGCGGACACCGAGGCCGAGGCTGCTCACGGCCGGTCCGGAGCGTCGGGCGACGCCGCAGACACCGCCGTCGCGAACTTCGGCGCGATGCTCGACCGTGCCTTTCACGCGACAATGGCACGGGCCACCGGCGGCCTTTCGCCGGCGGCCCTCGCCGGCGCCTATCTCGACTGGGCGGCGCATCTGGCGCTGTCGCCCGGAAAGCAGATGCAGCTCGTCGAGAAAGCCTGCCGCAAGTGGATGCGCCTCGCTCGTTACTGCGCCAGCTGCGCGTTGCACCCTTCGATGGAACCTTGCATCGAGCCCCTGCCGCAGGACAAGCGATTTGCGGCAACGGAATGGGAGAGCTGGCCTTACAACTTCGTCTATCAATCATTCCTGCTGCAGCAGCAGTGGTGGCATAACGCGACGAGCGACGTGGATGGCGTCACGAAGCAGCATGAGCGGGCCGTAGAGTTCGCAGCACGTCAGATCCTCGACGTGTTTGCGCCGTCCAATTTCGTGGGGGCGAACCCGGTGGTCCTCAAGCATACGCTCGAGAACGGCGGGGCCAATCTCGTGCGTGGCTGGCAGTATCTCGTGGAGGACTGGTTGCGCGCCACCGGCGGAAAGCAGCCCGTCGGCGCCGACGCCTTCCAGGCCGGGCGCGACGTGGCGGTCACGCCCGGCAAGGTCGTTTACCAGAACCGACTGATCGAGCTGATCCAATACGCGCCGGTGTCCGACCGTGTCCGGCCCGAGCCGATCCTGATCGTGCCGGCGTGGATCATGAAATATTACATCCTCGACCTGTCGCCGGCGAACTCGCTCGTCCGCTATCTGGTCGAGCATGGTTTCACGGTCTTCATGATCTCATGGAAGAACCCGTCGGCTGAGGACCGCGACCTCGGCATGGAGGATTATCGCACCCTTGGATTGATGGCGGCGCTCCAGGCGGTCACGAGCATCGTGCCAAATCAAGGGGTTCACGCGGCCGGCTACTGCCTCGGCGGCACGCTTCTTTCGATTGCCGCCGCCGCCATGGCTCGCGACGGCGACAGCCGTTTTCGGTCGGTCAGCCTGTTCGCCGCGCAGGCCGACTTCGAAGAGGCGGGCGAGCTCACGCTCTTCATCAACGAAAGCCAGGTGCGGTTCCTCGAGGACCTCATGTGGCAGCAGGGCTATCTCGATGCGCGGCAGATGGCCGGGGCCTTCCAGCTCCTCCGGCCGAACGATCTGATCTGGTCGCGATGGGTGCACACCTACCTGATGGGCGAGCGCAGGCCAATGTCCGATCTGGCAGCGTGGAACGCGGACACGACCCGCATGCCCTGCCGCATGCATTCCGAATACCTGCGGCAGCTGTTCCTGGACAACGATCTGGCGGAGGGCCGGTATCGCGTCGCCGGACGCGCGATCGCACTCTCCGACATCCGCGCGCCGATCTTCGCCGTCGGCACCGAGCGCGACCACGTCGCCCCGTGGCCGTCGGTCTACAAGATTCACATGCTCAGCGACACCGAGGTCACCTTCGTGCTCACGGGCGGGGGGCATAACGCCGGGGTGATATCGGCGCCGGGTCGCCCGAACACGTATCAGGTGATGACGAGGAGGGCCGAGGACCGTTATCTGGACCCTGCAGCCTGGGCGTCG
>DATBIR010000055.1:0-47172 GCA_036556825.1 Beijerinckiaceae bacterium
TTCTCGACCTGGAGCGTCGTGACCAGGCTGAAATCGATAAAACTTTCAATCAGGTCGAGGCCGCCGTTGACAGCTTCGTTGACGACGTCGCCGTCCGGGCCGGCGGACTCCACGATGTAGACGTCGTTGACCATACTGCGCACATGGTCGATGCCGCCGCTCGAGCCCTCGATGGCCACGTCGCCGGCGCGGTCGACGACATAGGTGTCATTGCCGGCGCCGCCGTGCATCGTGTCGTTGCCGGTACCTCCGTCGAGCAGGTCCCTGCCGCCGCGCCCGAACAAGACGTCATTGCCGCCGAGGCCGCGCATGGCGTCGTTGCCGTTGGTGCCGAGAAGCGTGTTTGGTTTGCCGGTGCCAGTGATGCTGGCCATGGCAGGATCTCCCGCACCACCGAGGCGGCTGTGCCCGCAGGCGATCCATGCCGAGCCGAACGGAGCTTTGGGCCAGGGCAACCCGGCTCTCTCCAGCGAGGCGCAGGATGGATGCGTCGTCCCGCCTGTTTATCAATAGGGTTTTTGGTCAGGCGAGCTGAACGTATTGGCGCCTTAGCAATCCCTCGATTACGGGCTCAACACTAGCCGCAATGGCCGCTGGGTCAACGCGCCTTCTGCAAAGGATTCAGACTCCGTATGGCCGCAGCAGGCAAGCGATGTATTCGCCTCCCAGCAGGTGGTGGGCCGCTCAATCCTGGCAATGCCGGTGCGGCGCGGGTCGTCACCCGCCCGCAACGCCCCTAGGCCTCGTGCTCGGCAAGCGCAGCGCTGGCGCTGTTCATGGCTTCGGCAAAGGCGGTGAAGAAGGCTGCGACCTCGACCATGGCGCGATGATGCGCTTCGCCCTCGAGCCCGGCACGAGCCGGCAGATCGGCGAGCCGCTCGAGGGCGGGCCGCACCGCGCCGAGTGCCGAGGCGACCGACGCGACGGTGCGGTCGGCGGCCTCGCCGCGGTCGAGGCCGAAGCGGACGGCCGCGCCGGCGACACGCATCACGTCGTAGAGGCCGTTCGATTCAGGCGCGAGTTTGGTCGCCTGCTCGATCCGCGCGAAGGCTTCCGGCGCAAGGCCCAGCATTGCGCAGGCCTCCTCGCGGCTCAGCCGGTTCGATCCTGTCATGCACGGGCCCTCGACATGTGAGGCGCATCATCCGACACAGCACGGCTTCGGATCAAGCTCCTCAGCAGTCTGTCCGTCTGTGCATCGTGCCCTGCCCTCCCGGGGCGGAGAGAGCAGGGTCGGGGTGGAGGGATCAGCCGCGTTGCGCGCGCCGCTCGGCGACGGACCTCGAGATGAAGCTCGGCAAGCCGTTCGAGCCCGACGCATGTTGCGCCGGTATTCGCTTCGACGCCGCCGGCTGCCCGTGTGCGGGTTGCGACGGCGCCTGCTGCCCGCGCTTGCGGCGCCGCTTCCTAGAAGCACCCTTGCCGGAGGCCGGAGCGTTGTCGCCGCTCGCGGCCCGATGCTGATGAGCGCGGCGCGGCGCCTGTGACGGCTTGGCATCCGCCCGGCTTGTTGCGCCTGCAGGCGCAAGCGCGCCGGCTTCCAGGCCTGCGGGGAGCGGCTGCACGGTCAGCTTGATGCGGGTGAGCTTCTCGATGTCACGCAAATAGGCGCGTTCCTCGTCGTTGCAGAACGAGATTGCGATCCCGTCGGCGCCGGCCCGGGCGGTGCGGCCGATGCGGTGCACGTAGGATTCGGGAACGTTGGGCAGCTCGAAATTGATCACGTGGCTGACGCCCTCGACGTCGATGCCGCGGGCGGCGATGTCCGTGGCAACGAGCACGCGGCACTTGCCCGAGCGGAATGCGGCCAGGGCGCGCTCGCGCTGCGGCTGGCTCTTATTGCCGTGAATGGCAGCTGCGGCAATGCCGACCTTGTCGAGATAGCGCACGACTTTGTCGGCGCCATGCTTGGTGCGCGTGAACACGAGCACGCGGTCGATCGTCGGATCCGCCAGAACGGTCGCTAGCAGCGCCGGCTTATGCGCGCTTGCGATGAAGGTCACGCGCTGCTCGACGCGTTCGGCCGTGGTTGCGACCGGTGCAACCGCAACCTTGGCAGGATCGCGCAGATATGCGTCCGCCAGCGCGGCAATATTGTTCGGCATGGTTGCCGAGAAGAACAGGGTCTGCCGCTCGCGCGGGAGCAGCGTCACGATCCGCTTCAAGGCGTGGATGAAGCCGAGATCGAGCATCTGGTCGGCCTCGTCGAGCACGAGGATTTCGACCTCGCGCAACGTCAGGGCGCGACGGTCGACGAGATCGAGAAGCCGGCCCGGCGTCGCAACCAGGATGTCGACGCCGCCCGCCAGCGCGCGCTCGTGCTTGCCGACCGAGACGCCGCCGAATACGACGGCCGTCGACAGGCGCATATGGCGTCCATAGGCGCGAAAGCTGTCTGCAATCTGCATGGCCAGTTCGCGCGTCGGGCTCAGAACCAGCGTGCGGCAGGCCTTGCGCGTCAGCGGCCGGGGCGCCTTGGCCAAGCGCTCGAGGATGGGCAGCGCGAAAGCGGCGGTCTTGCCGGTTCCGGTCTGCGCTATGCCGCAAAGATCGCGGCCGTTGAGCACGTGCGGAATGGCCTGCGACTGGATCGGGGTGGGATTGGTGTAACCCTCGGTTGCGAGGGCGTTCAGAATCGGCGTGGAAAGGCCGAAGGTCGCGAAATTGGACAATGTACGTCCTTTGTCAAAGCGGGGAGCCAGCGGCAGACGCCCGTCACGAGACGGACAAGCCGGCGGCGCTGTGGTCGACCCGCGTGATGAGGGACGGTCCGGGTGAAGAAGCGATTGAAGAAGGAGGCCGGGTCTCTTGAGGGACCGTCACGCTGCCTCGCTCAAGCCCTCTTTGGGCTGACGCTCTGGGGGGTATATGGACCGTGGCGGGTTAAAAATCAATGCAGATTTCCCCTTTTCTTGGGGCGGCGGGCCCGCTTTTCCCCATGGCTTTGTGACCTTCTGCCGGACCTTGGCCCGGCCAAGACGCGGCCGTGACGGCGCGTTCGGCGTTAACGAATGAGCAAGGAATTGCATGGTGAGATGGCCTCGGCAGGAGGAAGACGATGCGACAGCTCCCTTCCCGGTTTGCTCACGTCGATGCGGCGTCAGCCGCCTCGCTGCAACGCCTCGAATTCCAGATCACATCCCTCCACGCGTGGCTCGACCGCATCGAGACCCGCCTCGACAAGCTCACGGCACTGCGCAGGGCAGCCGTTACGCAGCGCCCGAAGCGCAGCATGCATTAGAGCGCAAACCGGCGGCGTGGCCCGCCACTGCGCCGAGAGTGTCAAAGCGGGATCGATGTAACCGAGGCGATCTGTCTTAGATCTGCCGCCCGAAGGTGTTCTTGGCATCCTGTTCGGGCGCCTCTTTGACACCGGCGAACGGGCATCGGCATCGCCATCTCCTACTGAGCGACATCAGCGCACAGAAAAGGGTCCGTCGCGCCATGACGCCCGTTTGGCGTCAGGTGCCCCCGTTGCCTTGTTCGTGTACAACGGGAGCTGCCGGCACGCGCTGGCCTCGGGAGACGGACGGGAGGAGACCAGCATGGATGAAGACGCATTCAACATGGCCGTGCGCAAATTCCTCAAGGAGGTCGGCGTAACCTCGCAACGCGAGATCGAGCGCCTCGTGCGCGAAGGGCAGGCCGCCAAGCCCGCGCTACGCCTGAAAATGACGCTCACGTCGGACGATGCGCCAGGCTTCGAGCACGTCGTCGAGAGAACCATCGAACTCAGGTGAGCCTACAGCGCGGCTGCGCCGCAATATCTGGATCGTGAAGGCAGATCACGGACACCATCGCTAGAGTGCCGTGCCGATGACCCAGGTGCTGATCGCCGGAGCAGGTCCGACCGGCCTCACATTGGCGCTATGGCTGAGCCGCCTCGGCGTGCCATTGCGCATCATCGACAAGGCCGCCGAGCCCGGCACCACCTCCCGGGCGCTCGTCATGCACGCGCGCACGCTCGAATTCGATCGGCAGATCGGGCTGGCCGAGACGCTGATTGCGCGCGGGCAGGAATTCGTCGCGGCCAACCTTTGGGTGCGGGGAAAGAGACGGGTGCGTGTGCCGCTCGGAGCGATCGGCAAGGGCCTAAGCCCTTTTCCATATGTTCTGATCCTGCCGCAGGACGAGCACGAACGCATTCTGATCGACCGGCTCCGCGACATCGGCGTCGAGGTCGAGCGTCGTACCGAGATCACCGGATTTGATGCCAACGGCGCCCGCGTTCTCGCCCGCCTGCGCGCGGCCGACGGACGTGACGAAACCTGCGAAGCCGCTTTTCTTGCAGGCTGCGACGGCGCCCATTCCACCGTGCGCCAGGGACTTGGCATCGGCTTCCCGGGCGGCACCTATGCGCACGTCTTTTTTGTTGCCGACGTGGAAGCGAGCGGCCCCGCAATCACGGGCGAGCTGCACGTGGCCCTCGACGACGCCGACTTCCTCGCCGTCTTCCCGATGAAAGGAACGAGCCGCGCCCGGCTCGTCGGCACCGTGCAACAAGGCGCGGTGGCAGACGCTCGGAGATTGTCGTGGCAGGATGTCAGCGCCGCCGCGATCGAGCGGCTCCGCATCGACATCGAGCGGGTCAACTGGTTCTCGACCTATCACGTGCACCATCGCGTCGCCGACCGATTCCGCAAGGGGCGCGTCTTCCTGGCGGGCGATGCGGCCCACATCCACAGCCCCGTCGGCGGGCAAGGCATGAACACCGGCATCGGCGATGCCGTGAACCTGTCCTGGAAGCTGGCCGCGGTCGTGCAGGGCTCGGCCCGTCCGTCGCTGCTCGACAGCTACGAGCCCGAGCGCATCGCCTTTGCACAACGCCTCGTCGCCACGACCGACAAGGCCTTCACGATTGTCACAAGCCCTGGCCGCCTGGCGCGGTTCGTGCGCACCGAGGTGGTGCCCCTGATCCTGCCGCGTCTGGTGGCGTGCAAGCGCTTCCGCGGCCTGATGTTCCGCACCGTCTCCCAGATCGCGGTCGACTACCGCACCAGCCCATTGAGCGCGGGCCGTGCCGGGAACATCCGCGGTGGCGACCGCCTGCCGTGGGTCCAGCCCGATGCGGCCCAGGATGTCGACAACGACAATTTCGCGCCGCTGACGTCGCTCGGCTGGCAGGTGCATGTTTATGGCGACAGCAATCCCAAGCTGGCGCACACATGCGCAGCAATGGACCTGCCACTGCACGTCTTCCCGTGGCGGCGCGCGGCCCAGGAAGCGGGGCTGAAGCACGATGCGCTGTACCTGGTGCGCCCCGACGGCTACGTCGCCCTTGCCGCTGGCGGCAACGAAGCGGGCGAGATCAAACGATATTTCGATACGCAGGGCCTCGCGGGAGCCGGCCGCAGGCCGCGGGCCGCGCCGCCGCGCTCACGACCCGCTAGTTGATTGTGCGTTTCGGCTGCAACGGACCCGGCGCGGACATTGTTGGCTGGGGGGTGGCGTCCCAAATATCCTGCGCAAGGATCAGCAGGTAGCGCGTGGCGAAGGCCAGAACGGGCTCGGCGTGCTCGGTCTGGATTTCGATTCCGATGAGCATGAGCCTGACCCGGTCGCGGACCGCCGGCGGCATCGCCGCAAGCGACCATTGCAGGTCGCGACAATCCACGTCGGAGAGGCCGGCGCGCATGGCGATGCTTTCAATCATGCCGCAAAGAAAGCGCACGCAGCGCTGGAAATCGCTGGGATTGGGCCGCAAAAGCTGCGTCATGGGGAAGACCCCTCTGCCGGCTCGGCTTCGACCGACGCATGGGCGACGTCCCGGTCAGGCTCAATGATTCGGGTTAACGTTCGCTGACCAGACTCGCGGGTCAAATTGCAGGCGCAGCAGCCGGCCACGTTCCTCTTGGTCGCATGATCTTTCTGGCGAAGCGGTGACGACCCCCGGATCAAGTCCGGGGGCCGGCTTTCGCCGGGTCGTTCCGCAGGAAGGCATGGCCTTCGCGGGTGCGACAGGCCGGTCCGAGGCTCTCAACCCTGCCGCTTCAGCAGGGCGCGCAGCTCCTGCGTGAGCTGCTCCTTCTCGTGGTGACGCCCGTGGAAAGCGGCCGGCGTGTTGTGGAACATCTCGATGCGCCACGGTCCGCCGGCATCGCGCGAGGCGACCAGCGTCTGGATGGTGTTGAGGTCGGGATTGATGTCGTTGCCGCCGGACGCGACCATGCCGGCGACGGCGCGCAGCAGGGCTGCGGCGCCGCCGAGCGCGCGCACCTCACGTACCTTGCCGACGAAAGCCGGCGTCGGACGGCTGGCGAAGACCGGGGCGAGGTGGCTTTCGATGTCGGATCGGCCGTTGGCGACGCTGCCATCGAACCCGACCTGGCTGCCGTTGGCCGTGAAAAGGCCGGCCATGGCGGCGGCATCGCGCTTGTTCCATGCGGCGAGGAGATCCTGGTAAAGGCGGGCCAGGGCCTGCTCGAGCTCAGGGTCGGGCATAAGGGCCTCCTGTGCGTCCCGTTCAATCTTTTCGTGAACCGGCTCGCCACGTGCCGGGATCATGGACTAGGTAGCACGCGACAACCAGGCGGCCATGCGAGGTCAACCATGCAAATAGACAGCGAGGCCGAGGCTGCCGAACGAGTTTCCTTGCTGGCGCTCTACCGTGTCTTCTTCTGGATCGGCGTCTACAGCTTCGGAGGCGGGCTCACGCCATGGATGTTTCGCGAGGTGGTGGAGCTGCGCAGATGGATGACGCGGGACCAGTTCCTGTCCGGGGTCGCCGTCGCTCAGGTCCTGCCGGGCGTGAACTCGACCAACCTCGCCATCTTCATCGGCCAGCGGCTGCGCGGCGTGCCGGGCGCGACGACGGCCCTGCTGGCGATGCTGACCGCGCCCTTCGGCTTCGTGCTCGCGGCAGCGCTGATCTACGACCGCCTGCTCGCGATCCCGCTGGTCGCGGTGGCCCTGGTCGGAACGGCGGCCGCGGCGACCGGCATGCTGCTGCGCATGGGGCTGGTTTCGGCGCAGGCCGGCTTGCGCGGCGTGACGTCCGCGCTCGTCATGACGGCCACCTTCGTCTGCGTCGGCGTGCTGAAATGGCCCGTCCTGCCCGTGCTGGCGGTGATCGTCCCGCTGAGCATCGCCAGTGCCTGGCCGCGGAAGGCCGATCATGCGTGACGACAACCTTCTCACCCTCGTCATTGTCCTGGCGCCGTTATCGATTGCGGCGATCGGCGGCGCCACCGGGATCTACGCCCCGCTGCAGCACGCCACGGTCGAGGTCAGGCACTGGCTGACCCCGCGCGAGTTCCTTGACCTGTTCGCGATCGCGCGCGTGACGCCGGGTCCGAGTTCGATGCTGGTGACGCTTATCGGCTGGAAGATCGCCGGTCTCGCAGGCGCGCTCGTCGCCACGCTGGCGCTCTACGTGCCCTCATCGATGCTCTGCTACGCGGTCGCGCACATATGGGACAAGCACCGCGGCAAGGCCTGGCACGGCGCGCTCGAGCGCGGGCTCGCGCCGGTCGGGGCGGGCCTCGTATTCGCGGGTCTGATGGCGATCCTGCGTCTCAACGACGCCGGCCCTCTCGCCTGGGTGATCGTGGGAGGCGTCGCGGGCTTGCTGACCTGGCGGCCCAAGCTGCACCCCTTCCTGCTGCTGCTCGGCGGGGCGGGCCTGTTCGTCGCAGCGGAGTGGTTCTGATCGTCCAATAGGGCGACGGCTCGCGGGAGCGCCCGACGCTCCCGCCATTCGTCCGCCGCTATGAGGCCGCTCGACCTCTCCTGTCTGGAGAGGAACCTTAGCTCGCCTTCTTCTTTGCCGCGTTGCGCTTGCGGGTGGCAGCTGCCTTCTTGGCCGAGGCCGAACGCGCTGCCGCCGGGCGTGCCGCCGACGCGGCGCCGCCGCGCTTGCCGCCACGCTGCGCGGACACCTTGGTATCCTTCTTGCCACGACCGGAGCCGCTCTTGTTGCCGCCACCGCTCTCCTTGTTGACGGTCGCGTAGGCGCGCCGCTTCGCTTCCTTGGAGGAGGTGCCGCGCGACTTGTACGAGTCGGCGATGTGCTCGGCCTTGCGCTTCTGCTTCGCGGTGTATTTCGATTTGTCGCCTCGGGGCATCTGCTTCTCCTTGGCCATGCCGCGAACCATGAACTCCCATTGCAGGACGATGTTCCCGAGCGGCCTCGAGCCGGGTCGATCGCCGCCGCTCAATGACGCGTCGGGAAGGCCTATGCTAGGCTGATCGACAAGGACGCGCCCCACTCCGAGCGGAAGACGCAATGGCCATGTCCCGCTGCGCAGGGCGGCCGTGCCGCCGTGAAGTCATTGCGGGTGCGGCGAGCAGCGCCGCTCTTTGCCTCGCACGCCGTCGCGCGTCTGCGCAGGACGCAACGCGCGTCGACGTTATGGTCGACCGCGACGTCCACGGCCGGCCGATCCCGACAGGGTTCGTCGGGCTCAGTTACGAAGCGGCGATCCTCACGGCGAATTATTTTTCACCCCGCAACCGCTCGCTTGCGGGGCTGGTGCGCACCTTGGGGAGCACGGGGGTGCTGCGCATCGGCGGCAACACCAGCGATCGCACCGTCTGGCAGGGCAGCGCGAAAAGTTTGCCGCTGCACGATATCTACGTGATCACGCCGGCGGTGGTCGATGAACTCGCCGCATTCCTTCGCGCCGTCGGCTGGCGGCTGATCTACGGCCTCAATCTCGGCAATGGAACGCCGGAGGATGCGGCCGAGGAGGCAGCTTACGTGGCCCGAGCCGTCGGCCCGCAGCTGCTTGCCTTTCAGATCGGCAACGAGCCGGACGGGTTTGCGACCTGGTCGGGCCTGCGCGCGCCGCCGTACGAGGTATCCGCTTTCATCGCGGAATGGCAGGCCTTCGCCGACGCCGTGCGCAGGCGCCTGCCGGAGGCGCCGTTCGCAGGGCCGGCAGTCGCTTCAGAGGCGCAGTGGATGCCACCATTCGTCGATGTCTGTCTCGAGCGCCTCGTCCTGCTGACGCGACACTACTACGCCGACGGCCCGGCGCGGGCGCCGCATGTCAGCATTCCGAAGCTGTTGGGCTCGGCTTCGAGATGTGGGCCTGTCCTCGACGGCGTGCGGGCGGTCGCCGAGCGTCATGGACTGCCGTATCGCATCAGCGAGACGAACTCGGTTTTCTCCGAAGGACATCCAGGCGTCAGCGACACGCTCGCAGCGGCGCTCTGGGGTCTCGAATTCATGTTGCAGGTTGCCGAAGCCGGCGGCGCCGGCGTCAATTTCCACGCCGGCGACCACAAGTTCTACAGCCCGATCGGCCTCGGTGTCGGCGAGCGCCGCCGCGCGCTGCCGCTCTATTACGGGATGCTCATGTTCAGCGAGGCGAGCCGCGGCGCGCTCTTGCCGACGCGTGTTGCTTCTCCGGCCGCCGACATCACGGCCTACGCTGTCCGCGCCAATGACGGCGCGCTCCGCGTCTGCCTCATCAACAAGGCGCTGGCGCGTCCCGTACGGGTCCGGATCGATTCCGGGCAGGAGGTCGGGACAGCATCGTCGCTGCGGCTTGCCGGCGAGGCGCCGGATGCAAAGACCGTCACCCTGGGCGGGAGCACCGTCAGCGATTTCGGCGCGTGGACGCCGCTTGCGAACGAGGCTGTCCAGCGGGAAGGCCGTCTGGTCGCTGTTGCACTGCCTCCCGCCAGCGCAATGCTGCTTACGATGACCGAGCGTTGAAGGCTCGGCTCAATACGACCGCGGCAGGCCGAGCACATGCTCGGCCAGATAGGCGAGGATCAGGTTGGTCGAGATCGGCGCGACCTGGTAGAGGCGCGTCTCGCGGAACTTGCGCTCGATGTCGTATTCCTCGGCGAAGCCGAAGCCGCCATGGGTCTGGATGCACATGTTGGCGGCCTCGAACGAGGCGTCGGCAGCAAGCATCTTGGCCATATTGGCTTCGGCGCCGCAATTCGCGCCGGCCTCGTAGAGCCGGGCCGCCTCGCGCACCATCAGCGCCGCCGCGCGCATTCCGGCATAAGCCTTGGCGATCGGAAACTGCACCCCTTGGTTCTGGCCGATCGGACGTCCGAAGACGATGCGCTCCCTCGCATATGCGACCGCCTTGTCGATGAACCAGCGCGCGTCGCCGACGCACTCGGCCGCGATCAGGATGCGTTCCGCGTTCATGCCGGACAGGATGCAGCGAAAGCCGTTGCCCTCCCCGCCGACGAGGTTCGCGGCCGGAACGCGCACGTCGTCGAGGAAAATCTCCGTGGTGGCATGGTTCATCATGGTGCGGATGGGGCGGATGCCGAGGCCATGCCCGCGCGCCGCACGCATGTCGAGGATGAACACCGACAGGCCCTCGCTGCGCTTGTTGACCTGGTCCAGCGGCGTCGTGCGCGCCACCAGCAGCATCAGGTCGGAATGCTCGGCGCGCGACGTCCAGATTTTCTGGCCGCGCAGCACGTAGCCGTCTCCGTCGCGGTGCGCCACCGTCTTGAGCGCCGACATGTCCGAGCCGAAACCGGGCTCCGTCACGCCGAAGGCCTGCAGCCGCACGCGTCCGGCGGCGATCTCGGGCAAGTAGCGCCGCTTCTGCTCGAGCGAGCCGTGCCGCAGCACGGTGCCCATGGTGTACATCTGCGCGTGGCAGGCGGCGCCGCTGCAGCCGGCGCGCTGGATTTCCTCGAGCACAGCCGCCGCGGCCGACAGCGGCAGCCCGGCCCCGCCATATTCCTCGGGAATAAGGACGGCGAGAAAGCCGGACTGAGTCAGGGCCTCGACGAATTCCGTCGGATAGCGCGCCTGACGGTCGAGGGCGCGCCAATATGCGCCGGGGAATCGCTCGCACAGCTTCGAGACCGCCTCGCGGATCTCAGGGTAATCGCCTTCACCGGGCGCTGGAGCACCGGCGCTTTGATCAAGCATCGAGGAAAGCCCGCTTCGGGTTCATGGCGATGCTGCGGGGAAGAGCGGCGCATGTAAACCCATGGGAGGCGGTGGGTCCCCTACCGGGATCGCGGCGGCTCGTCTACCGTATTGCCGGCTGTCCAGGCCGTCTTGCACAACGGCTGTGACCTGTGGGCCGAGACCTCGGCGTCATTCCCGTTGCCCCCTTCCCTTGTGCCGCCGGACTTGCAATCGTCTGCCCATGACAGGAAGCGAACAGGATGTCGGCACGTTCGACTACATCATCGTCGGCGCCGGCTCGGCGGGCTGCGTGCTGGCCAACCGGCTCTCCGCCGATCCGCGAAACCGCGTGCTGGTGCTGGAAGCCGGCGGGCGCGACGGCTGGATCTGGTTTCACATCCCGGTCGGCTATCTGTTCGCGATCGGCAATCCGCGCTGCGACTGGATGTTCACGACCGTCCCGGAGCCGGGGCTCAACGGCCGGTCGCTCGCCTATCCGCGCGGAAAGGTGATCGGCGGCTCGTCGGCCATCAACGCCATGATCTACATGCGCGGACAGGCCGCCGACTACGACGGCTGGCGTCAGCTCGGTCTGGCCGGTTGGGGCTGGGATGACGTGCTGCCCTATTTCCTGAAGCACGAGGACCACATCGATCCGCCCAATGCGCTGCACCGCGGTGGTGGCGAGTGGCGCGTCGAGCATCCGCGCGTGCGTTGGGACATCCTCGATGCCGTGCGCGATGCCGCCGCCGCGGCGGGCATCCCGAAGATCGATGACTTCAACACCGGCGACAACGAAGGCTCGTCGTATTTCCAGGTCAATCAGAAGCGCGGACGACGCTGGAGCGCGGCGCGCGGTTTCCTCAAGCCGGCTTTGAATCGTCCCAACCTGCGCCTCGAAACCGGCGTGCACGTCGAGCGCGTGCTGCTCGAGGGGCTGCGTGCGACCGGCATCTCCTTCACGCGCGATGGCGAGCGACACGTGGCGCGTGCCGCCGGCGAAGTGATCCTGACTGCCGGCGCGGTCGCGTCGCCGCCGATCCTGGAGCGCTCCGGCATCGGCGATGGCGCACGCCTCGGCGACCTTGGCCTCGCGGTGGCGCATCACCTGCCCGGCGTCGGCGAGAACCTGCAGGACCATTTGCAGCTGCGTCCCATCTACAAGGTATCCGGCGTGCGCACGCTCAACGACGATTATGCGCGGCTTTGGCAACGGGCGCTGATGGGCCTAAGCTACGCGGTGCTGCGCCGCGGTCCGCTCACCATGGCCCCCTCGCAGCTCGGCGCCTTCGCAAAGTCGGGCCCCGACTACGCCACCGCAAATCTCGAGTTCCATTTCCAGCCGCTCTCGCTCGACAAATGGGGTGATGGGCTTCACCCCTTCCCGGCATTCACGGCGAGCGTGTGCAATGTGCGCCCGTCGAGCCGCGGCCACGTGCATCTGAGGAGCCCCGACCCGTTCGCGGCCCCCGCCATCCAGCCAAACTACCTGTCGACCGACGAGGATCGGCGCGTCGCCGTGGATTCGCTCCGTCTGACACGGCGCATCGTGGCGCAGGCGCCGCTCGCGCGCTACCGCCCGCAGGAATACAAGCCCGGCGCACATCTGACCTCCGACGACGAGCTGGTGCAGGCGGCGGGCGACATCGGCACGACGATCTTCCATCCTGTCGGCACGGCGCGCATGGGGCCAGATCACGACCCCATGGCCGTGCTCGACGAGCGCCTGCGCGTGCGCGGCATCGCCGCGTTGCGCGTCATCGACGCCTCCGTCATGCCGCGCATCACATCGGGGAACACCAACTCGCCGACGGTGATGATCGCCGAAAAGGGCGCCGCCATGCTTCTCGAAGACGCAAGGCGCTGACGCGGCGGCGCCGGCTGGCAAATCCTCGGTCGCAATTTCGTGTTCGTGATTCCCGTCCAGCCGTGAAACCAAGCTTGGCCATAAGCAGTTGTCCCAGCGGGAGGACCAAAGGTGCGCACATGGCGGGGACGTCATGTGCTTCGCCGCGCGCACGGCGCCACAAATTTCCGTGTACGAAGCGAACGAAGCATGGTCCTCGGTGGTTGGGCTCGCTCAACTGACAAGGGTGCGCACATGGTGGCAAACCTATTCTGCTTCGTCATCGGAGCGGTGGCTCCTCTCGTTTCCGTGACCTGGCTGTTGATGCGTTAGATCCAAAGGCTGCCCGTGGGGGCGGGTCCGGGTTGGTAATTGGCCCCCGGGCCCGCTCTCATTTGTTAATGCCACGCTGAAACCGGCTTTCGCCGGCGGGCGTTGATAAGTCGGTGGCAACGTCCATCATTGGGATGGAAAAAACCCCGTCAGCCTTGCGCGACTGGCGGGGTTTCATTTTTTCGCGCGCTGCCGGAATTCGGTTCGTGCAGCCGGGCGAAGGCGGCCCCTCACGTAAGGCTGCGGACGGTTGCTACCCGGGGTCTGCCCAATTTCGTCCCGGTCCAGCCCCTTTTCCACCACGGTTGAACGGCCAAGTTTGCCGAGTGGGAAGCGAATCAGCCCCCCAGCCCAGGCTTCTCACGCGCCCCCGCTCAGCCCGCCGCCGGGCGGGGGCGCACCCCTGTTCTCGGGGGATGCCGCCCGCTGATTTGCGGCGGTCACGGCGTCACGATGGGCGGCGGATCTACGGTTATGGCAGGCCGGCGAGGCGGTCGCGGGCTTCCCTGATCCCTCCGGCGTAGGCGTGCTGATACAACTCGCGAGCCTTGGCCGGGTCGGCGCGCACGCCCAGCACGCGCCAGGCCGCGAGGCGCTTCGGATCGTAGGTCTCGCCCAGCTTGAACGCGGCAGCCGGACTGGCAGCCGACGCCTGCTCGAGCACCAGCCGCGCGCCGGCGATGTCGCCGCGGCCGAGAAGCTCGTCGGCCTTCGCGAGCTGCTTCTGCTCGGCTGCGGACAGCGGCGGCGCCGTGTCGATCGCACTGGTGACGTCGACGTCAGGCATGTCGGGGCCGCCTCGGCCCTTGTGCACCGGGAACGTCAAGGTGGCGGGCATGGCAGGCCGAGCGCCCTCGTCGACGCGCGTCGCCTCCTCGCGGAATGTGTCGAGGGCATCCCGCGTCTGGGCGATGTCTCCTTCCAGCTCGGTGACCCGCGCTTTCATGCCTTTCAGCTCGGTCTTGACCGCCTCGAGCTCGCGCGTGACCGCCGCCAGCTCGGCGTCCTGGTCACGTGGCTGGGTTCCGCTCGCCTGGGCGCCGGCCGCTATCTGCAGCAGGCCGACGAGCGCAAGTGCATAGGGGTAGCGGGTCGCAATGAGTGCCGACCCGAGGTGACGGAAGCGCCGCATATCGTCCTCCCCAGTTGTTTTGGCGTCGTTCGTTCAGAGGCCGGTCCGGCGTGATGGTGGCCCCGTTCCAGTCGGCGCCGGCCGATCCGGTCGCCGGGATAACGCACGAGAACCGCTCCGGATGCAGTCACCGGTCGCGATTGCCGTCGCGTCGAACCGTGCCGACGCGCGCCTCGCGCGCGGCGAGGCCCGGATCGAGATTTCCGCGATCAAGAATCGGGCCAGCGCCGAGGCCACCATAAAGGCGATCGCGCGTGCTTTCCACATCGTCTGCGGCGGTCGGCGTGTTGACGAGGCAGACGAGGGCATAGCTCACGAGCATCAGCAGGAACCACGAGCCGAGTTTGGCGAGCGGGACGATGCTCCACGCCCTGGCCTGCATGGGATACAGCCAGGCGCCGGTCACGGTGCCGACATTCTCGGCGATCCAGATGAACGCAGCGATCAGGACGAAGCCGAGCAACAGCGGCATCGAACGCCAGGCGCGCCATACCCGAAAGCGCACGCGCGTTCTCCCGAACAGCACCGCCGCAGCGGCGAACAGCACGACCCGCATATCGAATACGTAGTGATGAGCGAAGAAGTTGATGTAGATCGCGACGGCCAGCGCGAATACGTGAGCCGTCGGCGGATGACGGTCGAAACGCAAGTCGAACAGGCGCCAGGCGCGGGCGAGATAGGAACCGACCGCGGCGTACATGAAGCCGGTGAATAACGGCACGCCAGCGATGCGCAGCACGCTCGCCTCGGGATAGATCCACGAGCCGACAGCGGTCTTGAACACTTCCATGGCGGTGCCGACGATATGGAAAACGAGGATCACTTTCGCTTCCTCGATGGTCTCGAGACGCAAGGTGATCAGCGCCGCCTGCAAGCCCACTGCGGCAAGGACGAGAAAGTCGTAGCGCGCGACCGCGGCGCCCTTGGGATACCAGAGGTGCGTGGCGATCAGCAGCGCCACCATCGCGCCGCCGAACAGGCATGCCCATGCCTGTTTCACGCCGAAACGGAGAAATTCATAAACGCCCGCCGGCACCGGGCCGCGCGCGACCGCGGCAAGAGCGAGCCGCTCCTCGGCTTCGGCAAAGCGCGCGATCAGCGGCCATTGCCGCGCGGCGCTGGAGGTCGGGCGGGTCATGCGGTCGGTCGCCTCGGAATCAGCCGAGGATGACCGCCGGCTGAGGCGGGCGCAAGGTGCACGGCCGCAAGCAATTCCCGGACGCGCCCTCGCGCCCGCTGCATCACCTGCCCCGCGCGGCGGACCGGTCCGCGACAGGCGAATCACTCTTAAGGACTGCTTAGCTAAAAATGCTAAGGTCTCCTTAGCGTGTGATTCAGCATCATCTGGCCATCCACAACCCACAGGGTCAGATCGATGCGCCTCCGCTCCGTAAATCTCGGAATTGCCCTCACGCTCAGCCTGGCTGCTACCGCCAAAGCCGAAGACCGGTCGTTCATGCCCGTCCTCGACGATACGGCGTACGAAGCGGTGATGGCCGCCATTGGCAGCACTGACGTGCCCAAAGCCGAAGACCGGGCATTCATGGCTCCGCTCGACGATACGTCGTCATACGAGGCCATCATGGCCGCGATGGCCAGCACAGCCATCGACGCGCCGCTTGCGCCCGAAGACTGGGCGCAGCAGGCGATGGATCTAGAAGCTGCCAGCGAAACGACCGGCGCCATCCCGACCAACCCGGAACGGCACATGAGCCTGGCGGTTGAGCGGGCCCTCGAGGTTCCCGTTCCGGCCCTCGGGACGGCAGAGGAGATCGGTACCTTTCCCGAGGCCATGTCGATGGTTTTCAGCGAAGCCGAACCGCTGCCGCTTCAGGCAATCTCATCCTTCGACCTCACCGTGACGGCGGACGACCTGCCGACCGCGCCGATCTGGGACACGATCTGAGCGATCGGCGCGCTATGGCGAAATAACTTTGCCGTCACAATCACGCCCCGGCGCCAGCCGGGGCGCTGTCGTTCGGGCCCGATGTGCCGAAGTGGGCGCCGCTCTGCCGAACACGATCGAGTTGATCTGATGCTCGGTCTTGCCCTTCGAATGACCCTCAAAACACGCCGATAGAGACGTGCGGCCGATACGGACGCCGGCAGACCAGGCGGCTGCCGTAGACCGGATGCCAGCGGTAGTAGCAGCGCCGGTGCCGGTAATGACGGTAGCCGGACCGGTAGTAATAACCGACGCCACGATACGGCCGATAATGGCCAATGCGCCGATGGTAGCCGGCCCGCCGATAGTGAGCGGCCCCTCGGTAATAGGGCGCCCGTCGAAAATAGGCAGCCCGCGGATATGAAACTGCTCGCCGGTAATGGCCGCGGCGAACGGCAATGCCACGGCCCCGATAGCCGCGGGCAGCGCGGGCATGGTTGCCGCGCCGCATGTAATCGCTCTGAACCCCGTTCAGGAATGAGGGATCGAAGGGGCCTGGCGTCGGCGAGGCCGAGGCCAGGCCGGCGATACTGACAGCAAACCCCGCCGCCAGGATAAGGCTGAGGACACGCATGCCACAACTCCTCGGAGGTCAGCCGGCAAACGCGGCACCATCCGGGAGGTTCCAGGATCTGCGGGGCCTCACAGGGGTGCTTCGCGTGCTCAAGGAGCCGGCCGCTCGCGACCCGTACTCGATCCCCAACGAACGCGACGACATTTACCATTCGTCATGTCGACCTGCACTGGAAGATGGCGGTCAACGGCCCGCCTGCGCGCGAGCTTGCCGCGAGCGGGCGCATGTGAGCGCGAGCCCCGCGAACACCGTTGCGCTGCCGGCATGCAGAGCCAGGTGCCAGGGCGAGGACGCGCCCCGCACGACCAGCACCATCACGAAGTCGAGAACGGGTATCAGAACGGTCGCAGCGAGAAGGATGGCGAGCGCGCGACGCGACGCCCACAACGTGAGCAGGGCGATGTAGAGAGCGAGCGCGAGATCGCGAAAGCCGACCGCGCGCACATAGACGAGGCCGTCCTCGTGCACCGCCGGGATGCCGAACAATTGAGCGCCCGGCCGCGGTGCCGCGATCAGCAGCGCGCCGATCAGCAGAAAGAGACCGGCGAGGGAAAGCATGAGCCAGCTCATCCGGTCCCGCACCGCCATCACTTCCTCCTCTCGCGGTGGGCTGCACAGCGCGATCAGGGGCCTTCACGCAAGCGCGTATTTCTCGACGACCTTGTCGTCCCATGTCAGGCCGCTGCCGGGCCGGTCCGGAACGAGAGCATGCCCGCTCTCGATGCGCAGGGGCTCTTCGATGATGGCATTCGCCCAGTCGACATATTCGAGCCAATGCCGCGTCGGCGTCGCCGCGAGCAAGTGGCAGCTCACTTCGGGAAACAAATGCGACGACATCGGAATGCCATGCGCCGCCGCCAGCCCTGCCGCCTGCATCCAGCCGGTCACGCCGCCGATGCGCGCCAGATCCGGCATGACGAGATCGCACGCCTCCGCCACGAGCGCCTGCGCCATCGCTTCGGGGCCATTGAAATTCTCGCCGATCTGAACCGGCAGGACGAGTTCGTCCGCGAGCGCCGCATACCCGGCGTAATCATCGTGGCGGATCGGCTCCTCGAGCCAGTAGAGGCCCTCGTCGTCGAGCGCCCGCCCGCGCCGCAAGGCCTCGGCGCGCGACAGGGCCTGATTGTAATCCGCCATCAACGCGACGTCGTCGGGCAAGACGCGCCGCACGGCGCGCGTCACTGCGAGATCCTCGGCGAGCGTCGCGTAGCCGAGACGCAGCTTGACGGCTCCAAAGCCGCCCTCGAGCAGTCTTTGCGCTTCGTCAGCCGCCGCCTCGGGCGCCATGAGGCCCAGTCCGTTGCTGTTGTAGACGGGAACCGGTTTCGGCTCCGCGCCGAGCAGGCGAGCCAGCGGCAGGCCGGCGGCCGCGGCCGCCGCGTCCCACAACGCGGCATCGAGACCGGACAGCGCCATGCGCGCCACACCGGTCACGCCGATCAGCGCAAAACGCCGGCTGAGGAATGCGGTCACGTCGACCGGCGCCCCCCTTTGCCCTTTCACCAATTCGACCGCGTCGTGCAGCAGGCCGGCGATGGCGCGTGCGCCGCTGCGACGATAGCAGAACAGATAGGTGCGGCCGGTCACGCCCTCGTCCGTGTCGACGTCGATCAGCAGAAGCGGCGCCGAGCGGATGGTCGCGGCGCTGGTTCCGAGCGCGAACGTCATCGGCACTTCGACGGCCGTCGTGCGCAAGCCGCGGATCGTCAGGCGCGTGGCTGTTTCTCGCGCATTCATCTCAGCGCCCTCGCCGCCCGTCGGCGTGCAGCGCCAGAATCGTCGCGATGGCGCGGTTGAGCGGCGTCGGCACGTCGACCCGCTCGCCGAGCGAGACCACGCCGCCCGATAGCCATGGCACCTCCAGCCGGTTGCCGCGCTCGAGGTCGTGGTGCATCGACGAGGTCATGTCATAGGCGACGCTGTCCGCGAAGGCGAGCCGCTGCTCGGCATAGTCCGCGTCGAGAGCGACGCCATGGGCGCGCCCGACCGCGACCACCTCGCGCATCACATCGAGTAGAAACGCGCGCGTCTGCGGATTGGAGCGGATCGGGCCGATCGGCAGACGCATCGTGGTGGTGGTGCCCGACAGACCGACCAGAAACACGAATTTCTGCCAGATGTCGCGGCGGATGTCGGGGCTGATCTCGGCCTTGATGCCCCCCTTCAGGCATGCTTCGAGCAGCGCCTCGGCGCGGGCCGAGCGTGCGCCGTCGAACTCGCCGAAGATCAGGCGCTGCATCGGGCCGGTCTGACGGATCACTCCCGGCCGGTCGATGGTGGTGGCAACGTAACCGACCCCGCCCATGATCTGTGCGGGAGCATAAGCGGTGCGCAGGTAGTCGTCCTTAAGCACGCCGTTCTGGAACGAGATCAGCGTCGTGTGCGGCCCCACCATCGGCGCGATCAGGCGCAGCGTCTCCTCGGTGTCCCAGAGCTTGACTGCGAAGATGACGAGATCGACCGGGCCGACGGCGGCCGGATCGCAGGTGGCCTTCACTTTCGGGACGTGAATCGGCTCCGGGCCTTCGACTGACAAGCCGTATTCATGCATGGCCGCCAGATGCGCACCGCGGGCGATGAAGCTCACATCGGCGCCGCCCGCCGCGAGCCGCGCCCCGAAATAGCCGCCGAGACCTCCCGCCCCCATTACTCCGATCTTCATCCGATCTCCGCTCGAGTTGCCGGAAGGGCCCACATCCGGTCGTCGCCACCGTCCTAGGATGCCGGCGCTCCAAGGGAAAGCCCCTCCCCTTTCGGCTTGCCGGAACGCGTTGGGCCTACGGTCGAGCGTCCCCTCCGAAGGACTGGGTCGGGGCCTGGGGGCCGGTCGTCGACCGTGGTCCCGACCGGGCGGCCGCGCTGCAAGGCGCGAGGGCCCGGTCGTGACGGCGCTTGCCGAGCGGTCGCGCTCTTCCTTGCCTCGGCGGTCCTGGGCTGGCACCCGGCGCAGGCCGCGGTGCTCAACTCGCAAGAACAAGCGTCAGCGTCGTCGTGAGCGAGGCCGACGCGATGAAACCCAGGAATGTGCGCGTGAATGATGGCGCGGTCGGCATGGCGGCCCCCTTCGAAAGACCTATAGGCCGTGCCTGTTTCGCGCCGATGTCATGATTAGTACGCGTGAGTTGCGCGACGCCTCGTGATTTCGCCCACTGATCTCGATGTCCAGATCCGAAGCAAACGACGCGCCTGCATGTTTCCGCCGCACTCGCGTCCGGCTCGGCCGTAAACGTGCCGCAGAGCAGCCGCGATTACCGCCACGCTTGTGGCCGCGCGATTCGAGAGCGCGAATCACGGGGAGACGTTGCGGATGATCCAGTATGCGGCAGCAGTGCCAGGCTTCAGTTTGCGTAGCATGCATTCGCCCCCGTTGGCGGGCCGACAATCGTTTCCCGCCGCGATCATCCTGATTATCGCCCTGCTCATTGCCAACAGCCTCCTCCTCGTCATGCTTTGAGACTGATGGCCCGACAGGCGATGAGCCGCCTGGCGCGTTGTCGCCGGGCGGCTCCTGCGCCTGACACAACGCGAGCCGGCGCGGGCGTCTGCGCGCGCCCCGCCGTTAACCACGATCGGACAGAGTTGTGCATCAGCATCACGCTGCACCAGACAAGTACGGCAGTCCTGCTAGGCTTAGGCGGGGCTGATTTTCTTAAGGGTACGCGGAGATGGGCTGGATCTCCCGCGTCGGTGTTGTTGCATCGGGTTGCGCGGTGCTCGCGCTCGCGGGCTGCGCGTCGTTGATATGCGCGCCAACGCATTCATCACACAACGCGTTCGCGGACGCGGTGACCGGCTCGGTCGGTAACGGGCTCGCTCCGCGTGAAATCGTTGAGAAATGCCAGCAGGCGGTTCTCGACGCCGCCGAGCCCTATCGCATTGTGCAGGTGACCGTGTGGAGCGACGGCGCATCCCAGACCATCGCTGACGGCGTCATCGCGCCGCTCCTCGTCAAGAGCATCTACCTGCGCCAGCACGGCCGCGAAACGCGCACCGCGCGAATTCACTGCCGGCTCAACACGGCCGGCGAGGTGGTGGCGCTGATGTGACGTGCCCTGTCACGGATACATGTCCAGCTTGCGCAACGCGTGCAGGATGGTCGTGTGGTCGCGATTGAACTGGCGCCCAAGCCACGGCAGGCTCTTTTCCGGGTAGATGCGCCGCACTTCCGCAATTGCCGCGTAGCGGGCCTTTACGAAATGCTTGGCGCGCTGGTCGCCGGTGATGTGCGCAGGCAACATGCCGTGTTTGCAGGCCACGCGCTCGATGATGTGCTTGACCGGTTCGCGCAGGCTTTTGGTGCTGTCGCGATACAGCGCCAGCATGTCGTCGAAGCTGGCTCCCGGCGGCAGCCCGGCGGCATTGCCGGCGGGCGCCTGCCTGCTCTTACGCGTCGGGCCGGCATCGGTCGGCACGTTCGGGTGATTCCCGCATGCATTGGACCCGGCCGCCGCGGGCGTCGGTGAGGCCGATTCGGGCCGCACCCGCTCGATCGGCACGACCGGCGCGGCGATGCCGGGATGCAGGCGCGGCGGCGTCGATTTCTGGGCGGCCATGTCGTTCCCTTGTGCATGCTCAGCGAGCGGGCGTCGCGCCGGTGCGGCGCCTTTAAGCGGAGCGCTGAAAGAAAGAGGCGGACGCCGCAGCGCTCGCCAAGTTGCCGACTGGAGCGCGCTCCGGGCGGGAGGGGAGCCCGGCGCTCGACCATCGGAGGGCTAATAGGACTATCTTCATATGTCTCCGTTAGCAGGAAATATCCAACTCAGTCAACTGGATTTTTCCTCTGGACACAAAACCGATCTTGTAGGATATATCCTGCATGACTAAGCAGTCGCGGGCTCGTCAGGCCGGGCCGAAAGAGGCGAACGAGTTTCAGCGCCGCGTCACGCAGCGGCTCGCCGAGCTCAGACGCAACCCGTTCGAGGCAGCGCGCCTGGGCGGCTTCAAGGAACGCGGCTTCGTGCACGACGTGGTCGTTCTCAAGAAGAACAGCGTCACCGGGGAGAACCTGAAAAAGCTCGCCATTGCGCTCGAGTGCGATGTCGATTACCTGCTCGGGCGGCAGGATGTCGCCAAGGCGACCTCGTCGCTCTATTCGCCCGGCGTCGTGAGCGTGAGCGGCGAAGTGGCGGCCGGCCTATGGATCGATTCCGGCCTCGACGGCGCCGAGACCTTCACGCTGCGCCCCTCACCCTTTCCGCCCGACGGCCGCTATCCGACCCTGGCGCAGTTCGATCTCGTCGTGCGTGGCACCTCGATCGATCGTTTCGCCCGGGAGGGCCAGATCCTGCGTTGCGTCACGCTTGACGGCTACCGCCGCGATCTGGCCGACAACCAGCTGGTCATCGCCGAACGGTTCCGGGGCGACCTGCGCGAGCGCACCGCCAAACGCTGGAAGATGAGCAAGGGACGCCTCGAGCTGTGGCCGGACAGCGACGATCCGCGTTGGCAGGAGCCGCTGATCGTCGACCCCGAAACCGGCGACGCCGACGGCGACCTCGTCAAGATTTTCGGGGTCGTGCTGTACGTGTTCGCGACGCCATAGGCCACTTGCCGCCTTCGCATCGCGGCCGTCCCCGAGATCCACAGGAGGATCAGCACGGCCGGGCGGACCACCTCCTCCACGTGCTTGTGAGTTGGAAATATCCATTTAATTTCGCGTCGCTGATGGATGGAGCCCGACATGCCCGCCCAGGAGACCATCATCGGACGCGCCGCTGACGATCGGCCCGCCGCCCCTCACCCGGAAGCTGCCAGCGCTGCCGAGCGCCTTGTGCTCGCGCAGATCGAGGATCGTGTGCCCGGCATGATCGCAAGGCAGCGCCAGCGCCAGACCGTTCTCAACCGCGAGGTGCGGCATCACGCAGCCGCTTTGCCGGAGCGCTCCTGATGGCGGCGCACAACCTTCCGACCCCGCCGCATTCCCTCGCCACGCCGGCCCTCGCCGATCCGCTCCGGGACGCGCTCCTTGCGGTTGCGGCCCTGGCAAAGGACCTCGCCTGCGGTCGTCACGGCTTTTCCCAATCCATGACGGACGACGCCTGGATCGCTGCAAGATTTCGGGACGCCGACGAGACGCTCGCGCGCTTCTGGGCAGCAATCGTCGCCGATGGATGCGTCGCCGCCGACTCCGATGATGCGGAAGCTGCCCTGCGCCGGCAGGCCCGGAGCAACGCCGATGCGGACACACCGAACCTTCGCGCCGACGTCGCGACCTCATATCGGCGCGCGGCCGGGTATTGAAGGCCGCCCCCCCCCCCGCCTATGGCGCGTGAGAGCCCACAATGCGATCGTGACGACCTCGCTAAGCCACGCGCAAGGTGCCAATCGTTGAAGGAGAAAGGCATGGGGAAGACGGGATTGCGCGCAGCCGCATCCCGCGTGCCGTCGCCTCGACGCGCACATCGCGGGTCATGAACGCCGGGCCGGATGAGATTATGCCGCCTTCGTGGACCGGGCCGCGCTTCTTGCCTGGCTCCCTCCCGGTGAGATGACGGGCAAAATGCACGCGTTCGATGCGTGCGTCTGGGCGGCTATCGAATGTCGCTGCTCTATCCGGAAAATGAGCCCGGGCCGCGCGGCAAGACGTCGGCGGGGAAGGACGTCGTCAATGTGCGGTTGTGGAGCTGGTGCGCGGACACAGGATCGTTGAAGCCGTCACCTTCGAGACCACCGATCCGGCGCTTTCGGGCGAGATGACGATCATCGTCACGTTCGAGCGGGTGCGCGACGGGACAGAGGTCACGCTCCCGTGCAAGAACTTGCCCCGGGGCTGCGGCGGGGCGACCACGAAGCGGGCTCGCGCCTGTCACTGGAGCTGGCGCACCGTTTCGAATGAAGAAAGAGGCGGCGCCGGCCCCCGGCCTAGGTCCTAACGCCGGGCCACTCTCACGGAAACGATGTCGGAGGCGGGGATGCCTGTGCGCCGTTCGGGCGATGCCGGGACCGCCGCTCCGAATTCTCCGGACTCGAGCTGGCCTGATACGGCATGCGCCGGCATCGGCTTGCCGAACAGGAAGCCTTGCCCATCCGTGCAGCCACGCTCGGCGAGCCACTGCGAATTGGCGACGTTCTCGATGCCTTCCGCCGTCGTGCGCACGCCGAGGCTTTTGCCGAGAGCAAGCACGGCGTCGATGATCTTGCCACTTTCGGGAGAGTCCCCGAGCGATTGAACGAAGGAGCGATCGATCTTGATGCGGTTGAAGTTGATGTCGCGCAGATGGCTGAGGCTCGAATAGCCCGTGCCGAAGTCGTCGAGGGCCACGGAAACGCCCGCGCGCTGAAGTGCTTGCAGGTTCGAACGGGCAGCGTCGATGTCACCCATCAAGGCCGACTCGGTGACCTCGATCTCGAGACGTGCCGGGTCGAAACGGGCATGGGCGAGAATGGCAAGAATGCGCTCAGCCAGCAGGGGATCCTTCAGCTGATGCTGCGAGATATTGATGGAGAGGCTCAGGTGGCCAGGCCATGTTTCTGCGTCGCGGCAGGCCTGCCGCAACAGGACGTAGCACAGCTCGGTGATCAGCCCGGTATCTTCCGCCATGGGAATGAACAGGTCAGGCGGGAGCATGCCGCGTTGCGGATGATACCACCGCGCCAATACCTCGAAGCCACGAATGGCGTTGTCAGGCATCGACACGAGGGGCTGATAATGCGGCCTGATCTCCCCTTTCGTGATCGCCGACAGCAGGCCGGTTTCCAGAGACGTGCGGTCGCGCAACTCGTCATCCATGGCCTGTTCGAAGAACCGGTAGGTGCTTCGCCCCTGGCGCTTGCCGCAATACATGGCGATGTCGGCGGAACGCAGCAGGCTTTCCGGCGTGAAGCCATCGCGGGGGCAGAGGGCGATGCCAATCGTTGCGCCGACGCTGCCCTGCGCGTGCCCGTATTGAATCGGAGCCGACAAAGCCGCGATCAGCCGTTCGGCGAGAGTCATGAGCTCGACCGGAGAGGCGCTCGGCACCAGCATGGCGAATTCGTCGCCGCCGAGCCTCGCGGCCATGCCGCCCCCGGGGGCTGCCGCTTCCAGCCGCCGCGCGGTTTCGCAGAGAACCGCGTCGCCCGCGTCGTGCCCCAAACCGTCATTGACCAGCTTGAACCTGTCGAGATCGATCAGGAGCAAGGCGCAGCTGGCGGCGGGGCCCGACCGGGTGATCTCTTCAATTGCTTCGACGAACCGGCGCCGGTTCGGAAGCTTGGTCAGCGAGTCTTCCCGGGCAAGATTATGGGCCTGCGTCTCGGCCTCGGCGCGGGCGTTCATTTCGCTTCTCAGCCGGAGCGTTTTGCGCGCCGAGCCCAGGGCGAAGAAAAAGGACATGAGGAAGCCAAGATAGAGTAAGCTCGAGAGCTTCCATCTGGCCATGAACGCCCCAAGAATGGAAAAAACCCCGAGATTCTCGCCGATCACCCAGAGGCATTCCGCAAGCAGAAGCAGGCAGAGAAGCTCGTATAACGCGCCTTTCTGCCACTTCGTTATCGCAGCTTTGTCAGGGCCTTGGTTCAACGGCGTCTGCCTTTCCATGCGAAGCAACCAGTTGCCTCTCGGGCCCTTACGGCAGGCGGCATGCCCAAGGCCGCGCCGAGCCCTGGGGTGACCGGTTTCCGGCTCACTAAATGCAACGAATCTCAGGACTTACAAGGAAATTGCCACGCTATTACAACCAAGTCGTAAACACATTCTTTGACGGTTCCCGATCTCGGCATCCCACCGCTGGAGGATGATCCGGCAAGGCGGGCCCCCTTTGCCGACCAAGCTCATGCGGCCCAAGGGATAAAAGGATCGATCCAATCCCCCGAAGCGACTCTGCTCGAGGTCCCCCGGTCACCCGGTTGTCGTCTGCTCCGGCAAGCCTGTCGCCATGTCGGGCGTCACGGCGATGAGCACCTCGCCGCTGATGACCTCGGGCTGACCATGGATGAGATCGCTCAGACTCGCCTGAATCCATGCAAGCGCCTTGACGTTAGCAGCCGCTGCCGACTGCTGATCGTCGAAGAACGTGACGGAGCCGGCGACGCCGTCCCCCGCATCGAAAATATAATAGCCGCGGAACCCCGGCGATTGCTTCATCAGCTGCGCAATTCCGCTCTCCGCCCGGCGGGCTGCCTCCCGCACCGTTCGCATTCGGCTGAACTTACGGATTACCAGATACATGGCCGTGCCAATGGCTGAAGGGTACGCGCGCAGGCCCGGCTGCGCCGTGCGACCTTTGCGGTGCCGGCAGGATGGCACGGCTGCAGGCAAAAAACGAGGGTCGCAGCGAAGCGCGATGGAGGAGTTGTCGGCGGCTTCATTGAGAATCACGCGATTGCCGGAAAGCGCAGCGCGTGAACCGAATGCTGCATGGCGCGTTGTCATAGGAGGGCGGCGTAGCCATGCTCAAGCGCGTCTCGACACTGCTTCTCCTAACCGGCGGCGCGCTGGGCGGTGCCGGCTTGACTCTCCTGATCGCCGTCGCCGCCGAAAGATGGTCGCAAGGCGACGAATGCGTTTCGCCCAATCCGACCCTGGTCGAAACCCTGTTCGCGCCATGTCTGCCGCAGGCGCGGCCGAACGCGCATATCGCCGACAGACAGCCCCCGGTCCGCGACATCGAGACCACAGGCTCGATCCGCTAGCGCGGCCCAGTCAACTTGTCGCCGCAAGATCATGTTATCGTCGCCAGATCATGGCGGAACACGATCCCTCCCCTTCAACGCCACCGCTCCGTCAAGGGACGGGGTCGGTCCGCCGACTTTTTCCCTGGAACGAAGCGCAGGCGAAGCTCGCCCTGGCTCTCCTCGTCGCTGTCGTCGCCGGCGCGATCCTCGCCGGGATCGTCTTCCGCATCACCCTGGATATTTCCGACTGATGGGGTCGGGAGCCATCCGCTGTCCAGCGGGCAGTTGGGCGGAAATTCAAGGATGGCTGCGCCCAGCGGCTGACCGCATTCCTGACTCCGCTGGCCAGTCGCCCTACTCGAGCTGAAACGCACGCGGATAACGGACTGAGCCTGCCGTGCCGTCGAGGGCGCCGGGCATGAGCTCGAGGGCCATGAAAGAGCTGGGAAACGGCGAGGCGATCTTGCGCGCCGGCGCTACCGAGAAACCGAAGCGGGAGTAATATTGCGAATCACCGATCACGAAGGCTGCCTCGTAGCCTCTGGCCCGCAGAACACCGATCGCGGCATCCACCAGCCGGGCACCGATCCTCAGCTTGCGGTAGGAAAGGCTCACCGTAAGAGGCGCCACGCAGGCGGCTTTCACCTGCCGCCCGTCCAGCTCGGTCGGAAGATCGCTCAAGGCGATATGGCCGACGACCTTGGTGCCGTCGAGGGCGACGAAGGCTCCCGTGACGAGGCCTTCGCTGCGCAGCCGGTTCATCAGATCGGCCTCGTAATCCCCCCCGAAAACGGCGCGCGTGAGCGCATCGATCGCCGGGCAATGCTCCGGCCGCTCTTCCTCGATGCGGATTTCCGGGTCAGCGCGGGCAGGGCTCGACTCAGCGTCAGGGTTCGTTTCCGCCTCACGCTTGAGGGCCTGGTTCATGGCCTCGAACCCTGCGCGGGTTGCGGCCAGCATGCCGGCGCGCATGATCAGGCCGACGAGTAGCCCGGTGAAGATCTCGCCCTGGACGAGGCGCGCGCCGCGCGCCCCATCGGGCTGCAGGAGAAAATAGTGCTCGCCGTCGAACAGGCCGGGCACCAGGAGAGAGCCGCGCCAGCGCAGCTCGCAACCGGGATCAGCAACCAGAATGCGAGGACGGAAGCGCATGGCGGACCTACCGGGCGGGACGATCAGCACGGACAGCCGCCCGCCCACCTGCAACGGGCCGCCAATGGCGCGAATGAAGGGATTCCAATCCGGCATGTGGGCAAAATCCGTCAAGATCGCCCAGACGCGCTCGGGCGGGGCGGCGATCGTGACCGTCGTTTCGATGCGCTGCTCTGCCATGCCGGCGAGTTTGTTGAGAACGGGACGCCCTGCCAAGCCGAAATTACCGCCATCGGTTCCGGTTTGCGCATCTGCAACCGCGGATTTCGGGTATATCCGGATCGACGGAAGCGAATGAAGCCGCAGGAATGACAGCCCGGAGCGATGCCCTGGCTCCGCCGCTAGCGATCGAGGCCGGCGACGGGGAAGCTGACGCAGGGTTTTATGCCCGCGTTCCGGCCTTTACGAGTTTCGCCCGGCTGACCGATCCGATGATCTACAGCGCACTGCCCGACGGCTGGGTGCTTGGACTTTCTGACATCGTGCAGTCGACCGCGGCGATCGGCGCCGGCCGCTACAAGGTCGTCAACACCGCGGCCGCCGCGGTCATCGCGGCCGTCGCCAACGCGCTTGCGCATGCCGACTTCCCGTTCGTGTTCGGCGGCGACGGTGCCAGCTTCGCGCTGCCGCGGCGGTTCGCCCGGCTCGCCGAGGACGCGCTCGCCGCGGTCGCGGCCTGGGTGCGCGACGAGCTCGGCCTAACCATGCGCGTCGCGCTGGTGCCCGTTGCCGCGGTTCGCGCCAACGGCTTCGACGTGCGGGTGGCGCGCTTCGCTCCGTCGGCGAATGTCGCTTACGCCATGTTCAGTGGCGGCGGGCTCGCCTGGGCCGAAGGGCAGATGAAACAGGGGGCTTTCGCCATCTCCCCCGCTGATCGCGGCGTGCGACCGGACCTCACCGGCCTCTCCTGCCGTTTCGCGGAAATGGCCAGCGCGCGCGGCGTCATCCTATCGCTCATCGTTATCCCGGCGCCGCAAAGCGCGCCTGCCGCCTTCGGCGCGTTCGTCGGTCGCCTTCTGGCGCTCGCCGAGGGCGAGGAAGAAGGCCGCCCGATCCCCGATGACGGGCCGGTGCAACGCTGGCCGCCGGCCGGTTTCGAGCTCGAAGTCCGTGCCCGCGGCGGCAGGTCCCGCCTGTTCACGCGCGTCTCCCTGGTGGCGCGCAGCCTCGCGGCGCATGTCATCTTCAAGACGGGAATGCGCGTTGGCGGATTCGATCCGACCCGTTATCGCCGCCAGCTCGTCGACAACACTGATTTCCGCAAGTTCGATGACGGGTTGCGCATGACGCTCGACTGCACGCCCGGCCTTGCCGACCGCATCGAAGCTCTGCTCGCCGCGGCGCAGGCATCAGGCACTGCCCGGTGCGGGGCGCATCGCCAGTTCTCTGCGCTGATAACGTGCTTCGTGCCCGCGCCCACGCGCGGCGATCACGTCCACTTCGTCGACGGAGCGATGGGCGGCTATGCCGCCGCCGCGACGACGCTCAAGGCAAGTGCCTGACGGGCCGCGCCCGAGACGGCGATATCACTGTCGGCCGTCAGCAGACGCGGACCCACTGCCACGCATAGCCATAGCCAGTCCAATAGCGCTGCTGCTGCAGGCAGGGATCGTAGGCGGGATATGTGTAATAGCCGCCGTAATAATACGGTGATGCCGCCGCCGCGGCTCCTATCGCCAGAGCACCCGCGGCAACGCCCCAGCCAGGGCGATAGCCCCGCCGGTAATACACGCCTCGATGGCGCGGGCCTGCAACAACCACGCGGCGGGCAGCCACCGGCCGGACGCCGCCGCCCGCCCTGACACCACGCCGCTGGGCTTCGGCACTGCTCGGAATCAGACCCGTGAGCACCAAGGCCGATGCGGCCAGGACAAGAACTGCCTTCATGACACCTCTCCTGCTCGAAACGAAGCTACGGCACATGCGATCGGGTCAAGGTTGCAGGTCAGCGAGAGCAGAACGATCGCCGCGATGGAACTGCCATACCGGCCTGTGTTGTTGGTCAGAGGCGCCCCGAAGGGCAGAATTGACCGCCTGTGCGCGAGACCGGACTCTGGCGCCTCGATCCTTTCGACATCCCGCCGACATACCGTCGGCAGAGCGCCAGCTTCAACATACGCTAGGCCCACGGCCAGGCTCGGTCAACGCATCATCACGAGCGACAGGAGCGCCCGTTGCTGCGATGGCAGATCAGCAATTGGCTCGCCGAGGGGAACGGGAAGGCGCGCCCCGCATTGGAAGCAAGCGTGCCACGAGATTTATGGATGAACCGACAGCGTTCCCGGGGATCCGCCGCCGGCGGGACTCCCACATATCCGTCCCCACCCGGGCCCGGTCTCAGCACGGTTCTCGAACGCAACATCCAGTCACTCAAGGAGCGCCGCGAACGGGAAGAGGCCGGGGCATCCCTTCAGGAGCGGCTCGCCGACGCGATCACGCGCTTCACCGGTAGCATGACCTTCGTCTATCTGCACCTCGTCGGCTTCGGCTTCTGGGTTGTAGCCAATCTCGGCTGGTTTCCGGGGATTCCTGAATGGGACGAGTCGTTTGTCGTGCTTGCCATGCTTGCGTCGGTCGAAGCGATCTTTCTGTCAACCTTCGTGCTGATCAGCCAGAACCGCATGGCGGCGCTGGCCGACAAACGCGCCGACCTCGACCTGCAGATCAGCCTGCTCGCCGAGCATGAGGTGACCAAGCTCGCCGCTCTCATCGGGGCCATCGCCGAGCGCGTCGGAGTCAAGATCGAGCTCGACTCCGATCTGGAGGAGATCAAGCAGGACGTGGCGCCTGAAGCGGTCCTCGATGAGATCGAAGCCAGCAAACGCTGAGAACCGAGCTCACCTCTTGCGAGTGGCATGATTCTTTTCGTGCTGCGGCACCCACTTTGCCAGATCGTGCCCTAGGATTTGCTCCAGATCTTGTCGTTGACAACGGATGCCAGCACCGCTGACGCAACGGCGATCATCATAAGGATCACATCGTGATGACCGAAGAGGCGGACGGCGATTTCGTAGGAGACGACGAATGTCGTTACCATGATCGCGGCGAACAGGGCCATTCTCTTGAAGACCATTGCGGCCGGCCTCCGCGTTCCTGAGTCAGGCGGCAAAATTGAACTCCTTCGCAGGCCCGTCGGCTATGACGTCGGACGTTGGACCAACCGAGCCGAGGGCTCCAGCACGGGATGCATCCGGCGAAGCTTGGCGCGTTTGGGCGACTCGCCAGCTGCGACGCTCAGGTCAGCACCACGCAATCCAGCAGCGCCCCGTAATGGCAGGCGGCGGCGGCAAGCACGAAGGCATGCCAGATGGCGTTCTGGAAGCGCAGGCTCCGCCACGCGTGGAAGATGATACCGACCGTGTAGAGAACACCGCCGAGCACGATCAGGCGAACCGTGGAATCAGGAAGCGCCGCGAGCGCCTCGTAGGCCATCACACCGCTCCATCCCGTGACCAGATAAAGAAAGACCGAGAGCCGGTCGAAGCGCCCTGGGAAACGTAGCTTGACTGCCGACCCGGCGAGGGCCGTCAGCCAGATCGCGACGAGCAGCGCGATCGACTCCAACCCGACCCGCATCTGCGAGATGAAGGCCGTGTAAGTGCCTGCAATCAACAGGTAGATCGCCGAGTGGTCGAAGCGGCGCAGCACCCATTTGACCGGTGAGACCGGCCACAGATTGTAGAGCGCCGAGGCGACCAGCATGGCCAAGAGGGCGCCGCCATAGGTCACGACGGAGGTCAGCTCCCACGGCCCGACGCGCCCTGCGGCCAACGCGACCAGCACGATGGTGGCGGCGAGCCCGGCCACGACCCCGAGCCCATGCACGACCGCGTCGGCCAGGATCTCCGTCCGGTCGTAGGACCAGGCGACGCTGCCAGGGAGTCCCTGACGATCGCCTGCCGATTCTTGCCATGCTCGCGGCATGCTGCGCCCCCGAAATGGTCCGGCGACAGGCCCGCCGCGAAGGCTCGCGTCTTCACACGCCCGCCGCGTCGACCCATCGTCGGCTCGCAGTTTACTCGGAGTCGCCCTTTGCGTCACGCCTCGTCGGTCCGGCCGCAGCAGGCCCCGGGTCCTATTGCAGCTTGTCCAGAGTGATCGGCAGGTTGCGGACGCGCTTTCCGGTCGCGTGGTAGACGGCGTTGGCGACCGCCGCCGCGACGCCGACGATGCCGATCTCGCCCACCCCCTTGATGCCAAGCGGATTGATCTTGTCGTCCGGCTCTTCGACGAAAATCACCTGGATGTCGTGCACGTCGGCGTGTACGGGCACGTGGTATTCGGCGATGTCGGCGTTCATGATGCGCCCGAACCTGTGATCGTAAAGCGTCTCCTCGTGCAACGCCATGCCGATGCCGCCGACCACGGCGCCGAGGATCTGGCTGCGCGCGGTGTGCGTGTTGAGAATGCGCCCTGCGGCAACCGCGCTCACCATGCGCGTGACACGGATCACACCCAGCTGCTCGTCGATCTTCACCTCGGCAAAAACCGCCGAATGCGTGTTGTGCGCATAGCGCCCCTGCTTGAACGTGGCGGTGCTCTCCTGTTCGATACGATCCATGCCGCCGTGGCGCATCGCATCGGCGATCGACACCCCCTGCCCGGTCTTGCTGTCGACGACCTTGCCATCGGCGAGCATGACATCGTCCGTGCGCCCGCGAGCGAGCGGCGAGTCCGGCACCTTCTTGGCTGCGCGCAGCAACGTCTTGCGCAACTCCTCGGCGGCGATGGCGATTGCATGCGCCACCGATGCCGCCGTCCACGAGCCGCCCTCGACGGGCGAGCGTGGCAGGGTCGAATCGGCGAGCCTGACCGAGACGTTCTCGATCGGGAGGCCGAGCATGTCGGCCGCCACCTGCGCCATGATCGTGTAGGTCCCCGTGCCGATATCCGAAGTGGCGCAGGAGACCTCGGCGTGACCGTTGGCGGTCAACACGATGCGGGCGGCCATCTTCATCTGCAACGCTTCCCACACGCCCGTCGCCATGCCCCAGCCGACGAGCTCGCTGCCGTCGCGCATCGAACGCGGCTCAGGATTGCGCCTGCCCCAGCCGAAAGCCTCCGCGCCCTGCCAATAACATTCGCGCAGCTTCTTGCTCGTGAACGGCAGATCCTCATTCTGGTCGCGGTCCGAGTAGCAGCGGAACCGCAGCTCGAGCGGATCGAGTTTGAGAGCGACGGCGAGCTCGTCCATCGCGCATTCGAGCGCATAGACGCCGGTCGCGGCGCCGGGCGCGCGCATATCGCCAGGCGTCGGCACATCGAGCCGCACGAGCTTGTGCTCGTATCGGGCATTGGGGGACTTGTAGAGCACGCCCGACCAGCCGGTGTCGTTGCGCGCAAAAGCCTCGTATTGCGACGTCATGGCGATCGCCTCGTGGGTGATCGCGTCGAGCGTTCCGCCTGCCGTCGCACCCAGCGCGACGCGCTCGATCGTGCCCGGCCGGTAGCAGAGGCCGTACATCTGCTGGCGGGTGAGGACGACGCGCACCGGGCGACGCAGCGCGCGTGCTCCGAGCACGGCAAGCGCCACTTCGTGTTGCGGCCGCAGTCCCGAACCGAACGCGCCTCCGACATAGGGCGAGACGACGCGCACGTCGTCCGGCTTCATGTCGAACACGCTGCATAGATAGCGCTGCACGTTCTGCACGCCCTGCGTCTTGTCGTAGACCGTGAGCTTGCCGTCGTCGTCCCAGATCGCCGTTGCGGCGAACAATTCCATCGGATTGTGGTGCTCGACCGGGATTTGATATTCGGCTTCGTGACGCATGTCCGCGGCCGCGAACGCCTTGTCGGCATCGCCACGCGGTTTTGCCGGTTGCTGAGCCACGAATGCCCGACCGCGGCTTGCCTCGAGGTCCGTGACGTGTGCCTCCTGCTCGTATTCGACGTGCACGAGCGAGGCGGCAAAGCGGGCGATCTCGGATTCCTCGGCCAGCACCAGGGCGATCGGCTGCCCGCTGAACACGACCCTATCGTCGTAGAGGGGCCGGAAGGGGGAGCCTTCCTCCGGAGCGACGTCGTCCTTGTAGGCGGACGGCCTGGTCGCCATGCCCGGACGATTCTCGTGCGTCAGCACGTCGAGAACGCCGGGGACGCGCAGGGCGGCGCTCGTGTCGATGCGCGCCATGCGGCCCTTGGCGATGCTCGCCTCGACGATGCTGCCATAGGCGAGGCCCGTAGCATTGAACTCGGCGGCATATTTGGCCGCGCCCGTGACCTTCGCAGGCCCGTCGACACGCGGCGTCGGAGTGCCGATATACTGGGTCATGGCTTCGCTCACCGGATCTTCTTGTCGGATTGCGACTGCGGCGTGCCCCGCGCAGCCTGGGTCAGGGCGCGAACGATGGCCCGGCGCGCCAGATCGATCTTGAATGAGTTGTGCCCGTAACCCTTGGCATCGCGCAGCAGCAGCTCCGCCGCGCGCATGAAAGCCGTTTCGTCGGCGTTCTTCCCGCAGAGCGCCGCCTCCGCCGAGGCGTCGCGCCAGGGCTTGTGCGCGACGCCCCCAAGCGCGAGGCGGGCCTCCTTGATGGTGGTTCCGTCCAGCTCCAGCGCAGCCGCGACCGAGACAAGCGCGAACGCGTAGGACAAGCGGTCGCGGATTTTCAGGTAGGTGTAGTTCGCCGCGAAGCCTTTCGCCGGGAGCTCGACCGCCGTGACGATTTCGTCGCGCGACAGGGTGTTGTCGCGCTCCGGGGCGGTGCCGGGCAGCCGGTGGAACTCCGCAAAGGCGATCGTGCGCTCGCCTGCCGGCCCCGCCACGCGGACGACAGCATCGAGAGCGGCGAGGGCCACGCACATGTCGGACGGATGCGTCGCAATGCAGGCCTCGCTTGTGCCGAGGATGGCGTGCAGGCGGTTGACGCCGTCGATGGCGGAGCAGCCGCTGCCGGGGTCGCGCTTGTTGCAAGGTGTTGCGATGTCATAGAAATAATAGCAGCGCGTGCGTTGCAGAAGATTGCCGCCGGTCGACGCCATGTTGCGCAGTTGCTGCGACGCGCCGGCCAGGATGGCGCTGGCAAGGACCGGGTAGCGCTGCTCGACCAGTGGATGGTAGGCGAGGTCGGAATTCGGCACCAGCGCGCCGATCCGCAGCCCGCCGCCGGCGATCTCCTCCACCGTCTTGAGGGGCAATCTCGAGATGTCGATCAGACGGGTCGGCCGCTCCACGTCCATCTTCATCAGATCAATGAGATTGGTGCCGCCGGCGATGAATTTTGCGCTTGGATCGGCGGCGATCTGGCGCACCGCGTCGGCGACGTCGGCGGCCCGCGCGTATTGGAAGTTAATCATGACTGCCCCATCGCCTGTCGGATCGCGGCCACGATGTTCGGATAGGCGCCGCACCGGCAGATGTTGCCGCTCATCAGCTCGCGGATTTCGGCGGCGGTGCTTGCCCTGCCTTCGGCGATCAGGGCGGCGGCCGAGCAAATCTGCCCCGGCGTGCAATAGCCGCACTGAAATGCATCGTGGTCGATGAACGCCTGCTGCAGCGGATGCAGCGTGCCGTCCCTGGCGAGCCCCTCAATAGTGGTCACCTGGGCGCCGTCCTGCATCACGGCGAATGTCAGGCAGGAATTGACGCGGCGCCCGTTCACCAGGACGGTGCAGGCGCCACACTGGCCATGATCACAGCCCTTCTTGGTCCCGGTGAGGTCGAGACGCTCGCGCAATGTGTCCAGCAGGGTCGTCCAGGGCGCCACCTCGAGGCGCCGCTCGACGCCGTTGACGATCAGCGTGATCGGTATCTTGTCCGGCAGCGGGATCGTGCCCGCAGCTGCCCCCGCAGGGCTCGTTCTTGCCATGTGATGCTCCCGCATGTCCGCGCGCCCTCTTTGCTTGCAGGCTCGCGCTTGCAAGGAGCGGGATCGCCCGCTCCAATGTTGTTCGTGTCGCGTGTTCGCCTTCGGCAAAGCGCTGCAACTCCGGACCAAAGTCCGGGGGAGGCTGTTGCCGATTATGCTTTAGGCGGGTTTGCGCACGCACCTAAATCACATCCATGAGACGGCAGCGATGCCGGTGGGGTCAGCAGGAAACGCGCGTCGCGGGATTCGGTTCGATCTTGAGGCGCCGGTCGCGCAATCGCTGCCCGCTGCGCCCCGCAAGTCTCCGTTGTCACCGGCCTTGTGCCAGTGACCTCGATTGATGGCGGTATCCTTCCAATCCGGATGGCCGCGGCAATGCCATGGCCATGACAAGGATGGCGCCCTCACTACATCCGCGGCCAGAGCACGCCTTGCTGGCGCGGTACGTTGCCGACGCCCTTGGCGACGAATTTCTGCACGCGTTTCCCTTCGTAGGTGTCGGTCGTGTAGAGGTTGCCCTTGGAGTCGGTGGCGATGCTGTGCACGCCGTAGAACTGGCCGGGCTGCCGGCCGCCCTCGCCGAAGGAGGTCAGCTCCTCGAGCGTGTCGCGGGCGACGATGCGCACCCTCTCATTCTGCCCGTCAGCCATGAAGATGTAGCGCTGCTCGGGGTCGCGCGAGAAGGCGATGTCCCAGACTGAGCCCGAGGCCAGCGTGTTCTTGGCATAGAACGCCTCTTTCACGAACTTGCCCTCGGCGTCGAAGACCTGCAGCCGGTCGTTGGCGCGGTCACAGACGTAGACGAGGCCGTCATTGGCGCGCTCGACGCAATGCACCGGGTTGCGGAACTGCTGCGCCGGCGGTGCCTTGGGATCATAGTTGCCGAGATTGGTGTCGTCGGGCTTGTTGCCGTAGGCGCCCCAATAGCGCTTCATCTTGCCGGTATCGGCGTCGAGGACCGCGACGCGCTTGTTGCCGTAGCCATCGGCCAGATAGGCCTCGTTGGTCTTGGGGTCCACCCAGATCTTGGCCACGCGGCCGAAATTGTCGGGGTCGTTGCTGCCGGCGCTCTTGCCGAAGCGGCCGACCTGCAGCAGGAACTTGCCTTCCTTGCTGAACTTGAGGGCGTGGGCGTCCTTCTCGCCGTTGCCGCCGATCCAGACGTTGCCCTTGTAGTCGACATGGATGCCGTGGTTCGACTGCGGCCATTCATAGCCCTCGCCCGGGCCGCCCCACGATCTCACCAGGTTTCCGGCAGAGTCGAAGACCAGGACCGGCGGCGCGCCCCGGCAGCACTCGGCGATGGGCGGGTTGAGCTCGGCCCCCTTCTCGTTGTTGTGCAGCGTCGCCGAGCTGCGGTGGATGATCCAGATGTTGTCCTGCTCGTCCGCCCACACACCAATCACCGAGCCGAGCAGCCACTTGTTGGGCAGGGGCTTCGGCCAGAACGGATCGACCTCGAAACGGGGCGCCTGCACGTCGCCGTTCTCGGCCTCGGCGGTGCCCTGCAGGAGCGTCTGCCCGATCCCGAGTCCGACGATGCCGGCCAGGAGGACCGTGCCGGTCAGCCATTTGCCGCGCTTCTTGAAGTCGATCATCATGTCCCTCCCGTGCGTCAGCGGCTCGTTCGAGAGCCGCGCGCCGGGGATCGAGACGCCCCGACGCGTGGCACGCCGCTGGACTTCCGCGAAGTATGTGCGCCACAATCGGCGCTGTCATTACACATGTGCGTTGATGCGATGGATGGGAACCAGTTCCGATGTTGGGAATGGCTTGTGCTCGCGCGCGCCGTCACTGCCCTGCTAGCAGTCTGCGCCCTCCTCGCCGAGGCCGCCGCGCACGAGCCGCCAGCCGACGTGCGCCTCACCATGTTCGTCAAGCCGACAGAAAACCGGCTCGAGCTCGTGATGCGCGTGCCAATGGCAGCCATGCAGGAGGTCGACGTGCCGACCCGCGGTCCCGGCTATCTCGACATGTCGCGGGTGGATATGGCTTTGCACAACGCGGTGAAGCTCTGGCTGATCGATCACATCGACGTCTACGAGAACGACCGGCGTTTGCCGGCGCCGCAGATCGAACGGGCGCGGGTCTCGTTGCCGTCGAACCGGTCCTTCGCCTCCTACGAGCAGGCGCGCGCGCATATGAGCGGGCCGCCCCTCGCCGACAATCTCGACCTCTACTGGAGCCAGCAGCTGCTCGATGTGCTGCTCGTCTATCCGATCCGGTCCGAGCGCTCGGATTTTGCCGTCCATCCGCGAGTCGACCGACTTGGCATGCGGGTCGTGACCGCGCTGACCTTCCTGCCGCCGCAGGGGAGCGCGCGCCCGTTCGAGCTGACCGGCGATCCGGGTCTCGTGCGCCTCGACCCGCGCTGGCACCATGCCGCCCTGCGTTTCGTCAAGTCCGGCGTTCTGCACATTGTCGAAGGCATCGACCATGTATTGTTCCTGCTCTGCCTCGTGATCCCGTTCCGGCAGCTGCGCACCCTCGTGATTGTCGCCACGTCGTTCACGGTCGCGCATTCCATTGCGCTGATCGCCGCCGCCTTCGGCTTCGTGCCCGACGCCCTGTGGTTCCCCCCGTTGATCGAGACGCTGATCGCCGCGACCATCGTCTACACGGCCCTGGAGAACATCGTCGGCAGCACCGTGCAGCGGCGCTGGATCACGGCCTTCGCGTTCGGCATCATCCACGGCTTCGGGCTGTCGTTCGCGTTGCGCGAGTCGTTCCAGTACGCGGGCGACCACCTGATCACGGCGCTGCTCGCCTTCAACATCGGCGTTGAGATCGGCCAGGTGCTGCTCCTGCTGGCCCTCGTGCCGCTGCTGCAGGCGCTGTTCCGTTACGTGGTGCCAGAGCGGATCGGCGTCATCATCCTGTCGGTCCTCGTTGCCCATACGGGCTGGCACTGGATGACCGAGCGCGGCGAGCAGCTCCTCAAATTTCCGCTGCCGACGCTCGACGCGGCGTTCCTCGCCGGCGCCATGCGCGCGCTCATGGCGGCGCTGGTCCTCGCCCTGCTTGTCCTGCTCGCCAGCGGCTGGCTCAGGCGCCGCCTGCCGGCCGAGAAGCGCGCTCCGGCGGAGTGATGCCCGCCTGCCTTCTTGCCAGCCCGGCCAATGCGTGCGTCAGCAGCTGCGCCAGCATGTCGAGCAGACGCTCCATGAAGGGCTCGTCGACGACAAGGTTGTTCGGCGGCCACGACAGATGCTCGGTGTTGCGCACGAAAATATAGGCCTGGTTGAGCAGCCATATCGTGGCGATCGTCTTTTCCTCGCGGGTCGCCGCGTCGGGCAGGAACTTGCGCACCAGACCTTGCGCGGCGATCAGCGTCGGAATGCGCTCGCTGGCGAGGAGCTCCTCGAAGACTTGCGTGCGGTGCATGATCTCCCAGTTGAGCACGCGCAGGTAACGGCTGATCTGGTTGCGCTTGAGCAGCGGCATCAGCTGCTGGCCCAGGAACAGCCGCAGCGCGTCTTCGCGCGGAATGTCCGGCAGATTGGTCTCGTCGAGCAGGATGAACTCGTCGATGTTCCACCTCAATCCGCGTAACTGCCGTGGATCATAGAGCGGAACAGCCGCAGCTCTTCGGCGGCAATCTGTTCGCCGATGTAGATCGGCGCCGGCGAGGTGGCGCTGTCGGGGTCGGGCCCGTCGCGACGCCCGACCTCGACGACGAAGCCGGTCTGATGCGACTCGGGACTGAAGCCGGAAACATAATCCACGGCGCCGACCAGTTGCAGCTGCATGAAGTCGACGCGCTGCGTCATGCGCGTCAGCTCATCCTGCGGGATGTTGAACGTAACGTCCTGCGCCGCGACGTCCTTGGGGAACAGCACGAAGCCATAAGGGCTCGGCCCGCGCGCCTTAAGCTCGGCGATCAGCTGTCGCTGGACATGACGGGCGTCCGACAACGGCTCGTCCTTGAGCCCGATCCCCTGGGCGAGCAACCTGGCCTCGATCCAGACGTTCCGGGCGGGGGAATTGCCGATATTCTCGAAGGTGAACCGGAACGGAACGCTGACGCCGGTCTCGTCGTAGACGAGCGGGCCAGCGACATCGATGCTCACCTTCACCCAAGGACGCTGCGTCGCCACGAAAATGTTCTCGGCGGCGTCGGCCGCGCGGCGCGCTTCGGCGATCATCGTCTCCACATCGTGCGCTTGCTGGGCGGCAACCGCGTCGGCCCGCCTCATCTGTATGTGCACCGTCTTGAGAAGCGCCTCGGCAGCCTGCCAAGCGAGAATGGTTGCAACCACCAGGACGACCGTGAACAGCGCCATCATCAGCGCGCCGTTGGCATGGACGAACTCGCCGAAGCATTGCTGATATGGCGCCAGGCGCGCCAAGACATCCGCAGCCCGTTCGAACAAGGAATTGCCGCCGGTCGCCGGCGCCAGTTGCTCGCCCATGCAGCTTTGAAAGATTGCCGAGCCGTGCACGACCCAGACCGCCGCGGCGACGGCCAGACCGGCAAGCAACCACACCCGTCCTCTGCGCCCCTTGCGCATGCGAAGCCCCGCTCCGGACGGCCTCCCCCAGGGCTCAGCTTAGCGCCTGATTCGGCGTCGCCAAGGTGCCTGCGGTTGCGTGGCCGCCGCGATTATCCCTCCTGTTTGGCGGAATACTGACCCGGACCCGGCAGCGTCCGGGCCGGGGCCTCACTTGAAGAACTTGATTGTGGGCACGCGCGCTGCCAGCGCCAGCCGGTCGAGGCAGTCGCCGAGGGCCGGGGGCAGGCAGACGGTTACGTCGTTGAGCAGGATCGAGCCAATGCGCGCGCATTCGCCCTCGACCTCGAACGCCTTGACCATCGTCTTGGCCCGGCGCACCGGAGCCAACTCCGCCAGCAGCCGCTGCTGGATCGAGCCCTCGCGGTTGAACAGGACCAGATCGAGGGTCAGGCCATCGATGTTCTGGTCGCTCGGATTCTCGACCACGAAAGACAGGCGGCAGCGATTCTGGACCGCTTCGGCGGCGTTGAGCTCGAGGCGGATCGGATCGGCGGCGCCGGCCGCCACGACGAACGCCAGCAGGCTGGCAAGCACGGCGGCGGCGTGCGCGGCGCAGCGCTGCACATCCCGCAATGTCCGCGCAACGGTTCGCCGGGTGATGGAAGCTGTTCGGACGCGACGCATGACGGGATGCTCGTGAAGGGAAGTCGCTGCCGTCACCCGGGGCCCGGGCGACGTCACGCATCATAACACCGCGATGACAGACCGTAGTGGTACGTTCGCACAGGTCGCCGCGATTCTGATCGCCGCGGCAGCGGCCGCGAAGCCATCGCGGCCGAAACATCGCGAAGCAGCCTGGGACGCAGACGAGATCCGTCTCCGTCCCGCCCGCAAAATTCACGGGATGCCGTTGACAGGGCTCATGGCGAGGATCGAGGTGACGGCCGAGGCGACGCCGAGCAGCACCAGACTTCCGACCAGCAGCGTGCACACCGGAAAGCGGCGGCACTGGCGGGCAAGGCGCCGTGCTTCCTTGCGAGCGCTGGTGCGCTGACCTGCTCTCTCGTCGACCATGGCCCAATCCTCTCGGTCCCGGCGACATCCCTGTCGATCATCATGGACAACCGCCGCGGCGGCGCGTGCCTGGGCCGGGCGGGTTGATGTCGCGCCCCGGACTATCACGATGCGCCGCCGGATTGTGTGATCCGCAGCACAGACGCGCTGCGAGCCCGTCGCCTGATGCCCTAAGCGACGGGCAGGCGAGCGCCCGTATCACCTGCCAGGCACCGAGCGCCAACACCCAGATAGTCGTGACGACGAGCCCGACGGCACGCGAAAGGGCCGACAGCAGGTATCGGCTTGCGCCGGAGCTTGCGAAGCGTTTGAGGCTGTCGCGAGTCTCAGATCCAGCGTCATACACGGCTTCCGGGGTGCCATGCGAGAAACGGACCCGACTGCGGCGAGCCGCGGCCGATGCTGCGCAACGGCTGGAAAAACAGCGGGATCGATTCAGATTGAATCGATCCCGCTCTGATGTTCGTGTCACATGAGTGCGGACCAAGTCCGGCAGGTCCCGATCAGGTCCGGGCCCTGCTCGGCGGAGGGCTGCCCATCCTCCCGGCCCCGCGGGGCACGCGCCGATCAGGAGCTCAGGCGCGGCGCTCGCGGCCGGCTCTGGCGCCTTGTCCGCCGCGTCCCGTGGTGCGGCCGCGGCGCGACGCCTCGGCGATCGTCACCTCGTCGTCATCGCCGCCCTGCTCGCTCTCGCCGAGCGCCAGCAGGAGGTCGATGACGCGGCGGCGGATGCGCTCGTTGCGAATGCGCGTGAACGCCTTCATCAGCTGCACGCCTTCCGGGGTCGACAGGAATTCCGAGCCATAGCTCGCCGGGAGCTCCGACGCGCTCGCCTTGCCACCGAGCGCCGGCGCGCCCTCGTAGAAGAACTCGACAGGCACGCCGAGGATAGCGCCGATCTGATGCAGCCGGCTGGCGCCGATGCGGTTGGTGCCCTTCTCGTATTTCTGCACCTGCTGGAAGGTGAGCCCGAGCGCTTCGCCGAGCTTCTCCTGGGTCATGCCGATCAGCATGCGGCGCATGCGCACGCGGCGCCCCACATGCTTGTCGATCGCAGTCGCTGCTTTAGTCAACGCGCCTTCGCTCATCGGCTTTGTCCTTTATCGTTGGTAGTCACGGTCGCTTCCCTGTTTGCACACGCGCCGGCGGCCAAAGCCGGCCTCGCATGCCCCCTGCCCCTGGTTGCAAGAATGCAGCAGCCCTGCTGCGGCTCCTGTTGACCGGCTCTAGATGAGCCCAAGGTGAATGGCGAGCCCCGGATCAACTCAAAGTTAACAGAAGCCCGGCGCGTGCGCCCCCTCCTCTGCCAAGCCGTTGAGCTTCATGCAAGATCCCGTCTCGAACCGGTCCTTCCTGTTGCGCGCCCCTCGCTGGGTCCCTCCCCTATCCGCTGATCAATCCGAAGTAGATCGCCTTGGCCACGGCATGCGTCTTGTTGCTGGCGTTCAGCTTGCGCATCACGCTGCGCATGTGGGTGTCGACGGTGTCCTCCGAGATCTTGAGGATCTCGGCGGTGTCGACCCCTGTCTTGCCGCGCGCGGCCCATGCCACGATATCGCGCTCCCGGTCGGTCAGCGTCACCTCCTCGGCGAGCTCGTCGCGGAGCACGGCCGTCCGGTTCCTGTGCCGGGTGGCGATAATGTCGACGGCGCGTTGCGCCCAGTAGATCATCAACAGATGCAGATCATGGCGGCTCTCGCCCATCAGGAAGGCAAACTTGTTCGCAGGGTCCTTCCAAAAGAACACGACCAGGCTCGAATGCGTGCGGCCGAGCCGATCGGCGAAATGGTAGGGGACAACGAGCCCTTCCTGAAAACCGTGGTCGCGAGCCGCCTCCATGGTCTTGATCGCGCCCGGCTTGCGGCGCCCCTTGTATGACGGCAGGCCGACGCTGCCCCAATTGAACGGAACGTTGGTCACGCGCGCGCGCGCCACGCAGGCGTCGACGTGGACGAACTTGTTGTCGAGATATTCCTGCTCCCAGGCCTTGCCCGAGGTGCCGAGATAATAAGGCGCATCAAGATGCGGCTGGCCGGTATCGAGGAAATTGAAGGCGGCAAAGCCGTAATTCTCGATCACCTTCTGCAGCTTGTCGCGCAGCTCCTCGATCGTCGCGCAGGTCTCGAAATCAGCGATGGCGCGGTCGATGGGCAGCGGCGCAAAACTCACGGATTTCCGTGATACCGCCGGCGCCGGCTCCTCGACAAGCTCCCCTACGGGCCCGGGGGGGTAAGTGGCGATGCAGGAAAGGTGGGGTCGATTTCGTGCCATCATGTGCACCGAGGAGCAAAATCCATCAGTTGTTGACGATCTCTACCGGTTCCGAAAGGGCCTGTTCGTCGACCGGCTTGGATGGGAGCTCACGGTTGCGGATGGCCGCGAGCGCGACCAGTTCGACACCGACGCAGCCGTGCATTGCGCTCTGTTGGACGGGCCGCAGGTGATCGGCGGCTTTCGCGCTATCCGCACGGATCATGACTACCTCGCCCAGACGGTGTTTCCCTATCTGGCGAGCCTAAAGCCGTACCCGCGCCAGCGCAACGCCTGGGAGATCAGCCGCTTCGGCGTCAGGCCCGGCGGCGGCATTGGGCCGGCGCTGATGAACTACGCCCTGATGTTCCGCTTCGCCCATACGCGCCAGGCGGCGACCCTGGTGGCCGTCGCCGACCTGCAGCACGAGCGGCTTCTGGCGCGGTTCGGCATCCGCACCCGGCGCTACGGCCCGCCGCAGGTGGTCGGCGAGACCGAGGACGGCAGCCCGATCCTCGCGGTGGCCGGCGAAATTCCCGTCCGCGAGCAGACGGGGCCCCGGTTCAGCAGCCTGCTCGAATTCGCAAGAGACGTGGAGATTGACGATGAAGCATTGGTTCTCGGACCTGCACGCGTTTCGGCGTGACCCGCTGCAATTTCTGTCCGACCGTGGCAACGCGGCGCGCGAGGCGCTGGAGCCGCTCGCTCTCGGGCCGCGCCCGGTCTTCCTGCTCACCGATCCGGATCTGATCAGGCCGCTGCTCAAGGCGGATGAAGAGGACGCCGACAAGGGACGGCTTATCCGCAAGCTGCGCCCGATCGTCGGGATGAGTTCGCTGGTGATCAGCGGCGAGGAGCACCGCCGCCGGCGCGCGGCGCTGCACGAGCACCTTGCCAAGGGCGGCGCCGAGAAGCTGATCCCGCAGCTCTCGGCCGAGATCCGCGCCGTTGCCGCGCAGCTCGTCAGCGAGGGCTCGTTCAACCCGCACCAGGTGATGGCGCCGCTCGCCCTGCGCATGATCTGCGTCGCGGTGTTCGGCCGCCAGGTGCTCTCGGCCGGCGACGAGCAGGCGCTCGTCGCCGCGGTGCATTCAGTCGAAGACGAGCTCGCTCAGGACATGTTCCGGCTCGTGCCCTCGCCCTGGACTTGGCTCGCCCGCCGTGCCCGCCGCGCCTTCGCCAGACGCGCCATGTCGGTGGTGGTGCAGCGCCTGCGGGCCAGCGCCGCCGAGACCAGCGCGCTGGCCTCGCTCGAGCGTCTTCAGCTCGGCGCCGACGACCTGCGCGACGAGATCCTCACGCTGCTGCTGGCCGGGCATCACACGACCGGATCGACCGCGGCCTGGGTGCTTTACCATCTTGCCACCGAGCCGGGGCTGATGGACGCCGTCGCCGCGGAAGCAGCCGCGGCGAGCGATCGAAACGGCGAGATCCGCGCCGAGCGTCTCAAGCATGCCCCGATCAGCCTGGCGCTCGTGCGCGAGGCCTTGCGGCTGTATCCGGCAGCGTGGTGGTTCTCGCGCGAGATCAAGCGTCCGACCCCGCTCGGCGGGCGCATCCTGACGCGCGGCACCTCGGTGCTGATCAGCCCGTGGCAGCTGCACCGCGACCCGCGCCACTGGAACGATCCGGAGCAGTTCCGACTCGATCGCACCTATACGGGCCGCGCCTACGTGCCTTTCGGCGCCGGGCCGCGCGCCTGCATCGGCATGGGCGTGGCCATGCTCGAGCTGCAGCTCCTCGCCCTTGAGCTCGCCGCCGCCTACCGCTTCGAAAGCGCGACCCCGAATCCGGCGCCGCGCCCGAAGGCGTCGGTGACGCTGATCCCGCCGGGGATCACGATCGACATCCGGCTGCGCCACACGCACCAGGCCCAGGCCTCGGCGGCGTGACCAGTCCCACCTGCGGAGAACAGGTCAAACGATGAAGAAGAACATCACCCTCCTGAGTCGGGCACCCGAGCTGATGCTGGCGCCGGATGACAGTACCAGCGAGATCGTCATGCTGTTGGTCCTGATCCGCACCGGCATCGACATCGCGGCCAAGCAGGGCCTCCTCGAAACCGAGCACGAGCTCAGGCGCGCCCTGCTCGGCATTCACCTCGAAGCACCGGAGGCGGCCTCCCTCGCCGTCATGGCCACCTCCAACAGCCGCTCCAATCCGAGCTGAGGCTGTTCTCCCGCCTTCAGGACTCTGAAGGCGGAGAGATGATGATCACCGTCTGTCATCGTGCGCGCGTGGCGCGGATATGCGAGACGCCCCATACCCATTTGGCGTCGTCGCTCTGCGCGAGGTCCGCAAAATCGTCGCGTGGATAGATGACCCAAGCTGGGCCGGCGCCGCCGAGCGGCAGCCAGCGGCCGTCCATCTTGAGCGCCAGGATCACCGGCCATCGCTCGAGGTCGGCGTATGGTATGTCGGCCGCGTAGCCGTCGAGCGCGACGGGCTGAACGACGCCGCCCGTCACACCGGCCGCGGCGAGCACGTCCTTGAGCAGAGGCCCCTCAAAGGTGTGTGCCGCTGCCCAGCCCGGATACTGCACGCGCACGATATGCGTGCCGAGCGCCCACAGATCGGCATGGTCAAACTCCATGGCGCGTGCAAACCGCGTCCCCTGGAAGGTCATGAGCTTGTCGGCGAAGGTATCGAGCGGACCGCGATTGGCCTTGCCGATATCGCCGGTCACCGTGAGGACCACAGGCCCGCGCGGCCGCGCCGCCTCGTCGGCGGCCGCTGCGCTGCTGCTGATGAGCGCAAGCGCGATAAATCCGGCGATCAGACTGGTGAGCCGCATGCAAGCGTCCTTGTGAGAGAGGCGCAGAGGTGTATCGCCCATGGGGGTCCGCGCCAAGCCGCCGTCGCCCGACCAGGCACGGGCATCCGTTTGCCACTTTTGCCTGCGAATGTGCGGCGAGCCCGCCCGGACAGGACCACTCTGCCGCGATCATGCGGGCTTGATGAGAGAGGGAGGTCGGCGATGAAACGCGTCATTTTCGCCGCAGCACTGGCGGCTGCATCGATACCGCTCGCAGTGCCTGCCATTGCGGCCGACGACCACAGGATCGTTACACCTCAGGAGATCAGGTGGTCGCCGGGACCGCCTTCGTTGCCGAAAGGCGCCGAATATGCGGTCCTGTTCGGCGATCCGTCGAAAGAGGGGCTGTTCGCGATGCGGCTCAAATTCCCGAAAGGCTATCGGATCCCGCCGCACAGCCATCCCAAACCCGAGGTCGTCACGGTGATCTCGGGAACGTTCCGCATCGGCATGGGCGAAGTGCCCGATCCCGGCAAGGCACAGGAACTGCCGGCGGGCGGCCTGTTCGCATTTCCGGCCGGCATGACCCATTACGCTGCGGCTGAAGACGACACCATCGTCCAGCTCAACAGCACCGGGCCGTGGGGCGTCAATTACGTCAACCCGAAAGACGATCCGCGGCAGACGCAGTAGCCTGGAAATGCCGGCCATCTGCATCGAAGAGCCGACGCTGCGCGCGTCGCATGGCCGGCGCGCGATGACCCGTCTGTTACACGTCGCCACGGCGCTTGGCGTCGCGGCCGGCCTCGTTGCGACCCTGCTGGGTGTGCTTGCGCCTTGGTTCGCGTCCCTCGAGATCGTCAATCACTTCCGCCCATTCATGCTCGGCGGCGCGGCGGTTCTGCTGGCGATTTCCTGGCTGGTCGGGCGGCGCCGCCTGCGGAGCGCCGCGACGGGTCTGACGGTCGCCAATCTCGCCCTCGCCCTTCTGCCGCTTACCTATAGCGCCGCCGATGCAGTGGGACGATCGCCGGACCTGCGGGTTGTGACGCTCAACCTGTGGAGCAAAGGTGCGCGAGCAGGAGACACGATCAAGTTTCTGCGCGAGAGCGGCGCCGACGTCGTCGTGCTGCAGGAGGCCGGCGCCGCGGCACCGATCGTCGCCGCATTGCGCGATATCTACCCGGACGAGGTTCCCTGCCCGCGCGAGCGCTGCGAGCTGCGAATGATGGCGAAAAGCGCGTTCAGCGAGAGCGGGCGGCATGCGCGCAGCGATGCCAACCCGCCGATCGTCTGGGCCCGCTTCATGCGCGACAATTTTCCTTATGAGGTCGTCGGCGTACACCTCGCTTATCCGTTCGATCCGGAGTTGCAGGTCGCGCATGTCGGATGGCTGGCGGGCTTCCTAGCGCAGC
>DATBIR010000056.1:0-78855 GCA_036556825.1 Beijerinckiaceae bacterium
GTCGGGCCGGCTCCGGATCGAGAGCCGGCCGACGGCGCACGAGATCTTGTGAGGTCCTGGGAAGCGAATGCCCTTCATCAAGCAGAAGGCGCGAGGCGAGCGGCGGCTCGCGGCGATCCTTGCGGCGGACGTGGTCGGCTACTCGCGGCTGATCGGCCAGGACGAGCGCGGGACGCTGTCGCGTCTCAAGTCGCATCGCGGCGAGCTGATCGAGCCGCTGACGCGCAAACGCCGCGGGCGCATCGTGAAGACGACCGGCGACGGCATCCTGATCGAGTTCCCGAGTGCGGTCGAGGCGGTGGAATGCGCCGTCGAAGTGCAGCGCGGCATGCTGAAGCGCAATGCCAATGTCCCTCCGGACAGACGCATCGTCTTCCGCATCGGCGTGCATCAGGGCGACGTCGTCTTCGAGGACGGCGACGTGTTCGGGGACGGCGTCAACATCGCCGCACGGCTCGAAGCCGTCGCCGAACCCGGCGGCATCTGTGTCTCGGCGCGGGTCCACGAAGACCTCCTCGGCAAGCTCGATCTCGATTTTACGGACAGGGGCGAACAGCAGATCAAGAACATCTCCCGGCCCGTGCGGGTCTATGCGCTCGGCCCGGCGATGCTTGGCAACAGCCCGGCGAAACCCATGCATGCCGGTCCCGTGCCAGCCCGCCGCCGTCGTGACGGCCGCCGCATCGCCGCAGCGGCCGGCGTCCTTGCCGCCGCCGGCCTCGGCGTCGGGCTCCTGTGGCTCATGCCGGCCCCGCCGCTGCCTGCTCCGATCCAGCCGGGCGAGCCAGCGATCACCGCGCCTGCGGGACCGGAAGCGTCAACGACGACCGACACGCAGGCGCCGCAAGCCGCCCAGCCGGCCGATGCGCCCCGCCTGTCCTTCGTGGTCCTCCCATTCGCCAACCTCACCAACGATCCCGACCAGGAGCATTTCGCAGAAGGGCTTACGGCCGATATCACGGCCGATCTCTCGCATCTGGCGGACAGCTTCGTCATCGCGCGCGACACCGCCTTCGCCTACAAGGGCACGGCGATCGATGCCAAGCAGCTCGGGCGCGACCTGGGCGTGCGCTACGTCGTGGAGGGCAGCGTGGCGCGAAGAGGCAACCAGGCGCGGATAAGCGCACAACTGCTCTCGACGGAGACCGGCGCGCAAGTCTGGGCCGACCGCGTCGAAGGCGATCTCGGCCGGCTGGGGGAGTTGCAGATCGAGCTCGTGGCACGCCTCGCGCGGGGGCTCGATGCGCGAATACCCAATGTGGAGACGCTGCGCGCGTTGCGCGACCGGGCGAGCGACCCGGACGCGGTCGACCTTGCGTTGCGCGGCTGGGCGGCCCTGGACCGGCCGCCGAGCGAGGACAATGCGGTCGACGCCGTGGGCCGTTTCGAACGGGCGCTGCAGCTCGACCCGCAGCTTCCGCAGGGCCTCATCGGCATGGCGCGGGCGCTTCTTGTCCTGGTGGCCAACGGCTGGAGCGCCAATCCGGCGCAGGATACGGCGCGGGCGGACGAACTGATCACGCGCGTCCTTACCATCGAGCCGGGCCACGCCTCGGCACGCCTCGTGAAAGCCGACGTCCTGAAAACGAGACGGCAGTTCGACCAAGCCATCAGCGAGCTCAAGGTGGCGATCGGCCATGATCGCAATCTCGCCTCAGGGCACGCCAGCGCAGGAGCGACGAGCATCCTGACCGGTCGTTCGGCGGACGCCGTGCCGCTTCTCGAGACTGCCATTCGCCTCAGCCCGCGCGATCCGCTTCTGAACGTCTGGGAGTTCCAGATCTGCCATGCGTATGCGCATCTCGCGCAGTGGGACAAGGCGATCGCCTGGTGCAACAAATCGATTGCGACCAACGCTGATTACTGGCTGCCCTACGCCGATCTTGCCGCCGCCTATGCATGGACGGGACGCGACGCGGAGGCGCGTGCGGCGGTCGCCGAGTTGCTCAAGCTGATGCCTGGCTACACCGTGCGCAAATGGCTGGATGCAAGCGCGTCCGACAACTCGACCTTCCGCGGTGAATACCAGCGCATTGTGGACGGCCTGCGCAAAGCGGGCCTGCCGGAGGGCTGAACAGCGGCAAGCGAGGCCCCGGCGCGGCACCGGCATCCGCCAGGGTTGTTCGCGCGGCTCTGGTCAGGGGTCGACCCCGGGCGTATGGTAGGCATCAAGGCGGTCAAAGGCGGATCGCTCCCTCGAAGCGGTCCTGCAGCTCCGTTTGAGGAGCATGATGTCATTCGGCGACATGAGGGCTGCGTCGCCGGTCATGCTCCAGGCCAGGACCTGACGGATGACGCATGATATCGAGCAGGACCGGCTCGAGCGCGCCCGCGAAGGCCGGACACTCGCCCAGGCCGATCAGGACATCGCCAAAGGCGAGCGGCGGGTCGCCGCGCAAATGCTGCTGATCGAGCAGTTGCGGGAGGATGGTCACGACACAGGCTTGGCGGAGAAGCTGCTGGCGAGCCTGCAGGCAAGCTTGAGCGAGTGGCGCACCCATCGCGAGCTGATCGTGCAACGCATCGCCCAGCTCAACGGGCGACTGCTGTAGACATTGGCATGGCTCAGGCAAGACTGCGGCGCGCTATCCCGGTTTCTTCCGTTTTTTGCGGGCCTTGACGGCGATACCTGAGGAGAATGGCTTACCGAAGAGCGCAGCCATGCCGGCCCTCGCCGCCGGGCGGCGAACCGGTCTATTGTTCGCGCGAGAGTGGCTTGACGGGCATGGAGGGAGCGATGTTCATCCGCATTACCTGGGGCAAGCTGAAACCCGGCGCGTGGGACGATTACGAGGCTGCTTTCAGGAAGGTCATGCCGCAGACCATGGGAGCTGCCGGTATGCGCGGGCGGTGGCTGATCCGCGACCTCGACGAGAAGGACGCCGGCTACTCAATCGCCATGTTCGAGAGCGAGCGCGACATGCGGGGCTATACGGAAAACGCAGAGGTCAGGGCCGCCATCCGCGAAGCCCTGGACCCGTTCCATACCGGCGAATACACGACCAAGCATTGCGAGGTGAAGGTCGAACTCCCCCCCAAGACGTAGCGCGGATCACTGCGGTCATACCGGTCGCAGTTTGCGCCTTATGGGCCGCGTGCTCCCGGACAAATCCGGGACGAGCCTGTTCGGCGCAGCGGTGCAGAATCAGTCCTGAGCACGCGTGCCCGCGCTCTCGCGGGCCAGTTCTTCCTGGGCGCGTCGCCAATGCTCGTCGGCGCGGCCCTCAGGCCGGCCTTCAATCTCCCAGAGAGATCTCGCGCGCTCGCGGATGCGGCCTTCACGAATACCGGGATGATATTCGTCTGTCTCGAGCAACTCGGTCGACGACGGCTCGCGGACCACGCCGGAATGGGACGGGGCGCCCAGCGCCGATGCGCCGGCCATATACGAGGGCGGATCGCTCGCCGGAAAGCTCTCGTCAACGGCCTCGTCCACCAGATCGTCCATTTTTTTCGTTGCCATGATCGCCTCGCAATGAGCGCCCCTACCAACGCGCGATGTCGGCCGAAGTTGCCCGACGCTTCGCCGCGCTCGGCTCGGATCGTTGGTTCAACTATGCGATATGATTCGCAATGCGGCGATCGCGGCGCTTTCCGGGAGCTGCCACCAGCGAGGCCCGACACCGGCTGCTGTCACGTGGATTGCGCCGCGCGCGCAGGGACTTGCGCCTGCCCGCCTGATCTGGAACTTGAACGGCGAGACAGAATGGGCCGATAATCATGTATCGGCCGCCACATTTCCGCGAGGACCGTATCGAGGTCCAGCACCATCTCATCCGCGCCCATCCTTTCGGGCTGCTGCCGCCAATCCGATCCCGTTCGTCATCGATGATGCCGCCTCGGAGCGGGGCACGCTGAAGGGCCACCTCGCCCGCGCCAACCCGCAAGGGCGCGACCTCGCCGGCGTCGACGAATGCCTCAGGGGCCGCACGACGACATCAGTCCGTCCTGGTACTCCTCCAAGCAGGAGAACCGGCAAGGTCGTGCCCACCTGGAACGACGTGACCGTGCATGCCTGGGGTCGGCCTCGTGTCACAGATGATGTCGGCTCGTTGCGCGCGCAGATCGAGGTCCTCACCGGCCATGCGGGAAGGTGCGCGCGCGTCGCCGTGGCAAGTCAGCGATGCACCCCGAGGCATTCGTGGCCGCGCAACTGAAGGGCATCGTGGGCCTCGAAGTGCCGATCTCGCGCACCGAGGGCAAGTGGAAAGTCAGTCAAACCGGCCGGTGGCGGACAGGGCCGGCGTGGTACACGGCCTGCTTGCCCAGGATCCGGCATCGGAGGCGATGGCCAATCTTCGTCGCCGAACGTAGCGGCGGCTGAACGCGCCCCGGATGGCGCCGATCAGGGTTGACGATCGCCTTCGTAGTCCTGCTCGCGCGCCGGCGGCGACGCCAGATAGATGGCGGCGATCAGGCCCAGCCCGGCCACGACGAGGCCGGCGCCAAAGCTCACGAATTGTATCACCGTCGCCATGGCGCCAATTTACGCCCGACACTTTAACATAGGTTAAACAAGATCGAGGCCGCCAGCGATCAGACACCGACTACGAAACGCGTCACCATCCCGGCCGACCGTGCCATGCCAGCGTCGTTCGATTTCCATGGCACGACCTCGGGTGACGCGCGAGTCCGCGGTCGCAGCCGGTTGCCGCGACAATCGCCGAGCAAGGTCGGCGGCGGACCGGCGCGGGAGACGAAGCGTGCCGAAAAGGAACGCCCGCGCAGCCGTCCCGTTAACAGGGGCTTAACCGAGAATCGGCCGCAATGCCCGCGGGGGGCTTGAGGACGGTACCATGACCACAGATCACAAGCACCCCGGCAACCCGATTCCGTCGGTAGTCCGGCCAAGCCTTCCCACCTTGATCGGCCCATCCGAGGCGAAGTTTCCCGAACCCGACGCGCACGCCGCCGGAGGATTCGAGCTTATCGAACGTGCGGCGACCTTGATCAGAACGAGCGAGGAGCGGGCGCTGCGGGCGGAGGAAAGAGCTGAAAAGGTCTCGGCCAGGGCGATCGAGGCCATGAAGGCCGCGCAGCTGCGGGTCGAGCAGACGGAAGCGCGTGTCGGGCAACTCGAGCAGCATGCCGCCGAGCAGGCCAAGCTGGCGCAGGAGCGGATCATCAAGGCAGAAGCTCTCGCCCAGGAACGCATCGACAAGGCAGAAGCCTGGGCGCAAGAGGCGGAGGAACGAGCACGCGCCGCGCAAAGCCGCTTGCAAGCAGCCGAGATCCGCGCCAGCGATGCGGAGGAACAGCTGCAACGGCTGAACGAGACGCTGAGGCGAAAGCTGTCTCCCGCCATGCCTTCCGTTTCGTCAGGCGCACACCGCAGCACGCGAAACCTGAATTAAGGACTTTGGCGGGTCCGCAGCCGACGGGCCCGTCTTACCGCAAGCCGCTTTGCAGCGTGAGCGCTTCAGGCGGCAGCGATCACGCTCAACTTCTTCCTGAGCCGCATGAAGCATTTCGGCAAAGTGGCTTGCACATCGCTTTAATGTCTTGAGCTTCGGCGAAGTGGCTTCCACATCGCGGGATCATGCATCTTGGCCCGCATGACCCCGCTTCGGCGAAGCGACGCCCACCTTGCCGGATCACACTTGCCGATCACGCTTACGGCAGCTCGCTCACCGGGGCGAAGTCCGTGTTGAGCCATTTGGCGACGTAGTCGTAAAAGTTCCTGCGCACGTTTCGATACGGGGCACCTTGGCATTTGGCGCAGTTGCCCATGCCGTGGGTAGCGCCGGCGATGACCGCGTAATCCTTTCTGCGCGAAGGCGACCGCTCGAAGATCTCCTCGTTGTCGCGAATGAAGTAGTGGCCTTGCGAAGCCAGAACGAGCGTCGGCGCCTCGATATATTGCACCATGCAGGTGGTCGAGTTGTTGCTCGAGCAGTGATCGATGTCGTTCATCGCGTGGGTCGAGCGGATCGCGCCGGCGCCGAGGAACGAATTGATCGTCACGTCGATGGAATTCTCGTAAGAAGCGTCGGCCTCCCGGTTCTCGGGAGAGCAGGGACGCACCGTCGTGACAATGTCGGTGACGATCTTGCCGTCGTCGGTGACGAGCTTGCGAGGGTTTTTCGTGCGCGCGTCGATCGTCCTGTCGAGCTGCACGAGACGCGCCTCGCCGCGATGCGCGACAAACGGAGCGTCGTCGGCCGGGAAATGCTTGCCGGCCGCCATGGCTCCCCTGGTCTTGAGCGCGGCATCGACCAGACGGTTCATCCGCTTTGACTGTCCCTCGAAATAACGCCTTTGAAAATCTTCGGAATACGACGAGCAGCCGCGCGGGTTATAGCCGTTCTTCTCGAGGAAGGGGTTCAGTCCATCGTCGAGGGTGGCGGCGTCGGCCTCGTCGGTCACGGCGGGATTGGCGCTGCGCAAGCGATTCATCGGGTTACCCGGATGCGTGTCGCGAAAGACGATGGCGTCGGCAGGCGGGCCGACGAGAGCGGGGTCATCCGAACACTCGACGATCTTGTTGGAGCCTTTGCAGACGCTCAGGCCTTTCTCGGAAATGGCCTGATAGAACGCCACATTCGGCCCGCCGCCGCTGCCGCCGAGGAGCACGACTCGCTTCACCCCGACTTCTTTCTTGAGGAACTCGACGCCGGCCCTGATGTCGCGCGGCATGCGTTGCTCCCACTTCACGGCCGCTTCATTGTTGGCCGAATGCGGGTTCATGCCGAGCACGATAAAGCCGCGCTTCGGCAACTCGCGGTCGATGAGAGGGCTGATGCCATCGTTATGCATCCGATTTTCCGTGCGATGGATGGCAAGGATGGCGGTGGTGGGGTTGGGATGAGCAGCTGGGTCGGGCATGTAGAGTGCGCCCTGGGCATGCCCGTTGAAATGGACGTAGCGCGGCGGCGGAAACCCGCTCGTTTGCGCCGGTGCCGCGCCGATGTGAAAAATTCCGGCGACGGCGACTGCGACAACAGCCTTTCGGCGTGTGCTCATGGACATGCATACCCTCCCTTTGTCGCGCCTTGCGGCGGCTCGTGGCCTCCACGCGTGTGCGATTGCGAAGAATGCTAGGCACGCTTGCCGGCCGCAAGCTCCGAAAGGCGATCCGCGAGGCGGCTCAGCTGCCATTTGCGGGCAAGGTCGGCGGCAGCGGACCAGGTCGGCCTTTTCGTCCGCAGCGGAGGGAGGGGCGCGGCCGCATCCATCGTGGCGATCCTGCGGTAGAGACGCAGGTTCGCGGCTTGCGCTCGGAACCTGCCGCTCGCCAGCAGCGCTTCAAGCGTGCCGTGCTTGCGCAGCAGCGCGGCGGCACTCTGCTCGCCGACGCCGGGCGCGCCAGGCAGCTTGTCCGACGGGTCGCCGCGCAGGGCGATGAAGTCGGGCACCTGCTTCGGATCGACGCCGTAGCGTCGGCGCACCTCGGCAGGACCGATCCGGGCCATCTCGCCGGCCCGCACCGGCTGCAGGATGGTCGTCTGGTCGGAGGCAAGCTGGAACGCATCGCGATCGCCGCTGGCGACCACGACCGCGCCGCCGCGGCGCTCCTCCCTGGCAACCGCCGCGGCCAGGAAATCATCGGCCTCGTAGCCCGGCGCCTTGGCGTTGAGAAAGCCGCATGCGGCCACGAACTCCGGGAGCACGTCCAGCTGCTCAAGAAGTTCCCGGTCGAACGCGCGTCCGCTTTGATAACCCGGAAACAGCTTGCTGCGGTAGGTCGGCGCGTCGAGAGTGTCCCAGGCGACGAGCACGGCGCGTGGGCTTTCCTGCGCATGGAGACGCAGCAGCATGTTGGCGAAACCCAGGATCGCGCCGGCGCCCTTGTCTCCTGTGCGGCGGATCGTCTTCGGGAGCGCATGATAGGCGCGGTGGGCAAAGGAATCACCGTCAACGACGAGGAGCGGCCGCGTCTCCTTGCTGACAGCGGGTCCGGATCGGCGGGAGGGAAGCCTGCTGCGCTTCGGTGAGCTCGGATTCGGCACACGCCCCCCATCAATCCGACCGGCGCTATGCAGCCCTCACCGCTGCCAGATAACCTTCGAGCTCCGAGGTTAGCTGCTCCGCCTGCTCCGTCAATTGGCTCGCGGCGGCAAGCACGTGCTGGGCTGCCTCTCCGGTTTCCGTGGCGGCGCGATTCACGGATGTGATGTTGCCGCTCACCTCGCGGGTGCCGCTCGCCACCTCCTGAGCATTATGCGCGATCTCGCGGGTCGCGCCATTCTGCTCGTTGATGGAACCGGCGATCGCTTCCGAGATGTTACGCATGTCACCGATCGTCGCGAGAATGCTGTGAATTGCCGCAACCGCGTTGTGCGTGGTTGTCTGGATCCCGGCAATCTGGACACTGATTTCCTCGGTCGCTTTCGCGGTCTGGCCGGCCAGGCTCTTCACCTCGCTTGCCACCACTGCGAAGCCCCGGCCGGCATCGCCGGCGCGCGCAGCCTCGATCGTGGCATTGAGTGCGAGAAGGTTTGTCTGGTTCGCGATGGTCTGGATCAAGGCCACGACCTCGCCGATGCATTGCGCGCTTTTTGCGAGTTCCTGCACCGTCTGGTCGGTGCGCTCGGCCTCGGCGACGGCCTTACCGGCGATCTCCGAGGACTGCGCTACCTGCCGCCCGATCTCGGAGATGGACGACGACAATTCTTCGGCGGCGGAGGCCACGGCCTGGACGTTCACAGACGCCTCCTCGGCGGCCGAAGCAACCGCCACTGAACGCTGGTTCGTTTCGTCCGCCGTGGTCGACATCGTTGTCGATGTCTGTCGCATGGTGGCGGCTGCCGATGCCAGTTCCGAGACGAGATCTGCCATGCGTTGCTGGAACTGCTCGTTGATGGCGTCGACGGTGCGGGCGCGGCGCTCCTTGGCTTCGCGCTCGGCCAGTTGCTCGTCGGTCAGCCGGTTCGCCCGCACGAGGCCGTCGCGGAAGACTTGCACCGCGCGCCCCATGGCGCCGATTTCATCCTTTCGCTCGGCATGCGGGATCGCCGTCTCCAGATCCCCGGCGGCGATGCGTTGCATTGCTCCCGTGATCCGGGTGATCGGGCCCGCAATGCTGCGCCCGATCAGCCAGGCGAGCACGATGCCTAGCGTCAGCGCAATGATTGCGGTGGTGGCTCCTAAATTGCGCGTCGCGCGCACGACCTCGTTCATCTGTCCGATGGCGTCGGCCTGCTCCGCGGCGCTCTGCGACTGCATGGCAGAGACCGCCTCAAGGAGCGACTTGGCGGCCACGTCCCGTTCGGACGTGGCAGCCGCGAAGGCGTTGCTGGCGGAGACGACCCGTGCCAGCGCGCGCTCGAACTTGCCCATGGGCTCGGACAGAGCCTGCACGAAGCGCTGCACGCGCCGGTTATCCGGCGCGCCGGCGCGCACGCCCTCAATGGCGCCTTTCATGGCCTCGAGCTCGGCGCCAGCGGCAGCAGCATCCGCGGGATTGCGCGAAGCCAGGTAACGCGACGCCGAAGCGTTGGCGTTGAGGAGGGCCTCGCTCATGCGCAACGCCTTTGCGAGCACGTCCGCATTGGCAGCATCGCGCACCACTGCGCCAGCGATGGCGGAAACCGTCGTGCGGAGTTCGGTCCCAGCCGGCGTCATTTCTGCGATGCCGCCGCGGCGCGCGCCGATTGCGTCGATCATGCCCTTGACGGCAGCGCGGTATTTGTTTTCGCGCGCGGCGAGGTCGGCCAGTGCGGAACGGTCGTCCCTCCCGGCCGCTACGAGGTTCTCGGCAGTTTGGGCGAGCCTCTGCAGGGCTTGTTGTGCGACTGCGAGGTCGCCGTCGTTTTCCGTCAGCGCATATTGCATCACAAGCGAGCGCGCGGCTTCGGTCCGATTGGCGAAGGTCTCGACCGCGCCGGCGATCTCGGCGCTGACCGCAACGCGCGCGGCCTGCGTCTCGACGGTCCCGCTGCCGCGGAGCGAGAGCACCGCCAGAGCACCGAGCAGCATGAGCACGATTGCGAAGCCACCGAAAACGCGGTGGCGAACGGACAAGCTTCCGATGACGGAACGGAATGGCCTTATACGCGGCATGCCAACCTCGAATGATGCTCCCCCGCCCCCATGGGGCGGGGAGCATGCTTGTGCTATTTCGCGGCGCGGAGCGTGGCGATCACGTCCGCTCCGAACTTCTTCTCGAATTCCGGGGTAGCCGACGCCATCGCTTCCGCAAACTTCGCGGTATCGATGCCGGGCGTCACCTTCATGCCGGCTTTCTCGAGGGCAGCGACGCCTTGCGCCTGGGCTTGCGCCGCAAACTCGCGGGAGGCCTTGGCGCCGGCCTTTGCCGCCTCGATCACGGCTTCCTTGTCGCCTTCCGAGAGCTCCTCGAACGTGTCGACGGACATCACAATGACGGCCGGGTCATAGACGTGGCCGCTGACCGTGAGGAACTTCTGGACCTGATCGAATTTCGATGCCTGGATCGTGGCGATCGGGTTTTCCTGACCATCGAACTGGCCGGTCTGCAGGGCGGCGTAGAGCTGCGGGAACGCAAGCGGCGCGACATCGGCGCCAAGCGCCTTGAAGCCGGCGAGCATCACCTCCGATTGCGGCAGGCGCAGCTTCAAGCCTTTGAGGTCATCGGGACCTTTGACCTCTCGCTTTGAATTCGTGATGTGGCGCATGCCGTTCTCGCCCCAGGCAAGAGCGACGAGATCCTTGGCGCGGAACTTTTCCAGATACGACTGACCGAGGGCGCTATCGAGCGCGGCCTGGGCATGCTTGGCATCGCGGAAAAGGAAAGGGATGTTGAAGACGCCGACCTCCGGCACGATGTTAGGCAGCGGCGCGCCCGTGATAAAAGCCATGTCGATGGTGCCGAGCTGAACGCCCTTGAGCATTTCAACCTCACCGCCGAGGGCGGAATTCGGGAATTGCTCGAGCGTGATGCGGCCCATCGTGCGCTTGGCGAGTTCGTCGGCGAAGGCGCTCGCACCAGCGCCGAGCTGAGAATCCTTGGCCAGGATATAGCCGATTTTCAGGGTCCTGCTCTGGGCCGCGGCGGGCCCGGCACCGCACAAGGCGGTGGCAGCCGCGAGGCCGATCAAAGCATGCAGCGCCTGGCGGCGCGAGACGGACGCAAACACCTTATTGTTCATGACAACCTCTCCTCCCGCCAATTCATGGCAAGGGCCACGCTTGCTAGCCCGCGGAGCTTGAGATTGGCTTAAAATTGCTGGCACGATTGTCCGGGCCGACTTTGTAACCGATGAGCAGCATCGCGCGTGCGCGGACGTCACAGCCGCGCCGATGCGCTCCAAGTGTCGTTCGTGCGCGACGAAGACGGTGGCGAACCGATGTTGTGCTCACGATGGCCGATCAACGCGGACCGGCGGGACCATTGCTTGCCGCACATGTCCCCCGACCCGCGATGCGTTCGGTCGCGCGGCATGTCTCGAGCAGCCCCGGCAAGGCCTCGCCCAGGCCGGTTAAGCCGCGGATCGGAATTTGCGCGCGGATGTGATCGCAGACCGCCTGGCAGCCGACGAAACCGAAATTGGCGGCTGCCCCCTTGAGACGGTGCAGGATGCGGTCCGCGGCCATCGGATCGTCGTGTTCGAGCGCGCACTGCAATTCATCGAACACCTCCGGCAGGCCGGTCCAGAATGTGGCCAGCAGGCCAGCGAACACATCGTCCCCGAGTTGCGCTGCCACGGTGTCGAAATGGCGCCGGTCGATCAGGGCCTGCTGCCCGGATGCCGCGCCGATCTCTGCCGGCGCAGGCATCTGCCGCGCTGTCCATGGCCGGAGCGCGGCCGCTAGCTTGTCGCCCGTCACCGGTTTCGACACGAAGTCGTTCATGCCCGCGTCGAGGCAAGCCTGGCGATCCGCCGGGAAAGCATTGGCCGTGATCGCAATGACGGGGACCTGGCCGTGCGGAGGAGGCAGCTTTCGGATGGCCAGCGTCGCCTCGATGCCATCCATGCCAGGCATCTGCATGTCCATCAGGATCACGTCGTAAAGCCGTGTCTTGGCCTTCTCGACAGACTCCGAGCCGTTGGTCGCCAGATCGATCCGGTGTCCTTGCCTCTCGAGCATGCGGGTCGCCACGTCCCGGTTCACCGGGTTGTCGTCCGCCAGCAGGATTGTCAATGAATCGGCGTGCGCCTGGGCGGCGATGTGTGCCGATGGCGGGTCGTGTTGCGCCGCGGTTGCGCCCGGGTGGCCAGGCTGCAGCGAGCCGTCCGGCCGCAGCGAGGGCTTGCGCACCCATCCGAACGGGGACTTGAAACGTAGGGACATGGCGCGTCGTGAAATTGCCGGACCTGGGCTCTGGTATGCGGAGCATCGGCCAGCCGGTCCGCCGCAATGTCCAGGGCGTGAATGCAGCGAGATTAGCGGCAGCATGTTGACATAGTGTTAGGACGCCGCCCGCTGCTTCGGCCGGCGCCGGGAGCACGCGTTAACCTGCTCTTAACTCCCGCCCCTCCGGATGCGGGGGGAACAATCAACGGCAATCACGTGCGCCGGATCCATGTCGAGGGGGCTTCAACGCGCGGAAACGTACGCCATCCGAGCCTGTTCCTGGCGATCGTGCGAAAGGTTGGACCACACTCCCAATGAGAAGAAGGCAGGCCGGTCCTCGCCCTTGCGGTGTCTCACCAATGGGGATCACACACGCGTGTGCCCGCAGGAGCGATTTCGCGCTGCGGAGCTTTGGTGAACAACTCGTTTCCGATGTGCCTCGAGTGCTTCTCAAATGTTGAAGGCTGCCTCAATCCGGCGCGGCTAAAATCCTCGTCCTGTCAGATTCCGCAGTGGGATCGAATGGACGGAGAGAGCACATCATGCCGGTCGGGGAGATGCACCTGAACCTGCTCGCCAGCGCGGCAAAGGCCGGCGAGGCGAGCTGGCGCTTCGAAGATGGCGCCGCGCGCTATGAAGCGCTTCTTGATCTGGAAGACGCCGGGCTGCTCGGCCCGAAATCCGTCGTCAGCGACGACATGTTCACGTGGCAGGTCGACAGCCGCGTGCTGAGCGCCGTGTCCACGACGCGGCAGTGAGCCGGCCGGCGCTCAGGCCCGAGCGGAACGTGCTTTAGAAGCGGTAAGTGACGCCGCCATGCACTACGGCGGGGTCGAGCCTGATATCGGCCTTCACGGGAGCGGGTCCAAGAAAGCCCCTCGCCTCCGTGCGCAGATAAGCCTTCTTGAAGTCGATGAAGATCCCCCAGTGATCATCGATCATGTAGTCGGCGCCGACCTGCAGGGCGACACCGGCGGCATTGTCGATCTCGAGCTGGGTCATCAGACCGTCTTTTCGGTCGAACACGACCATGAAGGCGGCCCCGAGACCGATATACGGCTGGAACCGGCCGAAGCCCTGAAAATGATAGTGGGCCGTCAAGGTCATCGGCCCATACGTGCTGCGGCCCACCAGGCCCATGCCGTCCATGGTGCCGGCGGCTTCGACCTTGATGCGCGGCGGGTAGCCGCCCGTGAACGAAACCGCGAGTTCGGGAGTGAAGAAGTAGCCAATCTCGACTGCCGGCGTCACCTGCGGCTTGATCTCGACATCGCCGCCGACGATGCGGTTCCCGCCGACGTTGATCTTGGCTCCTTCGTCGAGGATGACACCCGCGATCCCGACATGCACGTAGAAGCTCGGCGGCCGCTTGAAGGCGGCGACAGGCGCCACCGCGAGTGCCCTCTCGGCAGGAACGTCGGCGGCAGAGGCACGGGTGGTCGCGGCTCCCAGGATTGGGAGCAGCAGCACCACCGCTGCCAAGCTGTTCCGAATCATTGCGCGCCTCTACAGAATCATCCGGCTCCGAGTATTAAGCAATTTTGTTAACAGATCGTTTTCGGCTGCTCCGGGCCGGTTCGCTCGTGCCGATGCTCAGGCCTGCCCGGACCTGGCGAGCAATGCGCCGATGTCCGCAAAGGGCTTGGGGGGGCTGAAGTAATAGCCCTGCGCCTCAGTGCAGCCTTCAGACGCGATGCAGCTGAGCTGTTCCGCGGTTTCCACCCCTTCCGCGGTCGTCGCCATGCCCAGGTTGTTGCACATGCCGGTGATTGCCCGCACGATCGCCCGGCTCTCGGCATTTTGCGCGACGTCACTGACGAAGGAACGGTCGATCTTGACTTTCTCGAAGTGGAAACGCCGCAGATAGCTCAGGCTCGAATAGCCCGTTCCAAAGTCGTCCATGGCGATGCGCACGCCGAGATCCCTGATCTGCCGCAGGATCGCAAGGTTCCTGTCGCTGTCATCGAGCAGCACTGACTCGGTGATCTCGAGTTCCAGGCGGCTTGGCGGAAGGCCCGAGGCGGAGAGCGCCTGAACGATCGCCGGAACAAGGCTCGGACTGCGGAACTGCACCGGAGAGAGGTTCACCGCAACCTTGATGTCTTGCGGCCAGCCCGCGGCGTGCTCGCAAGCCTGCCTGATGGCCCATTCCCCGATCGGCGCGATGAAGCCGAGCTCTTCGGCCAAGGGAATGAACTGAGCGGGTGAAACAAGGCCACGCGTGGCATTCGACCAGCGCAGCAGCGCCTCGAAGCCGGCAATCCTCCGCGTGTGCAGATTGATGAGGGGCTGGTAGTGGAGTTCGAACTCGCGCCGGGTAAGGGCGCCGCGCAGCTCGACCTCCATCGAGCGGCGCGCCTGCGCGAGGGCATCCATCTCCGGCTCGAAAAACCGGAACGTGCCACGCCCGTCGGCCTTGGCGCGATAGAGCGCTAGATCGGCATTCTTGAGCAGTTGCTCGGGATCGGCGTCGTTGCCGAGCATCACGGCAATCCCGGCGCTGACGGACAGGTTGAGCTGATGGCCATCGACGAAGAACGGCTCGCTCATCACTGCGACGAGGCGCGAGGCGAGCGCGTCCGCGCTGCGCGGCTGGCTGTCACCGCTCTGCAGGACGGCGAACTCGTCGCCGCCCAGGCGCGCGGTCTTGTCGGTGTCGCGCACGTTCTCCTGAAGACGCGCGGCAACCGCCTTGAGCAGGGCATCGCCGACCGAGTGGCCGAGGGTGTCGTTCACGATCTTGAACCCGTCCAGATCCAGGAAGATCACGCCGATCGCGCCGCCATTCCGACGGACACGGACGAGCGCTTCCTCCAGCTGCTGACGGAGAAGGACGCGATTGCCGAGGCCGGTCAACGCATCGAAATGCGCGAGATAGTGAACTTTCTCCTCGGATTGCCGCCGGTGCTCGATTTCCAGCCGCAGGCGATCGTTCGCCGAGGCAAGGCTTGCGGTGCGTTCGGCGACGCGCTCCTCGAGCTCCTCGTTCATCTTGCGCAGCGCTTCGTTGGCGAGCCTGACCTCCTCCTCCGCGCGCTTGCGGCCGATCTGCGTGTTGACGCGCGCCAACGCCACGGCAAAGTCGACGGGCTTGGTCACATAGTCGTTGGCGCCGAGTTCCAGGGCCTTCACCACGTCTTCGCTTTGGCTCTTGGCGGTCACCATGATGATAGGCAGGGAGACCGCCGAGTGATGCTCGCGCAGCCGCCTCAGCACGTCCATGCCGTCAATGTCCGGCATCATCACATCGAGCAGGACGAGATCGAAGGCCTGCTGCGCGATCAGCTCAATGGCGCGGTGGCCGCCATCCGCCTCGGTGATCTCGAAACCGCGCCGCTCGAACCGTCGCGCCAGGACGGCACGATTGTCGGCGATGTCGTCGACGATCAGCAGGCGCGGCCGTGCTGCCATAGGCGCATCGGCCGGGTCCGGCCCAGGGGCGAGGACGGATGTGTCGGTATGCGGAGCGAGCGCGGCGGCGGACATCGGCTCAGCCGGCGACCAGGGCGCCCGCGCCGCCCATCTGGATTTGAGCGGGGACCATGGTCACGCCAGCTTCCTGTTCCTCGGCCGTCAGCACCGCGGGCAGCCGGATCGTGAAGCAGGAACCGCGCCCAAGCTCACTGTGCACGGACACGCCGCCTCCCATGATTGCGGAGAGCTTCTGGGTCAGCGCCAGTCCGAGACCCGTGCCGCCGTATTTGCTCGAGGTCGATGCGGTGGCCTGGCCGAAATTCTGGAACAGCTTCGGCAAATCCGACTTGGCGATGCCGATGCCGGTGTCGCGCACCTCGATCTCGATCCAGTCTCCGCCAGGCTTGCGGTCGCGGCGGACGCTGAGTGTGACGGCCCCGTTGCTTGTAAATTTCGCAGCATTGCTCAACAGGTTGAGCGCGATCTGACGGAGCTTCGTTGCATCGAGCATCACGGAACCGACATTGTCCGGACAATCCACGACCAGCCTGTTGCCGTTGTCGAGGATCAGCGGACGCGCCGTTGCCACGACCTCGTCGACAAAGCCACGCAGGTCGAACGTGCTGACGCTCAGTTCCATCGTGTTGGATTCGATCTTCGAGAGATCGAGGACGTCCGTGACAAGCGAGAGAAGATGCTTTCCGGCGGCGTTGATGCGGCGCAGGTCGGAGATCTTCTCGTCGCCCTTGCCTTCGGCCTCGGCGTCTTCCAGAAGGATCTCGCTATAGCCGATCACCGCGTTGAGCGGCGTGCGCAGCTCGTGGCTCATCTTGGCGAGGAAGATGGACTTGGCGCGGTTGGCCTTCTCGGCGATTTCCTTGGCCTGCTGCAAACGAACCGAAGTAGCGCGGTGCCGCTCGGCCTCACGTTCCAGCTCCGAGCGCATCGAGATCATGTTGGCGTAGTAGATCGCCATCCACGACATGTAGACCGTTGCGGACAGGATCGAGATCCAGCCCAGGGTCGACAAGGTGGCGAGCGGCACGCGCTCCGGAAAGCCGTAGAGCATGAAGGCGGCCATGAAGGCGGCCAGGTTACAGGCGAAGAGCCCGATAACCAGAAACGGACGATCGGACAGATAGAAGAATCCCAGCAAGAGGCTGATGATCAGCCATGGCAGGAACGGCGAGCTCACGCCGCCGTAATGATAGGCTCCAAACAGCGCGGCGAATGCCAGCGTCTGGACAGACATCAAAGCGACGAGCGGCAGGCTCTTGGTCACCTTGAGCGCGAATGGCAGCACCCAGAATGCCCAGATGGCGACGATGATCGTCCAGCAGGCAAAGCCCGGATCAGGATCGGTCAGATAAAGAAAGACGCTGATCGATTGCGCGAGAGCCGGACCGAACAGGTGCGTGAAGACGAAGTTGCGCGCAAGCCCGAGATCCGAGCGATCCCGTCGGGCTGCCTCGGGGATGAACCAATCGAGAAACTTGAAGAAGCTTTCCACGCCCGAGTCTCAACCGTCCCTGGGAGATAAAACGAAATTTGGCAGAGAGTGATTGACCAATGATTTACGCTGCAGGCGGGCGCCCGCGTGGCGCCAGCTCGGGAGAAAATTGTTCCTCGTGGTCGGATCGGAAAGTGAAGCGGCGCATGAGCGTCGGCGAAAAAAGTCAGGGCGGGCCGTTCTGCGGTCCCGCCCTGCGTGAGGTCTTGCGCGAGCCCCGTTATTTTGGGGCGCGGCTTGCGGATGGACGTCAGAACCTGACGTTCACGCCGCCGCGAACGATGTTCCCGTCGTTCTTGAACTTGTAGTCGATGAACTCGGCGCCGAACCCCGCGGTGGCCGGGTCGCTCGCGTGAATGGTGCGGTCGCCGAGATTGTAGTAGAGATACTCGGCCTTGAGGCTGATGCTGTCGGTCAGGGCATATTCCATGCCGCCGCCGACGACTGCACCCCATTCGGTGTCGCTGCGGCTCCAGGTCTTGTTGTAGGCGATCATCGGGATGCCGATGCCGAAGGAGTTGGTCACCTCGCCGCCGGCGACACCAGCCGTCACGAAGAACAAGGCACGGTCGACGGCGATGCCGCCACGCAGCCGGAAGGTGGCGAGCCACTCGAGCTCGGTGCCGAAGGTGCTGTTGGTCAGCGCGCCGGCGAAAGGCCACGGCGGCGGAGCTGGGTCGATCACGCTGTAGGTCTTGCTATCCTGACTCCCCGCCCAGGAAATGTCGGCCTCGGCGCCGGCGACGAACATGCCGAACTGCATATTGTAGCCGGCCTGCGCACCACCGATGAAGGCCTCGCGATCGATGCCGATATTGGTCGGGAAGACCCCGTTGCGAATGTCGACCGGGAGCAGATTGCCCCCGACGCTGACCATTTCCGCGTCTGCGTCGCTCCACGTGTAGCCGGCATTGGCGCCGACATAGAAACCGGTCCAGGTGAAGGCCGGAGCGGCGAAAGATGGTGCGACGACGGCGGCCCGGCCGGGCAGATCCGCAGCAGATGCGGCACTCGCTGCCGTCATCGCAGCCATAACCAGAAACAACCTCTTCATGAACACGCCCCCAACAAGAACGTCGCGGATGATCCGCAGAGCGCCTCACCCCGTGAATGACACCGCATGCTTAACGAAGCGTAAAAGGACGGGCCAAGAGGTTGATATGTGGCGTGAACGGCACGACCGGCCGGCGGACTTCCGGCAAGTCCCAAGAAAGGTTTAACCGAAACAGCCTAGAGTTTTCCTGGCCTGCGTGGCCCGGGGACCGCCATGAACAATCGTCTGCAACTGTCGCTGATCATGCTGAACCGGCTGGTCGACTGGTTCATCCCGGCCGAGCTCGCAGCCGATAGAGAGAGCCGCAAACAGGCGCGCATGTTTCTGATCAGCCACCTGTTCGGGCCGTTCATGGGCAACACCGTCCCGGGGGGGCTCTACTTGCTCGATCCGACGCCGGGTTATCCGGTGGCGGTCCTGGCCGTATCCATCACGGCGTTCTGGGTGTTTCCGTTCGTTCTGCGCGCGCTCGGTCGCTACAATATGCTGGTCCTGCTGTCGGTCCAGAACCTGATCTTCTGCATCCTGTGGAGCTGCTATTTCTATGGCGGAGTCGGCTCCCCCACCCTGCCTTGGGTGCTGACCATCCCCCTGCTCGCTTTCTTCTATCTGGGGCCCAATCCGTCGCTGCGCCTCACCGTGCTGGCGTTGTTTGCGGCCAATTTCGCCGTTTTCGCCGCCTTGGAGATCCTCTTCGACCCGCCCATGAACGACATGCCGTCAGCTTCCGTGCAGGGCCTGGGCATCGTATCAACGGTGGCCGCCTCGCTCTATGTGACGATGATGGCCTTCTACTACGCCAAGATCCTTGCCTCCGGCGCCGAGCTGGAGAACGAGATGAAACGCCACCTGGCTACCGCGACCGAGCTGCGCCGTGCCGCCGCCGAGTCCGAACGCGCGGGCGCCGCGAAAGCCGAGTTCCTCGCCAAGATGAGTCACGAGCTGCGCACGCCGCTCAACGCCGTGATCGGCTACAGCCAGATGCTGCTCGAAGATGCCGACGCCGAAGGCGACAAGCAAAGTGCCGCCGATCTCGAGAAGATCCATGCGGCAGGGCATCATCTTTTGAGGCTGGTCAACGAGGTACTCGACCTGTCCAAGATCGAGGCTGGCAAGATGGAGCTGTTTGCGGAGGACGTCGAAATCGGCTCCTTGATCTGCGACGTGGTGGACAGCTTCCGGACCGCTGCCCAGGCGAACGGCAATGAGCTGTCCCTGACCTTGGAGGGTAAACTCGGCAGCGTCCGTTGCGACGCAAAGAAGGTGCAGCAGGCGATCGCTCAGATCGTCGACAATGCCGTCAAATTCACCGAGAACGGCCGCGTGACCGTGACCGTGGCACGCACATCTGGTGAGCGTGGCGAGCAGATCGTCATCGCGGTGCGCGACACCGGCATCGGAATTGCCCAAAGCGCCATTCCGAACCTCTTCGAGAAATTCAGCGGCGGAGACGATACAACTTCGACCAAATACGGCGGCACTGGTCTCGGTCTTGCCCTGAGCCTCAAGCTTTGCCGCCTGATGGGCGGCGACATTGCGGTCGCGAGCGAAGTCGGCGCAGGCAGCTGTTTCACCATCACCCTGCCGACCCTGTTGGCGACCTCCCTGCCCGTCGTCGAGGCCGCCGAAGAAGGCGTCCAGGCGCTCGTTGCGCTCGCTCAGCAGAATCCTGGCGCACCGACACCGAACGTGCCCTTGACCGACGCCGCGTGACCATGAGCAATCAACAGGAGGCGCCACCCATGCCAAAAATCCTGCTCGTCGAAGACAACGAAATGAACCGCGACATGCTGACCCGCAGGTTGCAGCGCAATGGCTTTTCGGTGTGCTGCGCGCCTGACGGCCCGACCGGCGTTGCCATGGCGGCCGAGGAGCAGCCGGACCTGATCCTCATGGACGTAGCTCTCGGGGAGATGGATGGCTGGGAAGCAACGCAACTGATCAAGAGCAGGCCGAGCACGGCTGACATCCCTATCATTGCCCTGACGGCGCATGCCCTCGCCAGCGACCGGGAGAAAAGCGTCGAGGTCGGGTGCAGCGACTTCGACACCAAGCCGATCGACCTGCCGCGCCTTCTGGAGAAGATCCGGACGTGCTTGGCGGCAAACAGCCGGGACGGTACGCGCGCCACTGCAGCGGCGCACTGACGTTATTTGTCGCTGAGCCAGCCGCTCCCGCATCGCGGCCCGGCGGGCGCCCTCGCTACGTTTCAGGTCAGCGCCCGGCCGGTTATTGCAAAGTCAGCGAAATAGATCAGTAACAATAATCAAGCGGTAACCAAAAAGACATCGGTAACCGAGATAGGGATTTCGCGCCCTGATCTCCCGCTTGCAGCCCTGTCCGGCGGCAAAAGCAAAGAGTGGTTTACTTGCCGGTGCTACATCAACCTGATCGCCACAACGTATCTTGAACTAGAAACAGGCGAGCAGGAGAGACGATTATGAAACGTGGGGACAGCTATGTCCCGCCGGCGGCGCTTGCCGGCAGCATGCGGGATTTCAGGGTACCGCAGGGGGACGATCTTCTCGCGCGCGTCGGCAGCTTTTTCCGCTGGCAGGATTTGCGTCGGCAGCACGGCTTGTGGCCGTTTTGCAGGTCGACCGAAGAGGGCCCGACGGCCGTCTGCGCCGCGCGCGACGATTCAGGCAACAGCATGCGGGGCGTCAACTTCGCGTCCCAGGACTATCTGAGCCTTTCTTCTCACCCGGTCATCAAGGCGACCGCGCAGGACGTGATCGAGCGCTACGGGGTGCATAGCGCCGGCTCGCCCGCGCTGGTCGGGAATACGACGCACTCGATCGCCCTCGAGCGCAAGATCGCCGAGTTCCTGCAAATGGATGAGGTGACCCTCTATCCGACGGGCTGGGCGGCAGGCTTCGGCGTGATCAAGGGCCTCGTCCGCAGCGCCGACCATATCGTCATCGACGCCCTCGCGCATACCTGCCTGCAGGAAGGCGCATCGGCGGCCACGCGCAACATCTGCACCTTCCGCCACAACGACCTGGAGCATTGCCGGCACTGGCTGAGCAAGATCCGGGCGAAGGATACCCAGAACGGGATCATGGTCCTTACCGAGGGCCTGTTCTCGATGGATTCGGACACACCCGACCTCGCAGCGCTGCAGGATCTCTGCCGCGAGTTCAAGGCAACGTTGATGGTCGACGTCGCCCATGACCTCGGCTCGCTGGGAACGGGCGGTCGCGGCCATATCGGCTTGCAGAACATGCTCGGCAAGGTCGATATCGTGATGGGCAGCTTCTCGAAGACGTTTGCTTCGAACGGCGGCTTTGTCGCGACCAAGAGCCGGGCCGTGAAGGAATATCTCGGCTTCTACAGCCCGTCCTGCACGTTCTCGAACGCACTCTCGCCGGCACAGGCCGCGGTGGTGCTGAAGGCCTTCGAGATCGTCGACTCCGCCGAAGGCGAAGAGTTGCGCAACGCGCTGCTTCGCAATGTGCTCAGCCTCAGGCAGCAACTGCAGGACGCCGGCATGGAAGTCTACGGCGACCCGTCGGCAATCGTCTGCGTGAAAATGGGTGCCGAAGGTCTAGCGCGCCTCGTCAGCCGCCGCTTGCCTCAGGCCGGCGTCATCGCCAACCTGGTGGAATACCCGGCTGTGGCAAAGGGCGCCGCTCGGTTCAGACTGCAGGTAATGGCCAAGCATACCGAGCAGAACATCACGGATGCCGTCAAGCGCATCCGGGGCGCCGTGGACGAGGCCACCGCGGAGCTCAGCGCCATGACCCAGCCGCAGCAGTTGAAGGCTACGGCCTGACGCGCCGCCCGGCGCGGGCACGTGACACGCGCTTCGGCGCGGAATGCATAGAGGGCTTCGATGCACCGTTCGGGCTGCATCGGAGCCCTCCTCGCTCGCGCCGGTGATCGCTATCTGCGCTCGAGGTCGATCCCGTAAAGAGCCGATTCAACTTTGTGAGCTATTTTGAATTGAGTTGGGAAGGTCGATGCGAATCTCCGCCATCGCGAAAGCAATCCTCGTCCGCTGCCTGGTCATCGCGCTGGCGCTCGCATTCATGAGCTCCCGCCGAGCCGCACAGCGCTAGACGGCTCCGCGCCTTGACTGCTTTCCCGATCGGCTCCTACGACGGATGGCGGGTGAAGCTGCCATTCGACTATCACGCGTCGATTCTGGTCGTGGACGATCAGCCACAGATGGTTCACCTGATCGAGCGCTATATCCGCAAAATCGGCTTCGACAATGTCGAGCACACCACGGACGGCGCCGAAGCGCTGAACATGGTGCGCAACAAGCGCTACTGGGTCGTTATCTCCGACCTCAACATGGAGCCCGTCGGCGGGTTGCAGCTGTTGCGCGCCGTGCGTTCGGACGAAAGCCTGCGCAAGACGCGCTTCATCATGGCGACGGGAGATCTGAACACGGCGAATGTGGCCGCCGCCAAGTGGCTCGGCGTCGATACCTATCTGCTGAAGCCCTTCTCCAGGAGCCAGCTCGAGACGAAACTGGCCGAGCTCATCGGACGCTGAAGGTCAGAGGGAAGCATCCCTCCGTGCTTTGCGGGCGCATGGCACACGACGAAGCGGCCTCGCTTAACGTCCCATTCACGGCCGTGTGGTCTGCTGGACGGCGCCGTTGGGTCCAGCTGACGCGCCACCTCTTGCCCACCGTCAGGCGGGACTTCTCGTGCATAGTGTGTCCCCCATGGTTCCTTTGTTGGGTTTCGGTGTGTGTTTGCTGATCGGTGGGACCGGCCTCGCAGTGGCAGTCCTGCTCGTGGATGCCGGCAGAAGGCCCGGCGAGCGCCGCTGAACGCTACCGCTGGCGGCCGGGGATCCCGCGGAGCGGCTTCGCCGACGATGCCCTAGAACCCGCCGCCGTTGTTGCGCACCTTGTCGCAAATCATTTTGTAATCGGACGTGAGCTCGGTGCCGGCCGGCAGGTCGAACGCCGCCCGGTCCTCGCCGAAGGAAATCGCATTCGAGACGGTGTTCGGCGTGTCGGAATGGTTGAAGTGGCGGGCGTTGTCGCCACACAGCATCCACAAAGCCGTATCCTCGTGCCAAGTGGAATACGTGCGCAGGAAGCGCTGCATATGCGTCGGCAGGCTGGCGACCTCTTCCTCGGTATAGACCCGGTCGATGCGCGAGTCGAAGCGCCAGATCAGTTCCCCCTTGGCGACGGGCTGCAGCAGGAACACGCCGATGCCATGGATCGGGCTAGGCCTCAATTCGGTCTCGACCATCAACATGCAGGCATCCGCCTCCGCTCGTCACGCGTGTCCGCGGGCTGGAGCAAAGCCCCTCGTTTGCCTACGCTCTAGGGCACAATCGGCGGCACGCCAATATCCGAATCGGCGGCCGGTCCGAATACACGGCACATCCCGGCCCGTGTCCACAATTTGCCAAATCCGGCACCGGGCCGGCCGCGGGAGCGCCCGGCGTTGCGCAATGGTGCGGCGCGACTTGACAGTGCCGCGGCTCCGAGGCGTCGTTACATGCAACGGCCGCAAGGCCGGTCATCACTAGCCGGCCCGGCACGACCGGCGACCGGGTGGGAGGAGGAATGGACATGTCGCGATTTCTCAGGCTTGCGGCGGGGCTGGCGATGGCTTTCGGCATCGCTCTGCCGGCGGCCGCGCAGGACTACCCGGCGCGCAACGTCAAGATCATCGTGCCCTTCGGGGCCGGCGGTCCCGCCGACGTCTACGCCCGCTTTCTCGGCCAGCACCTTTCGGAATCGCTCAAGCGCTCGTTCATCATCGAGAACCGGCCCGGAGCGGGCGCGCTGATCGGGACCGACGAGGTCGCGAAAGCGACGCCCGACGGCTACACGCTGTTGATGATGTCGAACACGCATACCACCAACGAGACGCTCATCCCGAACCGGAACTACCAGCTGATGCGCGACTTCGTCCCGGTGGCCCCGGTCAACTATTCCGACCTCGTGATGGTGATCAATCCGGGCGTGCCGGCAAAGAACCTCAAGGAATTCGTCGCCCTCGCCAAAGCGAAGCCGGGGGCGCTCAACTACGCCTCGTCAGGGCCGGGCACGCCTTACCACATGGCCGGAGAGCTCTTCAAAAGCATGAGCGGCACGGACATCGTGCACGTGCCGCACCGCGCCAGCGGCGAAGCCCGCACCAGCGTCATGGGCGGCCACACGCAGATGATGCTCGACGCCATCTCGACCATGGCCCCGACCGTCAAGGACGGCCAGGTGCGCGCCCTCGGGGTCACGGGAAAGAAGCGCTCGAGCATCCTTCCCGACGTGCCGACGATCGACGAGGCGGGCGTGCCGGGCTACGAGGCGACCATCTGGCTCGGCATCATGGCGCCGAAAGGAACGCCGCAGCCGATCGTCGACAGGCTCAATACCGAGATCAACAAGGTCCTGAACCGGCCCGACGTGAAGGAGGCCTGGGCGAAACAGGGCGTCGAGCCGCTGATGATGACGCCGGCCGAGTTCGACAAATATGTGCGCGGCGACATCGAAAAATGGGCCAAGGTGATCAAGGACGCCGGCATCAAGATGCAGTAGGCAACAGCCAGCGGTCAGCAGGCGGTCCTCACCTATCTGCCCTCTGATTTCTGATTCGCGATCCCTGTGATCCAGGCATGCGCCGGGTCGTTGTGGAAGCGCCAGGTACGTTTCGGGCCCGCCATGACGTTCAGGTAATACAGCGTGTAGCCGTGCGGCGCACCGACCGGATGGTAGCCGCGCGGCACCAGGGCGACATCCCGGTCTTCGAGGACGAGCGCCTCGTCGAGGTCTCGGTCGTCGGTGTAGATGCGCTGCAGCGCATAGCCCTGCGGCGGGTCGATGCGGTGGTAATAGGTCTCCTCGAGCAGCGATTCCTCCGGCAGGGCGTCGCGGTCGTGCTTGTGCGGCGGATAACTCGACCAGTGGCCGGCGGGCGTGATCACCTCCACCACGAGCAGGCTGTGCGCCGGCTCGCCCTCGGGCAGGATGTTATGGACGTGGCGGATGTTGGTGCCGGTGCCCCGCGTCTCGGCGGCGACGTGTTCCGGCGTGATCAGACGCGGCGCATGGGCGCCGCCGCCTGGAGCGGAGCAAACGGCGAGCTCGACATCGGTGAGGGCCGCGACATGCCATGAGGTGTCCCTCGGGACATAGACGGCCCACGGCTTGCCTGCAAAGGGGGAGAGGCGCTCGCCGATCACGCCGAAATTCTGGCCTGCAGCCTTGGCGTTTGCCTTGCCGGCGACGACGACCAGGCAGACTTCTCGATCGCCCGTTTCGCCGCCGGCGGCCTCGCCCGGTCCGAGGCGGTGCACGTCGAATCCGACATGTCTCCAGCCGGCGCGCTCGGGTGTGACGTGGTGAATGCGGCCGTGAGAGCCGGACGGCCTTATGCGCAGTTTGGACATGGCACGCGTTCCTTTACCCGCTCGCCGGCGCCGCCCCGGCGTTGGTGCGCGAGCCGGGCGAGACCGCAAATCCGGCGTCGCCGAGATAGCGGCGCAGATTGGCGTAGCCCATGCGCGCATAGGTCAGGGGGTGCGCCTTGGCGGGATCCTGCTCGGCTTCGACCACCACCCAGCCGGAATAGCCGGACAGTTGGCCGAGCACGGCCGGATAATCCACGCAGCCATCGCCAGGCACCGTGAACACGCCGGCGATCACGGCATCGAGAAACGACAGACGGTCGCGTCTGGCACGCGCCATCACTTCGGCCCGCACGTCCTTGGCGTGGAGATGGCTGATCCGGTTGCGATAGGCTCGGGCCAGCTCAGCCGGGTCGACGCCCGCGAAGGTCGCGTGTCCGGTATCGAGAAGCAGATCGACTGACGGGCCGGTCACTTCCATCAGCGCATCGATGTCCGCATCGGACTGGACGATCGTGCCCATGTGGTGGTGGTAGACAAGCCGCAAGCCTTCGCCGAGCACGGCGTCGGCGACTGCGGTGAGCCGGCGGCCGAACTCCTGCCATTCGCCGTCGGCAAGCCTCGGTCGCTGGTCGAGGGGCATGCTGCGGTCGCCGTGGATGGCGTTGGAGGTTTCCGCGAAAACGAGCACCTTGCAGCCCATCGCCTTGAGGAGATCGAGATGCGGACGCAGCGCATGTAACTCGTCGTCGGGCGAACGGCGCAGCAGCTCGGCCGAATACCAGCCGGACACGAGATCGAGACCGAAGGGATCGAGGACCGCCCGGAGGGCGTTTGCCTCGCGCGGAAATTTGTGACCGAGCTCCATGCCCTCGAAGCCCGCCTCGCGCGCTTCGGCGAGGCATGTGTCAAGCGGCGTGGCTCCGCCGAGCTCGCGCAGGTCGTCGTTCGACCAGCCGATGGGGTTTGCGCCGATGCGGACGGTCATGACATGCCTCCCACCGCTAGTCTCCCAGACGCTGGTTCTGCAGCGCAGTCTCGTAGGCGGCGCGCGCGGCGCGCACCTCGGCGCGATCGGACACCGCCGGCACGGCCACGTCCCACCAGTGTCCCCCCGCCTCGGTGGCTGCGAGCGGATCGGTGTCGATGACGATCACGCTGGTGCGTTCGGCGCGGCGGGCGCGGCGCAGTGCGTCCTCGAGATCGGCCAGGCTCGTCGCCTTCTCGGCGGCGGCACCGAGGCTTTCGGCGTGCGCACGAAAATCGATGTGCGGCGGCGTCACTTGGCGGCTGTGCTCGAACAGGTTGTTGAAGCTCTCGCCGCCCGTCGCACGCTGCAGCCGATTGATGCAGCCGAAGCCGCGATTGTCGAGCACCACGATGACGAGCTTGAGTCCGAGCATGACCGAGGTCGCGATCTCGGAATTCATCATCAGATACGATCCGTCGCCGACCATCACGATCACTTCGCGGTCGGGCCGCGCCATCTTCACGCCGAGCCCGCCGGCGATCTCGTAGCCCATGCACGAATAGCCGTATTCGAGATGATAGCCGCCCGGTTCCCCCGCATCCCACAACTTGTGCAATTCGCCAGGCAGCCCGCCGGCGGCGCAGACCACGATATCGCCCGGCGCCGCAATGCGCTGCACGGCTCCGATCACCTGCGCGTCCGATGGCAGCGCCACGTTGGTTGCGGCCTTCGCCTGCGCAGCCGCCGCCACCCAGGACGCCTTCTCCGTCCCGGCGCGCTGCGGCCACGCGTCCGGCGCGCGTCGCCCGGCGAGCGCCGCCGACAAGCGTTCCAACCCCACCCTGGCGTCAGCGACGAGCGGCATGGCGTGATGCTTGCCGGCGTCGAACGCCTGCACGTTGAGGCCGATCAGGCGCCGCTCGGGATTGCGGAATAGCGCCCACGAGCCGGTCGTGAAATCCTGCAGCCGTGTGCCGACCGCAAGCACCACATCGGCTTCGGCGGCGAGCGCGTTGGCGGCGCTCGTTCCGGTAACGCCGATGGCTCCGAGATTGAGGGCATGATCGTGCGGCAGCGCGCTCTTGCCGGCCTGCGTCTCCGCCACCGGCACGCCATGCGACTCGGCGAAGAGGCGGAGCGCGTCGGCAGCTTCCGAATAGTGGATGCCGCCGCCGGCAATGATCAGCGGCCGTCTGGCTCGCGCCAGCGCCGCCGCGGCTTCGACCAGCTCGCGTTCATCGGGACGGATTCGGCGGAGCTTCCAGACGTGCTCGGCAAAAAACGTCTCGGGATAATCGAACGCCTCGGCCTGCACGTCCTGGCACAGCGCCAGCGTGACTGGCCCGCACTCGGCCGGGTCGGTGAGGACGGCGAAAGCCCGCGGCAGCGCCGCGATGATCTGCTCGGGACGCGCGATGCGGTCGAAGTAACGCGACACCGGCCGGAAGCAGTCGTTCGCCGACACAGTGCCATCCCCGAAATTCTCGACCTGCTGCAGCACCGGGTCGGGCCGCCGGTTGGCGAAGACGTCGCCGGGCAGTAGCAGCACCGGCAGGCGGTTCACATGCGCCACCGCCGCGGCCGTGACCATGTTGGTGGCGCCCGGCCCGATCGATGTGGTGCACGCCATCAGACGCCGACGGCGGGACGCCTTGGCGAAGGCGATGGCGGCATGAGCCATCGCCTGCTCGTTATGGGCACGATAGGTCGGCAACCGCGTCCGCGCCTGCCACAACGCCTCGCCCAGTCCCGCCACGTTGCCGTGGCCGAAGATCGCCCACATGCCGGCGACGAGCGGCTCGACGCGGCCCTCGAATTCCGTCTTCTGTGCCGCCAGATAACGTACCAGCGCCTGCGCCATGGTCAGGCGAATCGATCCTCGACTCATCTCACGCAGCTTCCCTCGTCGCGATCGCCTCGTCCCACGCATCCGACAGGTGCCGGAAGCGCGCCGCCATCTCGGCAACAGCCGCTCCATCCGCGAGGCGCCCGGCAAGCCAGCGCTCCGCCGCATCGGAAAAGATCGTCCGGCCGATGGCGAAACCTTTTACGATCGGATGGCGCGCGGCAAGTGCGAAGCTCGCGGCGAGCTGTTCCGCGCTCGCTTCCAGCCCGAGAAGCACCACGCCGCGGCAATAGGGATCGCCCTCGCGGATCGCTGTCTCGACGGCGCGCCAGGCCCCGCTGCTGGCCTGCGGCTCCAGTTTCCACCAGTCCGGCTTGATGCCAAGCGAGTAGAGCCGCCGCAGCACCGTTGCCACAGTCGTCTCGGTGACGGGGCCGTGCGTGCCGGCGATGATCTCGACAAGCAGCTCGCGTCCGGTAGCCCGACACGCGTGATCAAGGCTGAGCAATGCCGCCTCCTGATCCTTCTTCATCTCGGAAGGATCGTCCGGATGGTAGAAGCACAGGGTCTTGACCGTATGCGCGAGCGGCCATTCGGCGAGGTGCGAGCCCAAATCAGGCGTGACGAAGGCGAGAGGGCGTGAGCCCGGCCGCTCCACCGGCCGGGCAATCCACAAGCCATGTCCGGCCGCATCGAACAGCGCCTCGCGGCCGTATTCGTCGTCGAGGAACACGCCGAAACCGTTCCCATGGATCTCGCCTGCCGCGGAGATCCGTTCGCCGTCCGCGATACGCCCCTGCGCTGCGACCTGGGCTGCAGCGGTCACGGCCAGGCGCTTGAAGGCGGTAATCTTTTCGCGCGAGACGCCGAGGCGATCGGCGACACCCTCCAGGTGTGCGCGGTGGTCGATCGCCAACGCCTTGAGCGTGGCCGGTGCGGGCCGCCGCGTCGTCGCCCAATGGATGTGACCTAGCAGCCGGTCGCGGCGCAGCGCACGCGACGTGCTGCCATGCCGGAGGAAATGCTGCAGCTCATCCCAGGTCGGATATTCGGGCGAGCACAGGAGCCGGGAGACCGCGAAGGCGCCGCATGCATTGGCGTAGGCGCAGCACGTTTCCAGCGTCTCGCCGCGCAGCCAGCCGCGCAGAAACCCGGCCATAAACGCATCGCCGGCGCCGAGCACGTTGTAGACCTCGACCGGGAATCCTGGGCCCGTTACGCCGGCCTCGATCGAATCCGGGATTGCGTTCGGGAACACGACGCAGCCCATCGGGCCGCGCTTGCACACGAGCGTGGCGCGCGTCAGCTTGCGCACCATGCGCAACGCTTCGAGCGTGTCCGGCACGCCGCCGAGGATATGCAGCTCCTCCTCGGTCCCGACGACGAGATCGCAATCCGGCAAGATCGTCTGCAGATGCCCGGTAACCGTGTCGGACCGGATGTAGCGCTCCTCGCCGGCGCCATGGCCGGCGAGGCCCCACAGATTGGGCCGGTAGTCGATGTCGAACGCTACGAGTCGCCCGGCTGCCTTGGCGGCCCGCATCGCCTTGCGGCTCATGGCATAGACGGACGCCGTCGAGAGATGCGTGCCGGATATGCAAACAGCCCTGGCCGAGGCAATGAAGGTCTCGTCGATGTCATCATCGCTGAGGCCCATATCGGCGCAGTTCTCGCGGTAGAAGATCAGCGGGAAGCGGCGGTCGCTCTCGACGCCCAGAACCGCGAGCGCCGTGAGCCGCTTTGCGTCGGTCTTGACGCCGCTCGTGATCAACCCCTCGCGCGCCAGCTGCTCGCGAATGAAGCGGCCAAAAGGCTCGTCGCCGACTGCCGTCACGACGCCGACCCTGAGGCCGAGCCGGGCGGCGCCGATGGCGGTGTTGGTAGGGCTGCCGCCGACCGACTTGGCGAAGCTCGCCATGTCCTCGAGTCGCCCGCCGATCTGCTGCCCGTATAGATCGACCGACGAACGCCCGACGGTAATGAGGTCGAGTTCTGGCTCGTCGTTCAGCTGGCCTGCCATTTCAGGTCCACCGATTTCACCCATCGCCCGCCGCCGCCTCTCCCTCGGCCGCGCCTGAACCCGGCCTGCCCGTATCCAGCTTCACAAATAGCTTCACAAAATGCCGCGGGCCCGGCACCTCCTGCTTGCGCCCGTGCGAGTCGCCCTGCGTCATCAAGGACGCCCGGACGGATGCGGAGCGGATTCGTAACACCCTGCCACCGACTGGTCGAAATCGATCACAGAGCCGGTCATCAGCCCGGATTCGGCGCTCACCAAAAAGGCGCAGGCGCGCGCCACTTCCACCGGCGCGATGAGACGGCCGAACGGCTGCTCGGCGGCGGCCTTCTCCAGCCAGCCATCCTGCGCGCCGTGGCAGAGGCGCATGATGCGGTCCTCGCCCGGCGTGTTCATCCAGCCGATGTTGAGTGCATTCACGCGGATTCGCCACGGCATGAGGCTGAAGGCGGCGTTCTTCGTGAGCGTCGCCAGCGCGCCTTTGGAGCCCGAATAGGCGGTTATGAAGGGCTGGCCGCCGTGCGCCGACATCGACAGAATGTTGACCATGGCGCCTTCGATGCGCTCGCGGCGCATGATCTTCGCCGCGTCCTGCATCAGGAAGAACGGCGCGCGCGTGTTCACCGCGAACATGCGATCGAACAACTCCGGCGACGTGTCGAAAATCGTCCCGCGGTCGGTGATCCCGGCTGCATTGACGAGCGCATCGACGCGCCCGAAGACGCGATCGGCATGTGCCACGACCGCGCGCGCGTCGTCGACGACGGCAAGGTCCGCGGGCACGTATTCGACGCGGCAACCTTGCCGGGCAATATCGGCGGCGACAGCGGCGCCGCGCTCGGCGTTGCGCCCGCAGATCACGATGCCCCTGACCCCCCTTTCGGCGAACAGTCGCGCGATCGCTTCGCCGAGCCCCTGCGTCCCGCCGGTCACGACCGCGACCTTACCGCCGAGCTGCGCCCCATTTCTGTTGTGATCCATGCGCCCCCTGTCCCCAACTTGTTGCGCGGACCATCCTGCGCCGGTTGCAGGCAAATTTCCATCGGTTACTGTTTCGACCATTGGTCGATGGGACAATGGGAATGGCCGGAAGCAAATTGCGGGTGGGACTCCTCGGGGCGGGCCGCATCGGCCGCATCCACGGTGGCAACATCGCCGCGCACCCGAACGCGCAACTGGTCGCGGTCGCGGACGCCAGCGTCCAGGCGGCGAGCGACCTTGCCCGGGCGACCGGGGCGGCGGTGCAAGACGTCGACGCCGTCCTTGGCTCCGGCGAGGTCGATGGCATCGTCATTTGCACGCCGACGGACATGCATGCCGACCTGATCGAGCGGGCCGCCCGCGCCGGCAAGGCGATCTTCTGCGAGAAGCCGATCAGCCTGAACTCGGAACGCACGCGGGCCTGTCTCGAGGTCGTCGAGGAGGCGGGCGCCAAGCTCATGATCGGCTTCAACCGACGCTTCGATCCGAGCTTCGCGGCACTGCAGCAGCGCATCCGCGACGGCGAGATCGGCAAGGTCGAGATGGTCACGATCCTGTCGCGCGACCCGGCCCCGCCGCCTCCGGACTACCTCGTCCGCTCGGGCGGGCTGTTTCGTGACATGATGATCCACGACTTCGACATGGCGCGCCACCTGCTCGGCGAGGAGCTCGTCGAGGTGCATGCCGTGGCCTCGTGCCTTGTCGACCCGGCGATTCGCGCGGCGGGAGACGTCGACACCGCCGCCGTGATGATGAAGACCGCTTCCGGCAAGATCGCACAGATCTCCAACTCGCGACGCGCCAGCTACGGCTACGACCAGCGCATCGAGGTGCATGGCAGTCTCGGCCTGCTGGCCGCCGGCAACCGCCGCAGCACGACGGTCGAGCTGGCCAATGCTGGCGGCTACTCGCGCGATCCGGCCCTGCCCTTCTTTCTCGAGCGCTACGCCGAGGCCTACCGCGCCGAGCTCGATGCATTCGTGAGCGCTGTTCTCGCGGACCGGCCGCTCTCGCCGACGGGCGAGGACGGCCTCAAGGCGCAACGGCTCGCGGACGCGGCAACGGCCGCGGCGCGGACCGGCAAGGCGATGCGGCTTGCGGCCGGAACGGGTGCGCCATGATGCCGTCCGACGATATCCTCGCGCTGCGCCTGCTCACCGCCGCCGCAATCGCGCGCGAGGCGGGCGGACTGGCGCGCCGGCATTTCCACAACCGCCCGAAAACCCTGCAGATCGATTTCAAGGGCGACCAGGACTATCTGTCGGCGACGGACGCCGAGGTGGAGACGCTGATCCGCACCCGGCTGCAGCAGGCCTTCCCGAGCGACGGCTTTTACGGCGAGGAAGGCGGCGGCGCATTCGGCGACAACGTCTGGGTGGTCGACCCGATCGACGGAACCGCCAATTTCATGCGCCGCATCCCGCAGTTCTGCATCTCGATCGCCTTCGTACGCCAGGGGCACTGCGAAGTCGGCGTGATCTACGACCCCGTTCAGGACGAGCTCTTCGCCGCCCGGCGCGGCGGCGGCGCCACGCTCGACGGACAGCCCATGCACGTCAGCGGGCTCACCGACATGCGGCAGGCCACGATCGAGGCCGGCTGGTCGACGCGCGTGCCGACCGAGGCCTACACGGCCCTTGTCCAGACCCTCAAAAGCGAAGGCGCCGGGGTGCGGCGCGGCGGCTCGGGCGCGCTCGCCCTCGCCTATGTGGCTGACGGGCGCATCGACGCCTATTGCGAGTTGCACATGAATTCATGGGACGCCCTCGCCGGCCTCCTGCTGGTCCAGGAGGCCGGCGGCTGGACCAACAATTTCCTCGCCAACGAGGGTCTCAGCAAGGGCAATCCCATCCTCGGTTGCACACCTGCCCTCAAGCCCATCCTGCGTCGCGCCATGGGCCTCGGATGAGCGCGCAGCCAGGCACGCGGAAAGCACGTTGACGGGCGGCCTGATCGGGAATGAGATGGCCGGCACAAACAAAAGACGATCGGGAGGAGATCCGGATGACGTTTCAGATCGATAGGCGGCTGCTGGGCCGGCTCGGGTTTTATGCGCTCGCGCTCGGTGCCGCGGTGGCGGCAACACCGGCCCGGGCCCAGGGCCAGCTCGTGCTCTACTGCGCCGTCAACGAGGAATGGTGCCGCGCCGCCGTGACGGCCTTCGAGCGCGATACCGGCATCAAAGTGGCGATGACGCGCAAAAGCTCGGGCGAGGTCTACGCACAGATCAAGGCCGAAGCCGCGAACCCGCGTGGCGACATCTGGTGGGGCGGGAGCGGCGACCCGCACATGCAAGCAGCCGAGGAAGGCCTCACGCTCGAATACAAATCGCCGAACATGGGCGCCCTGCAGGACTGGGCCGTACGGCAATGGGAGCAGTCCAAGAACCGCGCCGTCGGCATCTACTCGGGCGCCCTCGGCTTCGGCTACAACACCAAGGAGCTTGCCGCGAAGAAACTCAACGAGCCGAAATGCTGGGCCGACCTCCTGGACGCGAAGCTGAGGGACGAGGTGCAGGTCGCCGACCCAAACTCGTCGGGCACCGCCTATACGCTGCTGGCGACGGTCGTCCAGCTGATGGGCGAGGACAAGGGCTTTGATTACCTCAAGGCCCTGCACAAGAACATCAACCAGTACACCAAATCGGGCGCAGCTCCCGCCAAGGCTACGGCCCTCGGCGAGACAGCGGTGGGCATCACCTTCATGCACGACATGATCACCATGGTGGTCGACGGCGCCCCCGTGAAGGTGGTCGCCCCGTGCGAGGGCACCGGATACGAGATCGGCTCGATGTCGATCATCAAGGGCGCGCGCAACCTCGACAATGCGAAGAAGTGGTACGATTGGGCGCTCACGCCGGCGGCGCAGGCCCTCGGCGGCGAGACGAAGCAGTACCAGGTCCCATCCAACAAGAGCACGACGGTGCCGCCGCAGGCGCCGAAGCTCCAGGACATCAAGCTGATCAATTTCGATTTTGCGAAATACGGCTCTTCCGACGAGCGCCGCCGTCTGCTCTCGAAATGGGACCGGGAGGTCAAGAGCCTGCCCAAGTAGGGAACGGATCGGGTGAGCAGCAATGCAGCAGCAGGTCGTCCACTCACCCGGTCTGCTGCCGCGGACTCGGCCTATTCCGCAAGCGGGAAAGGCGTTCGCCGCGGCGCGCAGATGTGGCTGGCGCTCGCGTGGCTCGGTTATGCAATCCTGCCCTGGTATCTCGGCGCCGGGCCGTCCTTCGTCGCGGGCAGCGCCCTTGCGCTCGGTGTCTCCGGCGAAGGCTGGTGGCTTCTGCCGATTCTCGCAGCGCTTGTCGCGGCGAGCCGTCCGCTGGCGGGCGGTCTCGATCGTTACGACACGGGCAAGTGGCTGACCGCGGCCGGCATCGCCGGTCTCGCGCTGATCATGCTTCAGGGCTTCGCGATCGGGCTCAACGGCTGGAACGGCGCCTGGCTGTTGGCGTTGTTCGGCGGGCCCGGCCCGCGCCAGGGCGGGATGGGCTTCGGTGCGGCGCTCACCTCCCTCGCCTTCCTGATCCTGCTGTGCCACGGCCTTGCGATGCGCGGCTGGTGCCGGGGCGACGCCTTCGTGGTGTCGTCGATCGGCATCGTGGTCGCGCTGATCGCAACGTTCGTGTTCTTCCCGATCAGCACCATCCTGGCGAGCGCGCTGGAAGACAATGCCGGCGCCTTCGCGCCCGCGGAATTCATCGCGAAATTCTTCGATCGTTCGATCTGGGGCCTCGATTGCCTGACCGCGGGGCTGCGCTGCGGCGTCGCCTGGAATACCCTATTCCTCGCCACGCTGGTCGGGCTCGGGACGACGGCGCTCGGGCTCGCATTCGCACTGATCGCCACGCGCACCGCCTTCCGCTTCAAGCGTGTCCTGCGCGTGCTCACGGTGTTGCCGATCATCACGCCGCCGTTCGTGATCGGTCTCGCGCTGATCCTGCTGTTCGGCCGGTCAGGGGCACTCTCCGCGGTGCTTTACGACTGGTTCGGCGTGCCGCGCTCGCGCTGGATCTATGGCCTGCCGGGAATCCTGATCGCGCAACTGCTCGCCTTCACGCCGATCGCCTTCCTGGTGCTGATCGGGGTGGTCCAGGGTATCAGTCCATCCCTTGAAGAGGCCGCGCAGACGCTGCGGGCGAAAGGCTGGACCACCTTCAGGACGGTCTCGCTGCCGCTGATGCGCCCCGGGCTGGCCAATGCATTCCTGCTCGGCTTCGTCGAGAGCATGGCGGATTTCGGCAATCCGCTCGTGCTCGGCGGCAACTACGAGGTGCTCTCGACCAAGATCTTCTTCGCGGTGGTCGGCGCGGCGCATGATCAGGGTCGCGCGGCGGTGCTTTCCATCATCCTGCTGGGTTTCACGTTGGCGGCGTTCTGGGTGCAGTATGCCTGGCTCGGCAAACGCGTCTATACGACCGTAACCGGCAAGGGTGATTCAGGCCTGCACCTGCCGCTGCCACGGAGTCTTGCATGGCTCTGTTACGCGACGGCGATTCCGTGGGCGATCTTCACCCTCGTCGCCTATGCGATCATCCTCGTCGGCGGCTTCGTGCGCTCCATGGGCCGGGACTATACGCCGACCTTGGACCATTTCCTGACCGGCTTCCGCATCGAGACGACGCCGCGCGGCCTGTTCTTTTCGGGCTCCGCCTGGGACTCGTTCCTTGCCACGCTCGAGGTCGCGGCTATGGCGGCGCCGCTCACCGCCGCGATCGGCATCGTCACCGCCTACCTGCTCACGCGCCAGCGCTTCGCGGGCCAGAAGGTGTTCGAGTTCGGGACGATGCTGAGCTTCGCCATCCCGGGCACGGTCGTGGGCGTAAGCTACATCCTCGCTTTCAACGTGCCGCCGGTCGAGATCACCGGCACCGCCTTCATCCTCGTCATGTGCTTCGTGTTTCGGAACATGCCGGTGGCGGTACGCTCGGGTATCGCCACCATGAGCCAGATCGACAAGAGCCTTGACGAGGCCTCCCTCACCTTGGGCGCGCGCTCGTTCACGACGCTTCGCCGCGTCGTGCTGCCGTTGCTGCGGCCGGCGATCGTGGCGGCGCTCGTCTACAGCTTCGTGCGCGCCATGACGGCGGTGAGCGCCGTGATCTTCCTCGTTTCGGCCGAATACAACATGGCCACGACCTATATCGTAGGCCGCGTCGAATCGGGCGAGTTCGGTCTCGCCATCGCCTATTCCTCGGTGCTGATCGTGGTGATGCTGCTGGCAATCCTGCTGATCCAGATGCTGGTTGGCGAACGCCGCCTCGGCCGGCGCGCGGCGGTGGTCGCCCCGGTTCCGGCCGTGCAGGCAGCGGGGTGACGGTCATGGACAGGCACGGGCCGGCATCGGTCGAGTTCAAGTCGGTCACCAAGCGTTACGGCACAGTTACGGCCGTCGACGACGTCTCGTTCGCGATCGAGCCCGGCACGCTGGTGACGCTGCTCGGCCCCTCGGGTTGCGGCAAGACGACGACGTTGCGCCTGATCGCCGGACTCGAGATGGCGAGCGACGGCCGCATCCTGATCGGCGACGAGGACGTGACCTATCGCTCGGCGAGCGAACGCGACGTCAGCATGGTGTTCCAGTCGTACGCGCTGTTCCCGCACATGTCCGTGCTCGAGAACGTCGCCTATGGGCCGAGCGTGCAAGGGGCATCGAAGAAGGAAGCCCGGATGCGGGCGCTGGAGAAGCTGGAGCTGGTCGGCCTCAGCGGCCTGGAAAAGCGCTCCCCGTCCGAGCTCTCCGGCGGGCAGCAGCAGCGCGTCGCAGTCGCCCGCGCGCTCGTGCTTGAGCCGCAGGTTCTGCTCTTCGACGAGCCGCTCTCGAACCTCGACGCCAAGCTGCGCCGGCGCGTGCGCGACGACATTCGCGAGCTCCAGCAACGGCTCAATCTGACGGTCGCCTACGTCACGCATGATCAGGAAGAAGCGCTCGCCATTTCCGACCGCATCATCGTCATGTCGAATGCTCGCGTCGCCCAGACCGGTACCCCGCGCGAGCTCTACGAGCAGCCGGCGAGCGTCTTCGTCGCGGATTTCATCGGCGACGCCAACCTGGTCGATGCGGAAGTGATCGCCGAACGCGGCTTCATGGCCTCGGTGCGCCTCGGCGGCGTCGAGATGGAACTGCCGCAGCGCGGCACCGGCCAGGGTGCTGTCAAGCTCGCGGTCAAGCCGGACGCCATTCTGGTGCATACGGCCGACCCCGGCGGACCGTCCATGCCGGGCAAGATCGTGCGCGCCGCCTATCTCGGCCGGCACATCGAATACTGGCTGTCGAGCCCGCTCGGCGAGTTGTTCGTGGTCGACCGCGGCCGGCGCGAACCGCTAAAGCCGGGAACCGAGATCTGGACCAGCTTCTCCAATCGCGACATCACCATCGTGCGCCTGGATGCAGGCCGGAAGGGCTCGCCGGGCCAATGATTTTGCCATTTTCTTGGCGACCGCTTCCGCAAGCTCTCCGACGCCTTGCGCAAGAGCACGGGAGCACTGTCGCGCCACCGCGTTAGCAGAAGCTCTCGCAAAGGAGCGACCGATGGCGCGTCATCGGCAGGATGGGCGAAGGCCTCGCGCGCGAGTTCCGCTTGCACATATGGGGCAAGGCCCCCATCATCTCGCCCCAGTCGCCATCGCCCTCGACATTCCGTGGCTGGCGGTGCGTAACGAACACTGACGGACATCGATGTCATTCAAGACAGGCCGGCGCCATGGCGCCGGATTGACATTGCGATACGCATTCGTCGCCGTGCTCGTCGCCTTTGCAAGCGCCATGTCGGCAATGGCTTCCGCGAAATTGCTCACACACTACGAAAAGTTTCGGGCGGTCGAGGGACTGTTCGATGCGTCTGGAGCCCTGCAGTTGCCCGACGGGCGGATCATGATCGTCCAGGACACCCGGTCGGCGCCGATCGTGCTCCTTCGGTCCGATGAAGAGCTTCTGGTCGCCGAGCCATGGACGCGCGAAACGATCGCCACTCGCTCGGGAGGCGTCATCGAGGGACTTTCCGATCTCGAAGAGGGCGCGCTCTCCGACGGTTTCGTCTACGCACTCGCTTCACAGGGCAAGCCAGGCGCCGATAGCTTCGCGCGGTTCCGGATCAAGGATGACCGCATGACGGAGGCTTCGGTCTTCACCGGACTGAAAGGCGCCATCCGAGCGAGGCACCCTGCGCTCGAACGCGCCGCCACTGCCGGCAGCGACCCGGGCTTCAACCTCGAAGGCTTCACGTTCGACCGCAACGGCGCGCGTGCGCTGCTCGGCTTTCGCGCGCCTTCCCTCGATGGCAAGGCAGCGGTCGTCGCGCTCGACAATCCGGCGGAGCTCTTCAAGCCAGGCGCCGTCCCGCGGATCGGCAGTCTCACGCTGCTCGATCTCGATGGGGACGGCATCCGCGGCATGGCCTGGCTTGCCAAGATCAACGGTTACCTGATCGCCGGACGGCGTGAGAAGGAGTCTGCGGCGGGCGGCAAGCGGCCCTTCCGCCTTTGGTTCTGGACCGGCGACGCGAAGACGAAGCCGCGCGCCGTCGCCATAGAAGGCCTCCGGTCCATGGGGCGCCTCGAAGGCATCGCGCATGTCGTGATCAACGGTGAGGAACGCATCCTTCTGGTCAGCGACGAAGGTGACCGCGAATACGGCACGCCGTCCGAGGTTGCCTTGATCGCCTACGAGCGGCTGCGGATTGCGCCATAACCTCCATCCTCGTGATCCGGGGTAGAAGCCTCGCACAAGACCGTGTCCGGCTACGCAGCAAGGATATGCGGCTCAAAGAGAGTCGGAGTGGGACCGATGCGACGTGGAGCGACCGCGCTCGAGGGCGCGCCCTTCGGATTGAACCGCCGTCTCGCGCTTCAGCTCGCCGGCGGTTACCGGCTCACCGCCATACATCCAGGTCCCAAGCGCGACGCAGAGCAGCACCAGAAAGGTCATGGTGGCTATGGCGGAAACAACGGCGGCGTTGGTCGTGTTCGAACGAGCCGTCAAAGTGAGGAGGGCACTCGATAGGGCCAGGACCTCTGCCTTGTCCCGTTCCCGTCTCGACAGGTCGAGGGGAACCAGCGCCCTCCGCCACTTTGCCGTGTTGATGTCTTCAGGGCCCTGACGCATTACAATTCCGTGCCCGCGAGCGCCGGGTGCTAACCCGTTGCGCTCCATCCACAAAATTGTGGATACCTGACGAGCCCCAACTTGACAAGCTCGACGCGCCGGCTGCCCCGTGCGATTCGCGGCCGCCCGGCGCCCGCCTGGCCGCGCGGCATTCCGCTTCAATCGTCTTTGAGGGCACGGAGGTCATAGGCGTAAAGGTCGCCACCACCGAGATCAGGTGCCCGCAGCCTGTCGACGGATCACGATCGAGGCCTCGGGACGGGCAAGCGCGGTCACCAGTTCAAGCGGACGCCGGCATGGCCCTGATGCAAAGCCGCATTCGAGCGGAACTCGCCGGTGTAGCCGGCGAACAGCTGCAGGTCGCCGCGCTTCCAGCCGGTCAGCTCGACGGCAATCACCGCCCCGTCGCGGCCCGGCTCGGGCTCGCCGATGATGGCCGGGGCGCCTAACAGGAAAGCCGGCACGGCGGAGGCCGGGTTCGAGATGTAATGCGACCACGCCACACGCATCTCCGGCCGCACCATCCAGCCACCGGCGCTCACGTCGACGCCGGCCGCAAGCCCGACATTTCCGCTCGTGCGCTCGAAGGTCTTTGATGGGAATTCCAAACCGGCGCCCGATGCGCCGGCCTCGGTGTAGCTGCGCCGGTCGTGGCTGATATAGGCCAGGGACACGAATGGCTTGACGAACGCTTCGCCCATCGAGGTTGCGGACCGGAGCCGGTAGCCGGCACCGGCCAGCCCGCTGACGCCAGGGGCCCGCACATCGCCCCGCAGCGGCACGGCTGCGCCGTCGAGGACGCGGGTGCTCTCGACCTCGGCCCAGTGGTTGCCCAAAAACCCGTCCAGCTCCCAGCCGTCGAACGGCGACCACGCCGCGTAGGCTCCGCTGGAGACGATGCTCGCTTTGCTGCGTGCGTCACCGCCCAAGGTGTCGTCGCGGGCGACACCGACCGTGATGCCGACCAGGAGCGTGGGGTCGACAACCTGCTCAATGCCCACTGCGCTCCCGCCCCCCTTTCCGGTGGCAGCCGCGCTGCGTCCCTCGGCGCCCGTGCGCGAGCCATAGCCGTACCCGGTGCTCCACGCCCGCGTTGCGTGCGACGCGGCGGCGGCCGCGCCAGCAGGCTCGGAAACCGTGCCGCTGCGGGCGTTGTCAAGCCGGGAATCGATGATGTCGAGGAGAACGGAGGAAGCCCTGCCAATACTTGCGTCGGACGCGTCGGCAGCCGTCGCTGCCAGCGAGACGGCCGCTGCAACGAGAAGCGGGAATTGCACGCGCAACGCGCGCTCTGAAGAGGCGCGCCTGGAGACTGCCGACATCGTAAACTCGCGATCGACTCTCCTCAGCCCTCGTCCGAGCCAGATGTCCGCCGGGGCCAGGCGCCTCCACGAGTAACGGGGTTATGGTTAGGGAAGCATTAAGCGCACGGCGTGCAGCAACGATTGTTGGTGGTCAGAGGCCTGTTGCCGGCCATCGCGCGTGATCCCTAATGATGCTCGTGGTGATGGCCGCGTTCGTGGTAATCATGGTCGTGCCCATGATCGTGGTCATGATCGTGGCTATCATCATGATCATGGTCGTGGCCGTGGTGGTCTGGCTCGATCTGCTCGGCTTCCGCATAGCCATGCATGAGCGCCTCCATCACCTTGCGCAACGGATCTTCCTGCAACGAGACATGCGCGGCGAGAAAGCCTGCCAGACGGGCGAAGACGAGAGGCTGCGCTGCCAGCAGCCGGTAGGCGTCGCCGTCCTCGCACTGCTCGCTGTCACGGGCGCAGCGCGCCAAGGCATCGGTAAAAAGCCGGTCCATGTAGGCGTTGAGGTCCTTGACGGAAGGCCGCGCATCCGCCGTGTTGCGGCCGCGCAGCAGCTCGCGCGCGTGCAGGCGGAAGCGACCGTAAAGCTGCTCCTCGAACCGTTGTTCCTCTTCGAGATCACCGCACATTCCATCCTCCTGGGCTCTGCCCAAAGCTTCACCGGCTTTTATCGGCACCATGGCAGCAGCCGCAAGCTTCCGGCGCGGGCCGCCATGCCCATCCCGGGTTTAGCCGCCGGAGCGTTTGTCTTAGCGGCGAATGGCTTTACATGTGTTTGGCGGTGGATTTCGCCGGCAAACCGGAGGCTTGAAGGGGAAGTTTGATGGCAAAGGTTTCACGTCTCGATGAGCGCCTGAGCGCGGGCCGGACAGGGCTCGTCCTGTTCGATGCGCTGCATGGGTATCTCCATCCGAAGGACCCGCAGAAGATGCGCTTCCTGGAAGAGCGCCGGATCCTCGCCAACCTGCAGAGCCTCCTGACAGGCGCCCGGCGCGTCGGGATGACGGCCTTCTATCCGGCCGGCGCGCATGCGCCCGACGGGTCCGACACGGTGGCGCGGCTGACCGACACGGATATGGACCTGAAGCCGGGCGGCGGCGCCGAGAAGCCGATCAAGCCTCGCTTCCACCGCGCGAGCGAGGACGCCAACATTGCAGCCGAGCTCGCTCCTGCCGAGGGCGACGTGCTCGTGCCGAAGCAACGCTGGAATGCGTTCTTCCAGACCAATCTCGACCTCCAGCTGCGGGCGCGCGGGATCGACACGATCGTGCTGGCCGGCGGCTCGACGGATGTCGGGATCGCCAGCACTGCATTCGCGGCGCGCGACCTCGATTACGGCCTGGTCATCGTGCGAGACGCCTGCTTCTCGATGCGCGGCAACAACAACGAGTTCTTCATGGACCGCGTGTTCCCGCGCATGGCGCGGGTCCGGACGGTCGAAGAGACGCTCGCTCTCATGAGGGCCTAAAGCATTTTCCGGCGAAGTGGGTTCGCTTCGCCGAAGAAAATGCGTCTCTACGAAAGCTGGAGCCGGTTCTACGTGAGTGGAAACGGCTCTAGAGCAGGATCGCTTTGGATTGAATCGATCCCGCTCTTCTTCTCCTAGAATCGCATGATCCCGGATCAAGTCCGGGACAAGCCTTTTTCGGCGAAGTGGTCCGCACTTCCCGCCACACTCTAAAGCAAGAGCCGAAGCCACGCGCGTGGTTCGGCTCTTGTCTAACGCGCGCACTGCCCGGCAGCGGTCCGCAACGTCGCGCCGGCTCAGTAGCCTTCGGCGTTCTCGAGTTGCTCGAACCAATCGAAGCCCATCGGTTTGATGATGCGGCTGTTGATCACAATGATGCGCGCTTCATTCTTGGGATCGGAATTGAAGTGCTTGTGGGTGCAATAGGGAGGGATGTAGACGAAGTCGCCTTGCGTCCATTCGAAGCGCTTCGGCTCCTCTTCCCAGGACCATTCAAACTTGTCCTTGCAGTCGAAGCGCACGTCCCAGTGAAGGTCGTAGCCGCTGCCCTCGACGACGTAGAAGATCTCTTCCGAAAGGTGCCGGTGCTTGCCGCTCGCCTTTCCGGGCGGCAAGAACTGCATGTAGATGTCGAGGCAGCACTCCTTGGTGTCCATGCCCTCATGAATGATGTGCTTGATGAGGCCGTCGGGTGAGCGCTCGAAGGGCATCTGGCTCGCCTTGACGACATTAAGGCGGCCTTCATATTCCTCGCGAAAGCGCTCCGACGCCTCGAGCGCCTTGGCGTAAAAATCGACGTATTGCGTCTCGGCATGAGCGCGCTGCCGCTCGAGCGCATCGGTGATGCTCATCTCGTCCTCTCCTTTATTCTCTTACAGGTCGACCGGCGGCTTGTAATTCGCCTGCGTCGGCGACGGCTCCTTGGGGGGATAGCTCACCACCTTCTGGAACATCATGTGCATGAACAGGAAGAGCGGCTTCGCCTTCATGATCAAAACGATGCAATCGTCATCGGGCTGGTCGTTGAAGTGCTGGTGGACGCAGCCATTCTCGACGATCAGCGCGTCGCCCGCCTCCCAATCATGGCGCTTGCCGTCGTGGACGTCGTGCCCCTTGCCCTTGAGAACGAAGAAGACCGCGCTGTTCATGTGGCCGTGCTTCTGACCGTAACCGCCGGGAGCGTAAACGTCGATATGCGTCTCGATCGACTGCGCCACCTTCACCGACTGCGGGTTGATGATCTTCTTGCCGTAATTCTGGGGCCCGCCTTTCCACTTCCAGTCCTTGGTGCGATAGACGCGCGGCTGGCTGAAGAGCTCGTGCACGAGTTCCCCGTAGGTGCCCTCGAGCGCGCGCACGAAGACGCGCTTCTTCGTCCAGCGTTCCCAGACGGCCTCTTCCTTCTGCTCCGTCAGGCCGCTGTTGTGGCCGAGCCCGGCCTCAGCGCGGTCGCGCTTCGCCGGACCTGAATCGTCATTCATCGCCAAGGTCGTCTCCTGTGTCTTGGCCGGCGCTGCGGGGCCGCCGCGCCGGGGTGAACGTGGCCGCCCCGAGAGCTTATCGGGCCGGCTTCACGATGATGTCGTTATACAGCTTGGTCCATTTGTCGCCTTCATCGAGCACCAGCGCCGGGTCGATGAACGCCACCTTGAGGCCTGCCGGAAGCGGCTTCACCTTCAGGTTCGATGGAGTGAAATCGCGCGAAGCGAGAAGGGCTTGGGCGTCGCGCATCATGAAGTCGTAGAACAGGATGGCGGCGTGCGGATGCGGTGCGTTGCGCGTCACGCCGGCGCCGTTGAAGCGCGCGACGACAGGCGGCAGGGCGAACCAGTCGATCGGCGCGCCGTCGTTCTTGAGCTGCTCGGCCTTGTAGCTGTAGACCGTCAGCGCGACCGGCACCTCGCCCGATGCCACAAGGTTGGTGAGGAGCGTATGGCCCTTGCGGACGGACATGCCGTTCTTGGCGACGATGTCGCGGAACAGCTTCAAGCCTTTCTCCTCACCGATGGTCTTGATGGTGGCTGCGAACCAGTCGGTGTCCTCCGCTTCGATGCCGAGCTTGCCCTTCCACTTCGGATCCGTGAAGCCCTCGTAGCTGGTCGGGAGCTCCTCCTTCTTGACCGCCTTGGTGTTGAAGGCGCCCACGAAGATGTTCAGGCGGGTGCCGACCCACTCGCCGTGCGGACGGATGGCATCCGGCATCAGCTCGGCATGCAGCGGCGACTTCACGGGGATAAGCAGCTTCTCGCGGTGCAGAGCTTCCATCTCCGGGCCGTTCGTATCGATCACGTCGGCCTCGAAGCGGCGGCCGCGGCTCTCCACCACGGTCCGCTGCAGGATGTTCTCGGAGCTGCCGCGCCAGAGCCGGACCTTGACGCCGAATTTCTTCTCGAACTCGTCGGTCAGGATCTTCATGTCATCGACGGGCGCGGATGTGTAGAAGGTGAGCGTGCCTTCCTTCTTGGCGCCCTCGACCAGCTTCTCGGTGCGGTCGGCGCCCTGGTAGGCGGCGAGTTCGGGAAGCGAGGCGGATTGAGCGAAAGCGGGCAGCCGCGCCAGCGGCAGGCCGGCGCCGGCGAGCGCCGCGGTCTTGATCAGAAGGCGTCGTGAAACGGGCTTGGACGACATCGTGTTCTCCTTCTTCCTTGTTGGATGCGGCGCATGAGCGCCGCATCGGCGTGTTTCGGAAAGCTGCGCGTCAGGCCGACTTCTGCAGGCCCGGCTTGGGCGGAAGATCGGCGAGCTCGGCCTGATAGGCGTCGTCCATGCGCGGCTTGAGGCTATGCTTGGCGAGTTCCTTCTCGAACATCGTGCGCACCACCGGCTGCTCGTCGGCGTAATCGATCTGATCGCCGCCGATGCGCATACTGATCCACGCCTTCGGCACGCCCTGCGCGTTGCGGATCGAGACGACCTCGTGCTTGAAGGCCAGGTAGCGGGCCGGCGTCGTGCCGGTGTTGAAGTGCTGGTGGAACCACATGTTCGGCGGCACGATCATGGTGCCGACTTCCCAGTCGTAGCGCTTCGGCTCCTCGCCTTCCGGCCACATGAGCGAGTAGCCCTCCCCGCTCAGGATGATCACATGCGCGCCGGGCCCGTGCCGGTGGCCCTTCTTGTAGGTGCCGATCGGGAACTGCGAGATGTGGCTGTTCATCGAGCCCTTGGCCATGTTGAAGCGGATGTGGCCGCCGCCGGCGCCGCGCTCCTTGGCGCTGATCAGCGGCAGGTTGACCGCGTCGGCGACGAAATTCGTCTCGAGCAGGAGGCCTTTCTGCTCGCCCTTGTTGCTGAAATAGTCAGGCTCGCCCGCGAACCGGCCCTTGAAGTCGTACGGCGTGTTGAAGAGGAACTGGACGTCCTCGTACAAGTTCATGACCGGCGGCATGTTGGTGACCGACACGAAGCGTGCCGGCTCCTGACCCGAGCCGTTGAAGTGTTGATGCCAGGTGTTGATCGGGATCGCGAACAGGGCGCCCGCCTTCCACTCGAAGGTGATGCGCTGGCCCGCGTCGTTCCACACGGCGGTCGAGCCGCGGCCATCGAGCACCAGGATCATCTCCTCGAACAATTGCCGCTGCGGCGCGAGCTTGCCGCCGGGGGCGATCTCGCAGACGTAGCAATCGTTGGACGTGCGCGACGCCTCGTGGTTGATGAACACACCCTTGCCGCCACGCCGCGGCCACGGCTTCAGGTCGACGGTGCGCAAGTTGCGCACGTAATGCGCGCTGATGATGTCGAGGCCCTCCTCGCGCACCCACCTCGTATATGGCGTGTCCTTCTCGGTGGCGAATTTCTTCGCGAGTTCGTCGGAAACAATGGCGTCCTTTGCCATGGCGCACTCCTTGTTGCTGGCACTCGTCGACTTGATGTCGTGACCTCAGGCGGCTTCGCGCATCCCCGCGGCTTCGGGAAGCGCGATGCATTTCTCGGGATTCATGCGGACGTGGATGGGGTCGCCGATCGGAGTGCGCAGGGACGGGTGCGCCCGGGCGAGCAGGATCGTGTTACCGACCTTGACCTGGAAGTCCACGTATTCGCCAAGGAAGACCTTCTGATCGACCACGCCGCTGGTCACGTTATAGGCATCGGCATTGGCTGGGGGAGTGTCCGAGAGCTCGACGTCCTCGGGCCTGACGGAGATGACGATCGGTGCATCACGGGTGAGGCTATCGGCATTGACGCGCAACAGGCCCAGGGGCGTGTTCACTTGCCAGTGGCCGCTGCGCTCGTCGCGGCCGACGACGATGCCGTCGACGAAGTTGGTCGTGCCGATGAAGTCGGCCACGAACTTCGCCTGCGGGCGCTCGTAGATGTCGCGTGGCGAGCCGATCTGCACGATCTTCCCTTCATTCATCACGGCAATCTCGTGCGAGAGAGCGAGCGCCTCGCTCTGGTCGTGGGTCACGTAGATCGTCGTCAGCCGCAACTCGCGCTGGATGCGTTTCAGCTCGAAGCGCATGCGCTCGCGCAGCTTGGCGTCGAGATTGGAGAGAGGCTCGTCGAGCAACAACAGCTTCGGCTCCATGACGAGCGCGCGCGCAAGCGCCAGGCGCTGCTGCTGGCCGCCCGACAGCTTCGTCGCTTCGCGGTCCGCGAGATGATCGAGGCCAACGGCGTTCAGCACGCGCATCACCTTGTCGCGGACCTGCTGCGTGCTCATCCTGGTGGAGCGGACCTGCAGCGGAAAAGCGGCGTTCTGGAACACGTTCATGTGCGGCCAGATCGCGTAGGACTGGAAGACCATTCCGAAATCGCGCTTGTTGGGCGGGACGAAGATGCCGCGCTGCGACGAATAAACGATGCGGCCGCCGACCTGGATCTCTCCGGACGTCGGCCGCTCCAGACCGGCGATCGAGCGCAGCGTCGTGGTCTTGCCGCAGCCGCTCGGTCCAAGCAGCGTAAACAGCTCGCCCTCCGGCACCTCGAAGGCCACGTTCTGCGCAGCCTTGACGGCGGGGCCGCGCTGCGACGGATATTCGGTATTCAGTGACCTGACGCTGAGCACGCGATTTTCCTCTCGATCCTCAAGCTTCCTTGACGCCGAAACGCTTGCCGGCAAGCTGCGCCAACATGACAAAAATGAATAGGAATGCAATCAGCATGACGCCGAACGCGGACAGTTCCACATACTGACCGTTCTGCCAGAACTCCCAGATCATGATCGATACGACCTCGTTGCCCGGGCTGTAGAGCAGGATCGAGCTCGACAGCTCGCGGATCGAGACGATCACGACGTAGATCCAGCCGGCGAGCATGCCTGGCTTGAGCAGCGGCAGCAGGATGCGGCGGAACGTGGTGCTCCAGGAGGCGCCGCTCATGGCTGCCGACTCTTCGAGCTCCTTATGGATCTGGATCATCGAGGTCATGTTGTAGCGCATGCCGTAGGGCAGGAACCGCGTCACATAAGCGATCAGCATGATCCAGATCGAGCCGTAGATGCCGCCGCCCAGCATCAGGTAGCAGATCATGATCGAGAGGCCGAGCACGATGCCGGGAAAGACCAGCGGCAAGGAGGCAAGGTTGTCGAGCAGCCATCGGCCGGGAATTTTCGTGCGCACGACGATCCAGCCGATCACCGCCGTCAACAGCATGATGATCGTGGCGCTGCCGAGCGACAGCGTGATGCTGTTCCATACCGCCGTGGCGAAGCCCGGATAATCGAGAACCGTGCGATAGGCGTCGAGCGACACTTTGCTGAGGGCCGCCCAGGTCGGAACGCTGTAGTATTTTTGCAGGGACGACCAGACCAGCACGAGGAACGGCAGGACGATCACGAGCAGGCCGTAGACGATGAAGATGCCGCCCGTGAGATAGCGCCAGCGGCCAAGATTGATCACCCGCGGCCGGAAGCCCTTGCCGGTCACGGTCGAAAACTTGCTGCCCTGACTCGACAGGCGGGTCTGGAAATAGATGCCGATCGACGTCAGAAGGAGAAGCGTGACCGCATAAGCGGATGCAAGCCCGACATTGCTCGGATAGCGGTGGATCGCCTGATAGATCGACGACGTGAACACCTCGATGCCGACGGGCAGCCCCAGCAACGCCGGCACCTCGAACGACTCGATGGCGCGCACGAACAGGATGATGAAGGCCGCCAGCACCGCCGGCCAAGCCAGCTTGAAGGTGATGTGGTAGGCGATCTGGAAGATCGAGGCGCCGCTCATCACCGCCGATTCCTCGAGGGAGGGATCCATCGAGCGCAGCGCGGCCGTCACCAGCAGAAAGGCCACCGGCGAGTAGTGCAGGCCGTCAACCCAGATCATGCCGGCCATCGAATAGACGTTGAAGACCGGACCGGCGATCCCGAACCAGTTCTGCAGGACCAGGTTGAGGATGCCGATTTTCGGGCTCGCCAGCATGATCCACGACACCGTGAACAGGATGCCGGGAATGATCAGCGGCACGATCGAGATCGCAAAAAACAGAGCCTTGAACGGCGTGTTGGTGCGCTCGTTGACCCAGGCGAAGAACGTGCCGACCGTGAGCGCGAGCACGGCGGTGCCGGTCGCAAACTGTATCGAATTCCAGAACAGATGCAGCGTGTCGCCGCTCGTGTAGGCGTCGACATAGTTGCCAAGCGTGAACTCTGCCGGCTTGGCCGCTGTCTCCGGCGTCATGACGCTCTGCCATAGCAGGAAGACGAGGGGCACCAGCGCCAGCCACGCGACGAGCGCGACGGACAAGCCGATGATCACCCATTTGGCGTCGAAGCGCAGCCGCGGCGCCTTCTCTGCATCGGCTGCGCCATACAGCCGACTGGTCGCTTCCATGACGTCTCCTTAAACGGCGGCCGTGCCGCCAGCAGCCAGGTCGGGCTTGGGAAGCGCTGTCACGATAACGCTTTCCGGCCTATTTCCGTTCGCCAGCGTGGCTGTGGGCATGCGTGTGATCATGTCCGTGGTGGCCGTGGTGATGATGGCCGTGGCCATGGTGATGGTCGTGGTCATGGCCGTCGTGATGGCGGTGATCGTGGTGGTGATGCAGCAAGTGCTTGCCGTGCGTCTGGCGCGGATCTTCGCTGAAGATCAGCGACTTGATGGTCACCGGCACGGTGTTCGACGGCATCCGGATGCGGCCAAGGTCGATGTAGTCAAAGTCGCGCAGGAGCAGCCCGTCGATGGACAGGATCTCGCTTTGTACGCCGAGCTCCTCGCGCAGGATGCTGCCAAGCGTTTGCGCCACGTCGCCGTCAAGCATGATGTAAAGCGGCTTGCCCTCCGCGATCAGATCGGACAGGCCCCGACGAATGCCCTCGGCGAAGGCATGGATGCGCTCGTAGGCCGGAGCCCCCTGCCAGCGCAGCGCCAGGGCGATCTCGTTGTCCAGCTCGCCGGCCACGAAAGCCTCGCGGTGGGCGCGGATCGCCGCCGCGAGCTTGTCGGGATCGATTGCCTCCTCGCAGGTGAAGGCGGGCTGGAGCACCTGCAGGTTGCGCCGCGGCAGCAGGGCCGCCGCGTCGGAGACGTAGCTGGTGTTGCCGCTCAGCTGCACGGTGTATTCGGAGGCGCCGAGCGCAGTGGCGCGAATGCATTCGCCAGCCGGCAGGAACGGCCACGGCAAGGCCCCTGCGTCGATCCGCTGGCGCAGGGCGCGTCCGAGTCGGCGGCCCATGTCGCCGAAATCGCGATCTTCGCGTCCGTAGACGTATTCGCCGACACCGCCTGAAAACATCATGCCGTCGATGCGGCCGAGATTGGCGATCGGATCGGTCAGGTAGAGATGCTCGACATCATGCGGCAGAGGCTTGGCCGTAAGCGCGGTGACCAGCGTATCCGCCATCAGGGCGGCGACCTTGTCCATCGCGGCCGCGTCGGCCGTATCGCCGCGCTGCCAGGAAAAGCCGGCCCGCTCGGCATGGTATTGTCCGGCGGGGTCGAGCCGCACGATCTTGCGATTCTCGTCGACCACCTGCAGGCGGCCGCCGATATGGATGGCGGCCGTCGCGATCACATTGCCCTTCTCGACGACCGCAAGCTTGGTCGTGCCGCCGCCGATGTCGATGTTGAGGATGCGCTTGTTCTCGTCGTGGGAGACGCGCGCCGCGCCCGAACCATAGGCGGCCAGCATCGATTCCATGTGATGGCCGGCCGTGGCGCAGACGAACTCGCCGCCCTGCTCGGCCAAGATGGCGGCAATGCCTTGCGCGTTCTCGCGCCGCAGCGCCTCTCCGGTCAGGATCACCACCCCGGTGTCGATGTCGTCCGGATGCAGGCGCGCGGCCGCATAGGCCTCGTCGATGATCGCCCCCAGGCCGGCATCGTCGATGCGCTCCTCGCTTTGATAGGGTGTCAGCATCACCGGTGACTGGAACAGCTGCTCGCGCGAGACGACGTAATAGCGGCTCGACAGATCCTCGCCGAGACGCCGCAGATTGATCTTCGAGAAGATGACTTGCGTTCCGGAGGAGCCGATATCGATGCCGACGCTGATCAGCGTCACATGATCCTGGATCCAGAGTGGGTTTTCCTCGAGGGGCTCGTCGACGTCGAAATGGTCGTGGTCGTGATCCGCGTCGCCCTCGTGGACGTGAGCGAAATCGAGGCCGAGTTCGTGATCCGCCAATGTGTGGCGGCCCGTTCCGTCCGGGTCCTTGGGAGCAGGCATCAGCTTTCCTGAAAGCGTGCGCAATGCGCACCCTGGTCAATCGTCAGGGGGCTTTTGTCAGGTCTGCTGGGCGCTCGTCAACACCTGGGCCATATTCCCTCGGACTCCCCTGACGAGGGACGGTCCGAACTGCGTAAATGAAGTCCAAAATGAAAAGCCCCGGCACAGGGCCGGGGCTTTCCGTCTTTATGATATCCGGCGATCAGAAGTCGCGCTGGATGCGGAGGCGAGCCTCGAGTGCATCCTGGTCGTCGATCGCGGTGAACGGCACCAGGGCCGCGCCCGGACGGTTGTCGCCGAAGCCGACACCACCGAACTCGCGACGGACCAGACCATCGGTCTCGACCTTGCGGTAGATGGCTTCCACACCGATGTCGAGGTTGCGCACCGGCGACCAGATCAGGTTGGTCCCGATCTCGAAGATCCTCGTGTCGTTGAAGCCGGCGTTGACGACGACCGGGGTTCCGCCAGGGCCAGGCGCAACGAAGGCCTGGGTCGCGGAGGCGTCGTAGTCGATTTCGCCATATGACGCGAAGATGTTCTGGCGCAGGTTCGGCAGCCAGTAGTGCAGGAAGTTGGCCGAGATCGACCAGCTGTCCGTGAGCTCGATGTCACCCGTGAACGGATTGACCGTGGCGTCCGTCTGGTTCAGGCGGAGCGTGCCAGCACGAACCGCGGTGCTCTGCTGCGCGTGGGTGTAGCTGAGCGCGCCGGTTGCCCAAGCCGCCTGGACCCACAAGGAGTCGCCGGCTGCGATCATCGGCAGCTTCACCTGGAGACCAGCCTGAGCCGCGAAGCCCCACTCGTCGTCCGGGAACGAGACGCCGACGGTGCCGAACGGAACCGGCCCCGTGCCGACGACCGGCAGACCACCCGCACCAACCGTGATCGGGTTGACCGAGCGGACCTGGTGGGCCGCACCGGAGAGCTGGAAGGCGCCCCAGGCCTGATCGATGCGGAAGTTGGCAACGACGTCAGGCACCTGCGTGCCGCCCGGAACGTTCGGGACACCCGGCAGGTCGAGCGGATTGACCGGGACGAACGGCGCGCCGAACGCACCCGGGCGGATGTTCGCGTACGTCTGACGCTCCTGCGGGTCTTCGATGGCGATAGTCGCCGAGAAGCCGCTGCCGAAGGTCGCCGTGTAGGCCAGGGCCTGCGTCTTGCTATCCGACACGTTGAAGAGCGTCGTGAAGATGCCGTCGTTGGCCCAGAAGTCGTAGAACGACTGGACACGACCGGCGGTCAGACCACCGAACTGGATGTAGCCGAGGTCGAGACGCAGGCTGTTCTCAGGGCCCGTGCCGAAGAACAGGTCCTCAGCGCCGAGCGCGCCCTGGCCGCGAGACACGAACGTGCCGCTCTGGCGGCGCCAGTCGAGACGGGCGTAGCCGCGAAGCAGGCCCCACTCGGTGGCGGTGCGCAGATCGAGGTTCAGACGAACGCGGGCACGGAACCCGATCTCGTCGAAGTCGTCGCGCTGTTGCTCGAGGTACAGGTAGTCAGCCTGCACGTAACCGCTCATGCGCAGGCACGTATCCGTGCCCGGGATGTAGAAATAGCCTGTACCGTAGGTGGTGCAGACCCGAACATATTCGACCGGCGCGGCCTTCCTGACAGGAAGGTCGGCGGCCTGTGCCCCGGCCACCGCGACTAGACCCGCGGCCGACCCGAGGAGAAGGCTCTTAACGAGCTTCATTCTGACCTCCAAAGTTTCGAGACCCTTGGGGGGCCGGGCTGTTGTGCCTCGACGTCTCTTGCGAGACTCTGATTCACTCGTCCCTTTTCCCCTTAACATTTGGCTCCCCACCGGTTCCCCCGCTTGAAGCACAGCCAAATCACGACCGGGGCTATCCCGTCGCAGTTCCGACCATACGCAGAACCGATGCACAATCAACCAAAGCCTGGGGCTCAAAGGCCCCTGTGGCGCAGTTTGAAAAGGGGTGTTGCATAACGACAACGCCCATTAACACTTCGTTTACGAACAGGGCTGCGCCGGCCTGTTTCCCAGGGATTTTCATGGTTTGCCGATCGCCCGATCGGACAGAGCGGCTGTGGAAAGCGCCGGAAAGGGTGCTCGCAAGGGCGGGCCGACGAGGCGCGGGGCGGTCCGGCATGAAGCGGTCACGCAGCCGTTCCGCTGGAGTTTATGCTTGCGTCCGGCACCGCGCATGGATGGCGCGGCGCGCCGGATCTATTTCGTGGCGCCCGAGAGCTGCGCGCGAATCATACGGGAGCTCTCGGGCGGCGCTTCACTTGGCGGATTGCCCAAGTCACTTGGCGGTGGCGCGCTGCCCCAGCGCCGAACCGGCGCGGCGGTCCTCGCCGGGGGTGATGTGGAAGTCGATCAGGCAGACGCCGCCGGACTTGAGGACCTCGACGCCCTTCCTGATCGCGGCCTTGACATCCGCCGCCTCGCGGACCGGGCCGATGCCCACAGCACCCTGGGCTTCCGCCAGCTTGGCGAGATCCGGCTCCGGATCGGCGATTCGCTGACCGATCCAGCGGTTCGACGGCTCGCGGCCGCGCGTGTTGGCGACCGTCTCCTGATGCAGCTCGTCGTTGAAATACGATCGGTTGTTGTTGATCAGGATCAGCAAAGGGATGCGGTGCCGGACCGCGGTCCAGATGGCATTGGCGCCCATGACGAAGTCGCCGTCGCCGAGCACCGTCACGGCATGCCGGCCCTGCTCCTGCAACGCGAGGGCGCAGCCCACGGAGATGCCCGGCCCCGAGCCGATGCCGCCGCCGCCGTCCTTGCCGAGATAGGCGATCGGGTCGCGATGCGGCCACAGATCGATCGGCCAGCCGCGCGCCAGCGAGGCGAAGCCGACCTTGTCGGGATCGTCGAAGGCGCCGCGCAGCTCGGTCGCGACCTGGTTCAGGGTGATGCTGCCGCCGGTCTCTTTCCGCTTCGGCGCGACGCGTTCGCGCCAAGGATTCTTGCGCCCGGCGCCGAGTTCGTCGAGCAGGGCCGCGACCACCTCGTCGGCCGAGGCCGACATGAACACGTCGGCGGGCGGCAGTTCCTGGTAGTCCATGTTGAAGCCGTTATGGAGGTGATGATCCAGCGTCGCGGCGACGATGCCCGCCGCAACCGGCCCCACCCGCTTCGCCTGGCGCAGGGCGCCGCCGAGATCGATCCAGTCGAGCGCCAGAATCACGTCCGCCTGGCCCAAAATCTCGCGGGCCGGGACCGGAAGCACGTTGAACGGCGCGATGACATGCGCCGGATGATCGGTCGGGAACATGGACGCGGTCTTGAGGTCGCTCATCACGCAGGCGCCGAGACGCTCGGCGAGACGGACGCGCGCGTCCCAGGCCTCCTGCGTGCGCGCCCCGCGCCCGAACAGAATCAACGGCCGTTCCGCCTTGGCCAGCAGCGCGGCCGCCTGCTCGATCGCCGAACGCGCCGGCGGCACCGGCGCCGGCGCCGCAAAACGCGCCAGATCGGGCCATTCCGGCTCCGTCTCGAGCCGCGATTCCTGAAGGCCGGCGTCCAAACAGACGTAGACCGGAGCAGTCGGCTCGGTCCGCGTCACGAGGTTGGCGCGGCACATCGCTTCGACCAGGGCCTGCGCCGAGGTCGGCTCGCTGTCCCACTTGACGAACGAGCGCACGAGCGCGCCCTGGTCCTTGGTGGTGTGAATCCAGTCGATCCATGGCCGCCGCTTGACCGAATCGACGGGGCCGGTCGCGCCGAGAACGAACATCGGCACGCGATCGCACCAGGCGTTGTAGAGGCCCATCATGCCGTGCATGAGGCCGACGTTGCTGTGCAGCACGCAGCCCATGGGCTTGCCGGTCACCTTGGCGTAGCCGTGCGCGACCGCGACGGCGTGATCCTCGTGCAGGCACAGCAGCATCCCGGGACGCTCGTTACCGAGATGGTTGACGAGGCTGTCGTGAAGCCCCCGGTAGCTCGCGCCGGGATTGAGGCTCACATACGGAATGTCGAAGCGGCGCAGCATCTGGGCGGCGATATCGCTGCCCCACGCCACCACCTCGTCGGGTCGTCCCTCAGGCTTGTCCAAAAACATCTGTCATCCTCGTAGAACATCACGGGCCGCGGGGGCGGCTGGTGGACCGTCCGAGCCGAAGCCTGCTTTCGGCAAAACGGCATCGGCTTCGCCGGATCTTGCTCAAGTCTCGCATGCGCCCCAGCTCACGCCAGGGCAAGGCTTTCGGCCGGAGCGGGATCGCTTCTGCCCGACCAGGCCTGGACGAGTCGAGGCCCGCTGCGTTGCAGCGAGCCCCGGGCTCACCCGATCAGACGCTCAGGTTGCCGTATTTCTGGAGATTCTCCCGCTGCTTCTCGTTGCGCGGCGGCAGCTTGAACAGCCGCGCAGCGTTGCCGCCGAGAACGTTCTGCTTGGCCCTCTCGGAGAGGAACGGCAGATCGTAGATGGTGCTCGGCAGGTCGAAGTCCCAATGCGGGTAATCCGACGAGTAGAGAAGCTGGGTCTCGGCATTGATCATGCGGAAGGTGTGCTCCAGCATGTCGAGATCCTGGATCTCCATCGGCTGCGTCGAGTAATACATGTCGCGCATGTATTCACTCGGCTTCTTCTTGAGCGTCGGGCATTCCGACGAGCGCAGCATGTATTCGTGGTCGAGGCGCTGCATCAGGAACGGCACCCAGGCCAGCCCGGCCTCGACCCAGATCACCGGCAGCTTCGGAAAGCGCTCGCCGAGCCCGTTGATGACCCAATTGGTCAGGTGCAGGATGTTGTAGAAGGTGAAACCAAGCGCGTGCACCGAGAGGAAGCGGTTGCAGCTCTTGAATACCGGCTCGCCCCAGTTCGGGCCGGAATGGAAGGCGAGCGACAGGCCGCGCTCCTCCATGGCCCGATACACCTTCATGTAGGCGTTGTCGTGAACCGGCAGCGTGCGCACGGTGGTGACCATGAACCCCGTCACGCCCTTGCGCTCGCCGAAAGTTTCGACCTGACGCAGCGACTCGTCAGGATCGGAGAACGGCAGCGGCAGCATCGAGTAGTAGCGGCCCTGCGACTCGGGCAGGACCTTCTCGGTGAGCCAGCGGTTGTAGGCCCAGCACAGGTCGACCTCCATCTCCTTCAGCGGATGCAGGCCGACATTGAGCATGCCGGTCGGGAACAGGCAGGCGTAGTCGACGCTCATGGCGTCCATCCAGCGCTCGCCGAGTTCGACGTCACGGGTCCTCACGCCCTCCGTCTTCTCGCTCGAGCGCATCGGGTAGCGGGTGACCCGCCCGCCCATGTCCTGAAAGCCCGTTTGTCCCGGAACGATGCTGTGGCGGCCCTTGGCGCGCCCCGACAGGGTCAGCTGCCGCAGCACGTCATTCTCCATGAACGGCAGGATCTCCCCGAACGACTCGTTCTCGTAGTGGTGGGAGTCGACGTCCACGATCAGGATGTCGTCGAACTTGCGCTTGTGCGCCTGCTGGGCCGCGTGGGCGAGGAGGCGGGTCGTGTTGAGCTCGTCAACCGAGACGCGCCGGCCGCGATCAGCAATAAGGTCCATGGGATTTCTCCTGAATTTCTCTGTTCAGCGGCCGGTCCAGCTCTGCCACATGCCGAGCTCGAAAACCTGCAGGTTGACGGCCTTCAGCAGCGCGCTTGCCATCACCATCACGTCGGTGTCCATGACGCGGTTCTGGTCAGGCAGTGGCAGGAAGGTGCTGCCGGCTTCAACATGCGCCGAATAGATCCTGCACACGGCCGCGATCACGGCCTGCAAGGCCTCCGGCGTAACCGCATCGAGACGTCCTTCCGACAGCGCACGCTCGAGCTCGGCTGCGAGCTTCATGGCCTCGGCGGACCGTTCGGCATTGGACGGCTGTGGCGATGGTCCCGACATAGCCTCCTCCGAGGGCTGCACGATGTTCTTAACCCGCAAGCTAGATGACGACATAGAGCTCGTCCCCCTTCTGCAGGGTCTCATAGCGCCGCAGCTTGAGGCGCCGGTCGGCGGTGCATTCACCCGTGCGCATGTCGTATTCGTAGCCGTGCCAGGGGCACACGAAGTGCAGCTCGGTCTCAGAGAAATACAGGCCGCGCGAGGTCTTGTCGGGCATGATCCGCTCCTCGACCTTGGCGATGGTCAGGCCTTCGCAGGCCGGGCCGCCCTGGTGAACGCAATAATTGCTGTAGGCGTGGAACTGGCCTTCGTGCCTGAATACGCCGATCTCGCGCTCACCGAGCACGACGATCCGGCGATCGCCATCCTTGAATTCCGAGACCTTGGCAACAAGGTGTTCTGCCATGTCAGTAGTCCCTCCGGTTGAGCGTTTCGCAAGGTGGTGTCGAATGGCAGCCAGCGGCACGCCCCCCGCGAGCGAGGGCTTGCTGCCGGCCACCCATTTTGTTAATCCCCATACTGTAAGGGGCCTTACGATCCGTGTCAAACCACTGCAACGTGCGAGGCACGGTGCAGCATGCGATGGCCTCGCGGGGTGGTCCATGGGCAAGGCAGCATCGACAACCAGGAGCCAAGCGCGTGCGCAGCTGCGCTCCGGCATCGGCAAGCTGCTGCGCCGCGCCCATCGCAGCTACAGCCGCCGGCTGCAGGACGAGCTGGCGGCGCACGGGGTCAGCCTTGCCCAATACCTGCATCTGCGCGAGCTCTGGGAGCTCAACGGCCTGACGCAGAACGAGCTGTCGCAGAAGGTCGGGATCGAGAAGGCCTCCTCGACGGCGGTGCTTGACGCCCTGGAGAGGAACGGCCTGATCCTCAGGGTGCGCAACGCGCAGGACCGGCGCAAGGTGAATGTCCACCTGACCCCGGCGGGACAGAATATCCGGGACGTGCTCAGCCCCGCGGCGCGAGGGGTGGCGATCCAGGCGGTCAGCGACCTGTCCGAGGCGGAGCTGGACAACCTTTTCTCGGCCCTAAACAGGGTCATCGCCAACCTCGATCCGGAGGGCTGAGAACACGGTACGGCACGCCAAGCGAGGGCCAAACGGCGACGGAGTTGCCGGGAGAACGTCTCCTGCCTTAGCTTCCGCGCCCAGCAGGGCGTAAGGCGCCCAAGGCAACAGTCAGGACAACAACGGAGGATGATTTTGCCCAAGCCGAATATCCGAAATTTCCGAAGGGCACTGACGGGCTTTGTGGCCGGCCTGTGCCTGGCCGCGCCCGTCCAGGCAGCCGATTTCTACGCCGGCAAGTCGATCGACCTGATCATCGGCGGCGACGTGGCCGGCGGCTACGACATCTACGCCCGCACCCTGGCCCGTCACATGGTCCGGCACATTCCGGGAAATCCGGCCATCGTTCCCAAGAACCTGCCGGGCGCGGGCAGCGGCCGGGCCGCCGCGCAGCTCGCCTCGGTGGCGCCGAAGGACGGCACGGTGATCGGGGCGATCTTTCCGGGCGTGATCGTGGCGCCCCTGCTCGAGGCGCGCGCCCAGTCGCTTTTCGATCCGACCAAGCTCGAATATCTCGGCAGTGCCGACAGCGGCACGCGTGTCTGCGTCACATTCCAGAACTCGAAGATCAAAACCTTCGATGACGCGCTGCAGCAGAAGACGATCCTCGGCGCCAGCGCCGCGGGCGGCTCGACGCGCGACTACGGTTCGTTCCTCAAGAAGCTGGTCGGCATGAAGGCCGACATCGTCTCCGGCTACAAAGGCACCGCCGACATCCTGCTCGCCATGGAGCGCGGCGAGGTCGACGGCGTCTGCGGGCAGGACTGGTCGAGCCTGAAGTCGCAGAAGCCGGACTGGATCCGTGACGGCAAGCTCAACATTCTGGTGCAGATGGGCCTTGAGCCGGATGCCGAGCTCACCAAGAAGGGCGTCCCCGAGGTGTGGAAATTCGTCAAGGATGACGAGACCCGCAAAGTGATCGAGCTGATCGTCGCGCAGCAGATCTTCGGGCGGCCCTACATCGCCCCACCCGGCACGGCCCCCGAGCAGCTCAAGATCCTGCGTGCCGCGTTCATGGCGACGATGCAGGACAAGCAGTTCCTGGAAGAGTCCGAGAAGCAGCGCATCGATATCAACCCGTCCTCGGGTGAGAGGGTGCAGAAGGTGGTGCTCGACCTCTACGCCTCGCCCAAGAACATCGTCGACCGGGCGAAGGACGCGGTTCAGCCGTAAGGGTAGCACCGTCCCACCGAGGGGCGCGGTTGACGGAGGGGGCAGGTCGCGCCCCGTCCCTGTCGACGGGACGGCTTCGGCCCGCTAACGCGCGATCTGATTGAGCAGCGGCGCGCCGGCCCGGAAGCGCTCGAGATTGGCCGAGAACAGCGCCTTCTGCTGCGCGTAGTCCTTTGAGCCGGCGCCGGCGACATGCGGTGAGACGATCACATTGGGCATGTCCCAAAGCGGGCTGTCGGGCGGCAGCGGCTCGATCTCGGTCACGTCGAGCCCGGCGCCGCCGACGCGGCCGTCGCGCAGCGCCTGCACCAGGGCGGCCTCGTCGAGGATCTCGCCGCGGGCGATGTTGACGAGGCAGGCACCCGGTTTCATCGCCGCCAATTGTGCGGCGCCGACCAGGTGGCGGCTGCTCGCGTCCGAGCTCGTGCAGACCACCACCGCGTCCGCCTCGCCAAGCGCTTCGCCGATGCGCTCGCGCGGAAGCACGACATCGACGTCGCCGCCGGGCACGCCGGCGCGGGAGACTGCAACGGTGCGCGCATCGAAGGCCTTTACCTTGCGCGCGACCTCGCGGCCGACGCCGCCCAGGCCGATGATGCACACGGTGGCGCCTTCCAGGGAGGACAGCTTCGGCTGCATCTCCACGCGGCGCCAGGCATGGGCGCGCTGCGCCGCTTGCAGATCCGGGAACCGGCGCATGACGGCCAGAAGCAGCGTGAGGGCATGCTCGGCGACCGTGCGTGCCTTGAGTCCGGACGCATTGCTGACCGCTGCACCCGGCGGCAGCCCCATGGCGAGGCCGCGCTCGACCCCGGCCGTGAGGAAGTGAATCCAGCCGAGCGAGGCCGGCGCCGCCCGGTGCAGGGCCTCGCCGAGTTCGGGAGAGCAAACCCGATTGGTCAGCACCAGAATGTCGGCGTCGCCGATCTCGCGCGCGACGTCCTGCGGCGAGGATGCAATGGCCCATTGCAGCTGGGGGAGATCGTCCCGAAACCTGTGGACGGGATCATCGCGCTGGAAGGTGTACAACACCGCTTTCATCGGCATCGGACCCGAGATCAGTCGTCGTGATCCTCGTCCGGGTCGGGCGCCGGGCCAATGGCGGCGCGAAGGAAGCTCGGCATGTCGTTCTGGATCGAGCGGAGCTCGGCGCTCGCCGCCGGATTGCCGCCAAGCATGGTCTCGCATTCCTTCACCAGCGTCGGAATGTCAGCTTTGGTCAGGACGCCTCTCATGACGAGGGTCGTCAGGAGGCTCTTGACCATGGCGCCGAGGGCGTCGACCCGCCCGTCGAGATCACGCCCGTTGCCCTGTTGACCTGAATTCATGGCTTTCTCCAGTCATCGATTTCGCGCGCATGGGGCGCGCTCTTCCCGGCAACGCGTCAGGGAAGGTGTCAGGCTCAAGCTCTAACGCGGGCGCCGCCGCTAACCAAGGGCCGGAAGCGGCGCGAGCGCGATTGTCCGGCGGTCCCCGCCCGTTTATATGCCGGGGTCAAGGCTTGCCCTTGAGGCAGACCAGAAAGGAAACCACAAGGGAGGGGATCAATGGGATTTGGCAGCTGGGCGTTCGCCGCGGCCATCGCGCTCACGGCATCCGTTTCCACCACCCATGCGCAGAGCCCCGCCGATTTCTACAAGGGCAAGACGGTCGAGATCTATATCGGCTACAGCGTCGGCGGCGCCTACGACGTCTATGCCAGGTTGCTGGCCCGTCACATGGGCAAGCATCTCCCGGGCAGGCCGACGGTCGTCAACAAGAACATGGAAGGCGCCGGCAGCCTGCGCCTCGCCAACTGGCTTTACAATGTCGCACCGAAAGACGGCACGGTGTTCGGCATCATCGGCCGCGGCATCCCGTTCGATCCGCTCCTGGGCGGCAGCGGCCAGTTCGACGCCACCAAGTTTAGCTGGATCGGCAGCGCCAACGACGAGGTCAGCATCTGCGCCGCGTGGCACGCGACGCCCGTCAACACGTTCGAGGACCTGCTCACGCGCGACATGATCGTCGGCGGCACCGCGAGCGGGGCGGACACGGACCAGTTCCCGAAAATCGTCAACGGCGTGCTCGGCGCCAAGATGCGCGTCATCTCCGGCTATCCGGGCGGCAACGAGATCACGCTCGCCATGGAACGCGGCGAGGTGCAGGGCCGCTGCGGCTGGTCGTGGTCAAGCGTCAAGGCCACGCATCCGACCTGGGTCCAGGACAAGAAGATCAAGATCCTGATGCAACTCTCGCTCGCCAAGCATCCCGACCTGCCGGACGTGCCGCTCATCATGGACCTCGCCAAGAACGACGAGCAGAGACAAATCCTCAAGCTGGTGTTCGCGCGGCAGGTGATGGGCCGCCCGTTCCTCGGTCCGCCCGGCATCCCGGATGACCGCCTCACGGCCCTGCGCAAAGCGTTCATGGACACGATGAAGGACCCGGAATTCCTGGCCGAGGCCGAGAAAGGCAAGCTCGAGATCACGCCGGTCTCGGGCGAAGACATCCAGAAGCTCGTCACGGACGTCTATGCGACGCCCAAGGATGTCGCAGCAAAAGTGGGGGCCATGCTCAAGTGACCGCGCGCCCGGAATTTGCTCGCAGCGCCCGGGCGAGCCGCTCTTGACATCCGGCGCGCAAGCGCGCCGATCCGTCTTACGTCATCATCAACCCGCCACAGAGGACAAGGCCGTTGAACAAGATCGAACCAATGCCGTTGACCGGAACGAACCAGGCGTATCGCGGGTGGCAGTCGGACGTGGTCGTCGACCTCATCAAGCAATACGGGTTCGAATATATCACCCTCAACCCGGGCGCGAGCTTCCGCGGGCTGCATGACTCCCTGATCAACTACGGCGGCAACACGCCGCCGATGCTGCTGTGCCAGCACGAGAAGATCGCGGTGCAGATCGCGCATGGCTATGGCAAGGCCAAAGGCAAGCCGATGGCGGTGATCCTGCACAACCTCGTTGGACTGCTGCACGCGCCGATGGGCATCTATTACGCCTATATCGATCGCGTCCCGATCTTCATCATGGGCGCGACCGGACCGATGGACGAAGGCAAGCGGCGCCCGCATATCGACTGGACGCACACGGCCCTCGTGCAGGGCGAGGCCGTGCGCCACTTCGTCAAGTGGGACTACCAGCCGACCGCCATCGAGGGCGTGCCGGAATCCTTCGCGCGCGCCTATTCGGTCATGACCACCGAGCCGCAGGGGCCGATCTACATGTGCTACGACGCGGCGCTGCAGGAAGCGCCGCTGAAGGCAGACGTGCCGCTGCCGCCGGTCGGATCGGTGGCGACGCCCGCGCCTATGATGCCTGATCCCAAGGCCCTCGAGGCCATTGCCGATCGCCTTCTCAAGGCCGAGAACCCGATGCTGCTGGCCGAATTCGTTGGCCGCCGGCAAGGTGGCTTCGAGAGCCTCGTGCAGCTCGCGGAAACGGTCGGGGCCGGGGTGTGGGACGTCAACAACGCCCTCAACTTCCCGAACCGGCACCCCCTGTGCGTGAGCCTGGACAAAGGCGCCCTCAAGAACGTCGATCTTGTGGTCGGGCTCGACGTCAAGGACTGGGAGAAGCCAACGCACGAGCTCAACAGCACGACGCGCGTCGTCGAGCCGCTCGTGTCCAAGGACTGCGACTGGGTCGAGGTCGGGTTCGGCGAGCTCGGCATGAGCAAATGGTCGATGGATTACGGCCGCATGCAGCCGTGCTCGGTCCGGGCGATCGGTGACACGGCGCTTGGCATCCCCGAACTCACGCGCCTGTGCCGGAGCGCGATCGACAAGGACGCCACGCTCAAGAACCGCATCGCCGAACGCCGCAAGGCGATCGGCAAGCGCCACGACCAGACCTGGGCCAAGTGGCAGGACGAGGCGCGCGAGAACTGGGACGCATCGCCCATGACGGTGCCGCGGCTCGCACTGGAAGTGTGGGACGTGATCAAGGACCACGACTGGGTCCTGGCCGCCAACACCCTCAAGAACTGGGTGCGCAGGCTCTGGGACTTCGACAAGCCGTATCGCCATCCGGGCCAGGATCTCGGCACCGGCACGCAGATCGGCATCTCGCTCGGCGTGGCGCTGGCCAACAAGGGCAGTGGACGTCTCGTGGTCGACATCCAGCCGGACGGCGACCTGATGTTCGACGCCGGCGCGCTGTGGTTCGCGTCCAAGCACGAGATACCGATGCTGATCGTGATGTACAACAACCGCGCCTACTACAATGACTGGGAGCATCAGATCCGCATGGCGCGGCTGCGCGGGACGGACGAGGCCAAGGCGCATATCGGCATGGACCTGTACGGCCCCGAGCCGGATTTCGCCGGCCTCGCCCGCTCGATGGGGTGGTGGGCGGAAGGGCCGATCGAGCGTCCGCAGGACGTGCGCGCCGCCCTGCTGCGCGCCATCGAGCAGGTCAAGGCGGGCCGCCCCGCCCTGGTCGACACCATCACCCAGCATCGGTGATGGCCTGACCATCCCCCTCCGGGGAGAGGTCGAGACCCCACGCAAGTCGGCTGTCGCCGACTTGCTTTTCGGTGCGGAAGCGGTGGACGCCCGCTCTCAGGACATATCTTCCCTCTGGACCTGACCCTCTCCCGCAAACGGGAGAGGGAGCCCGCCGACGCCTCACGGCCGGCGATGGATCGGGTCGACCCAGTAGACCGCCTCGGGCGCCTCGGCCGGCTCGATATTCGGAAGGTTCACGACCACAGCCTCGTTGTCCGAGCGGATCACCACGCATTCGAGGGGCTCGTCCGAGCTGGCGTTGATCTCCTGATGCGGGACGTATGGCGGCACGAAGATAAAATCGCCCGGATCTGCCTCGGCGACGAATTCCAGACGCTCGCCCCAACGCATGCGCGCCCTGCCCTTCACCACGTAGATCACGCTCTCGAGCTCGCCGTGATGGTGGGCGCCGGTCTTGGCATTGGGCTGGATCGACACGGTTCCGGCCCAGATCTTCTGCGCGCCGACCCGGGCATGGTTGATCGCCGCTTGCCGGTACATGCCGGGGGTCTGTGCGGTATTCGGATCGAGTTGCTCGCCCCTGATCACGCGCACGCCGTCATGCTTCCAGCGTGGCTCGTCGCCATGATGACCGCTCATCGCTCTCCTCCAACACAAATGTGAACGGCGATCGTAGCCGCACGAGGCGCGCGTGTTGAGTCCGGCGGCCCCGGACGGTAACAGAGCGACGCGCATGATGCCCGACAACCCGCAACCGTCGTCCACCGCCCCAACCGTCGCATCGGTCTCGCTGCTCCAGCTGTTCCTGATGGCCTTCCAGATCGGCATCTTCAGTTTCGGGGGCGGGCTGACCGGCTGGATCTTTCAGGACACGGTCGTACGCCGGCGCTGGATGAGCGAGGACGAGTTCCTCAGCGGCCTTGCGCTGTGCCAGGTCCTACCCGGCATCAACGTTGCGAACCTGATGGTCTATATCGGCTATCGGCTGCGCGGCTTCCTGGGCTCGATCGTCGCGCTCGTCGGCCTGCTCGTCGGCCCGTTTTTCATCGTGATCGGGCTCGTGATGGTCTATGAGCGGATCGCCGGCGTGTCGTGGGTGCACGCGCTCATGGACGGCGCTGCGGCGGCCGCCCTCGGCCTCCTGTTCCTGATCGGCTTCAAGGCCGCGGCGCGCGTCGGCCGACGCCCCTGGGCCCTGGCGATCCTGGTGGTGGTCGTGGTGACGGTCGGGTTTCTGCAATGGCCGCTGGTGCCGGTCGCCCTCGGCCTGGCGCCGTTCAGCGTTGCCATGGCCTGGTGGAGCGCGCCGCCCGATGCGTGACAACCCCTACTGGGTCCTGATCGTCGTCTTCGTGCCGTTCTCGCTCGTCTCCCTGGGCGGGGGTGCAAGCATCTTCGCCGGCATCCAGCACGAAGCGGTCGAGGTGCACCATTGGGTGAACTCGCGCGAGTTCATCGATCTGTTCGCGCTTGCACGCGGCGCGCCAGGTCCGGGCTCGATGCTGGTCACCGTGCTGGGCTACAAGGTGGCGGGATGGTCGGGGGCGCTCGTGGCGACGCTCGCCTTGTTCGTCCCGGCCTCCCTCCTTTGCTACGCGGTGGCACGCGTCTGGAACGCGCACCGCGGCAAGCGCTGGCACCAGGCGCTCGAAACCGGCCTGGCGCCGATCGCTACGGGGCTCGTCATCGCTGGCGCGATCGCCATCATGCGCATGGCCGGCGCAACCGCGCTGTCGTGGATCGTCGCGGGAGGCGCGGCCCTCGTCCTGGCGCGCTGGCCGCGCGTGCATCCGCTCCTGCTGCTGGCCGGCGGGGGCGCCCTCTTCATCGCCTCCCAGTTCGTGCCGGCCTGACGGACGCTAGTTGGGGATCAATTCGGATTGAATCGATCCCGCTCTCCTACTCTTTGTGTCGCATGGTCCCGGATCGAGTCCGGGACAAGCCTTTTTCGGCAAAGCGGTGTCCACTTTGCCGGATCATGCTCGAGGGGGCGGACAATCGCGCCGGCCTGAGACGGTCCCGGCTCCTTGGATCGCGTAATCTCGTTCGGCAAAGCGGTGTCCACGTTGCCGGATCATGCTTCAGATCTTGAAGGCCTCGAGCGTCTCGGGCGCGAACAGATCTTCGGGCTGCAGCTGCCGTTTCGAGAGCCCCTGCTCGTAGTGGTAGCGCAGGAAGGTGGCGAGCGTCTCGCGATTCTTCTCGAAGCCGTAAGACCAGAAATCCTCGCCCATCTCGCGGCGGGTCTCCTCGATATAGGCGTGCGCCCACGGCAGCATCGCCTTGAGAGCCGCGGTCTCCTTGAGGTCCTCGTAGGTGAGGCGCTGCGCCTCGATGAAGGCCTTGTTGAGGGCCTGCGCCACCCAGCGGTTCTGCTCGTAGATCTCGCGGCGGATCACGACGGTGTGCATGATCGGGAAGATGCCGGTCTTGCGGTAATAATCGCGCTCGACCTCGACGTAATTTTCGAAAAGGCGTCCGACCCGGTCGCTGGCGGTCTCATAGGTTGACGGCTTGCGCGCCGTGTAGAACGCATCGATCTCGCCGTCGCGCAGCATCTGCGACAAGGTCTTGCCCGGCCCGATCGGCTCGACCCTGAAGTTGGACGGCAGGTTCAGCTTGATCTTCTCGATACGGTCGGGCTCTTCCTCACCGCCAATAAAATAATTCGGGCTGTCGACCGGCACGCCGTAGTGCTCCGAGAGGATGCCGCGGATCCAGACCGGTGCGGTCATCTGGTATTCCGGCGTGCCAATGCGCTTGCCGATCAGATCCTTCGGCGTTCTGATGCCGGAATTCTTGTTGATGTAGATGCACGAGTGCCGGAAGAAGCGAGACGGGAAGACCGGGATGGCGATGAACGGCCGCGCCTCGGAGTTCAACGACACGGTGTACGACGACAGCGACATCTCGGCGATGTCGAACTCGCGATAGCGCGCCATGCGGAAGAACGTCTCCTCAACCGGCATGGTGAGGTAGTTGATGTCGATCCCGTCGGGACGCACCGTGCCATCCGCAAGCGCGCGCGTGCGGTCGTAATTCCAGCAGCCGAGAGTGAGCGCGAGCTTGGCCATCGCCAATCCTTGCCTTCAGTTAACGCGGTTGTATCGCTCGGAGCGGGATCGGTTCGCGTTTGAACCGGTCCCGCTCCGCTTGTCCATAGCGCATGATTTGGCGGCGGCGGTGCCCGCGACGCATCACGTCCATGCAGGCCTGCGCGGATCATGCTTAGTAAAACTGGTCGAAATGCACCTGTCCCTGCGGTACCTTCATCGCGACGAGCATTTGCTGCACGGCGTCGGCCATCGCCGGGGGGCCGGCAAAATAGATCTCGAAGTTGGACAGGTTCTCGCCGTGCATTTCCTGCGCGACGGCATGGACGAACCCGACGCGGCCCGTCCAATTCGTCTCGGGATCGGCGTCCGGCATCGAGATCGCCGGATGATAAAAGATGCGCTCGCCGAAGCCGGGCAGGCAGCGCAGCATCGGCTCGCCGCAGATGTCGCGCGCGGCGCGGCCGCCATACACGAAGTGAAGGGCGCGGCCGGCGAGCTTGTCGCTGCGCGCAAAGCCGCGCGCGATCGAGATCATCGGCGACAGGCCGGAGCCGCCCGCCAGGCAGAGAAGGTCGCGCGGCGCGTCCTCGCGCAGATAGGCCATGCCAAACGGCCCGTCGACCTTGATGCTGTCTCCGACGGCAATGCCGCCGAACAGCTTCGCCGTCGCCGCGCCGTTCGGAACGAGCTTGATCTGGAAGTGCCACTCGGCGCCGTCATCCGTAATGTTGCACATGGAGTAGGCGCGCGCCCCCTCCACGCCGGGCACGTACAACAAGGCGTATTGGCCGGGCAGGAACGGCGCCGGATCGGCCAGGCGGAAGCGAAACTCGCGGATGTCGTGCGTGACGTCCTCGACCTCGAACAGGCGCGCCTGTGTCCGCACGGGCTTGTGCAAGCTCTTGTAATGGTCGCGCAGGTTCACCTTGATGCGGCAGTCGGAATGCGGACGGGCCTGACAGCCGAGGTAACGCTTGCGCTGCCGGTCGCGCTCGTTCCACGCCGGCGCGTCGACACGATCGTGGGCGACCTCGCCTTCGAGCAGTTCGAAACGGCAGTTGCCGCACGAGCCGACATTGCACTCGTATGGGAAGCCGAGCCCGTTGCGCAGGGCGGCGCGCAAAATCGTGTCGTCATTGCAATCAAATGCAATGTCGGTGCCGGTGATATTGATCTGAGCCATGAGCTGTATATGTGAAAAGGGGTCAAGGGGTGATGGGCTAAAACGTGGCGCCTGAGCGATAACCGAGCCGGACGGAAATCGCTTCGGCCGTCCTCACGACATGCGGCGCGAAGGAGGCGAGCACCTCGTCCGGAAGTCGCTGCACGGGCCCGGCGATGCCGACGGCGCCGACGACGTCGCGCGTCGCATTCCTCACCGGCGCCGCCACGCACCGCATGCCGGCTTCGCTTTCCTCGTCCTCGATCGCATAACCGCGCTCGCGGACGGCGGCAAGCACCTCGCGCAGCCGCTGCGGGTCGGTGTTGGTCTTGGCCGTGCGCGGCCGGAGACCGCGCACGATGATGTCGTCGACGAGGCTCTCCGGCTGGAAGGCGAGCATTGCCAGGCCTTCGGCCGTGCAATAGGCCGGCTTGCGCACGCCGATGTCGGAGCGCATGCGGATCGCCTGCGTGCTCTCCAGGTTGTAGACGTACATGATGTCCGTGCGCTCGAGGATGGCGAGGTGCACCGTCTCACCCGTCGTCTCGCGCAAGTCAAACAGATAAGGCTTGGCCTCCGTCGAGACGTCCATGCGGCGGCGCACCAGCGCGCCGAGCCCAAACAGCGCGATGCCGAGCCGGTATTTGCCGTTTTCCGGGTTCTGCTCGAGCATGCCTTCGGACACCAGGGTGGTGGCGAGCCGGTGCACCGTGCTCTTGGCCATGCCGAGACGCTTGGCCAGCGTGCTGACCCCGATATCGACCTCATCTTCCGAAAACGCCTTCAGCAGGGCGATCGCCGCCGCCACGGATGAGAGGCGCTTCTCCGCGGAACGGCCCACGTCGTCGCGCGGCGCGCGGCGCGCGTCCAAGCCGGTCTCGCTCTCGCGGTCCAAGGCCACATGTTCCGCTCTGTTGACCACCGTTCCGTTTAGGACCGGAGCAGCGATCCAGTCAATAAGGCCTTTGAGGCGATCAACGCGCGCATTTTCTATCCTGCCGCAACCAGGACGACGCCTGCCATCGCCGTCAGGGCGGCCATCAGGGTGACCGCGTCGGGTCTCGGTTCCGTCCTGAGGACGTAAACCGCCAGGAACATCGAGAAGAAAATCTCCGTGGAGGAGATCATCACGGCCCGCGACACCTCGATGTACTGAATGGCGGCGAACTGGCACAATTGCCCGGCGGAGGCGAATATGCCGGCGGCAAACTGCCAGCGGGTCGCATTCCTGAAGACGCCGACGAAAGCGACGCGGTAGCGCGCGACGAACAGCGCCGACACGGCGAAGCCGAGAAGGCCGGCGATGGCGCTGATCAGGGTGCCGAGATTGGAATCGGGGATGATCGCAAGCGCGTGCTTGCGGACCACGTTGCCGAGCGCATACGAGAAGGCAGAGGCGGGGCCGAAGACGTAATGGAGCGGAGACGGCGCGCTCTCGCGGCCGACAGCCTGCGGCTGCAGCTCGCCCTTGCCAAGCCCGAAAGCCGCCAGGGAGCGGCGCAGGAGCAGGATGAAGCTCAAGGCAATCAGGACCATGCCCGTGCCGGCGATTGCGCCGATCGTCTCGCCGAGGATCAGCGCGGCGAGCAGCACCGAAAACAGCGGATTGAGCCGCAGCAGCGTCGAGGCGCGGATCGCGCCCAGATGGGCGATGGACTGATAGAGCAGCGTCCTGCCGAGAAACACCGTGAGGAGGCCGGACAGTGCGAACCACGCAACGGCCGCGCAAAGGGCCTCGCGCGACGCGGGCAGACGCTCGAGCGAGGCGGTTGGCAGCCAGAGCAGGGCAGCCAGGGCGGCGGTAAGGATGATCGAGAGGAGGGCGCCGTGGTCCCCTGCCCCATGTCCGGCCCCATGTCCGGCGCCCTTGGCAACGGTGACGCCGGAGCCGGCGAAAAAGATTGCGGCCAGGACGGCGAAAGCTTCTCCAGGGAACATCATGTCGCGTGGGGACAGGGATCGGGCGGGAATCGAAGACAGAACGCTGTTGCGCCATCCTTTCGGCGGAGGCAATGCTCGCGCCGGAACCGCGCAATGTTGCGCGCCCCCAACCCTGGCCAGGCGGCTCGAGGAATGAAACGTATCACTGCACCGACCGACTTCGTCGCCGGCCTGTTCTTCGTTGCCACGGCGGCACTGGGGCTCTGGCTGCTGCGCGACGTGCGCCTGGGGACATCGATGCGCATGGGCCCCGGCTACCTGCCGACGGTTCTGTGCTGGCTGCTGGTGGCCGTCGGGCTGTGGATGATGGGCAAGAGCCTGTTCGTCAACGGTCCACGCCTCGAACGCTGGTATCTGAGGCCCCTCGCCTTCGTGCTGGGGGCGCTGGTCCTGTTCAGCCTCAGCATCGACAAGCTCGGGCTCGTGGCGACGATCGTCGCGATGGTGGTGGTGGCGGCGCTGGCAACCCCGGAGTCGCGCTGGAAGGAAGTCGTGATCAGCGCCGTCGCGCTGGCGGCATTCTCCGCCTCCTTGTTTGTCAAGGCGTTGGGGCTTCCCCTGCCCATATGGCCTCCGGCTCTGGTGTTCTGATGGATCTCTTCGGCAACCTGCTGCTCGGCTTCGAAGTCGCGCTCTCCCCCGTCAACATCCTCTACTGTCTGATCGGCGCCCTCGTCGGAACGCTGATCGGCGTGCTGCCGGGGATCGGGCCGATCGCCACCATCTCGATGCTGCTGCCGATCACCTTCCACCTGCCGCCCGTGTCGGCGCTGATCATGCTGGCCGGCATCTATTACGGCGCCCAATACGGCGGCTCGACAACGGCCATCCTGGTCAACTTGCCGGGCGAGGCGTCGTCGGTGGTCACCTGCATCGACGGCTACCAGATGGCGCGCAAAGGCCGCGCTGGCTCCGCCCTCGCGGTCGCGGCTCTCGGCTCGCTGTTTGCCGGCTGCGTCGCCACCCTGATCCTCGCCGGCTTCGCGCAGCCGCTTGCCAGCGCCGCCCTCCTGTTCGGGCCGGCAGAATACTTCTCGCTCATGCTGTTCGGGCTTGTGCTCGCGGTCGTGCTCGCCCAGGGCAATCTCGTTCCGGCTTTCGGCATGATCGCCCTCGGTGTGCTGCTTGGCCTCGCCGGGTCCGACGTGAACACGGGCGCGGACCGCCTGACCTTCGGTCTCCTCGAACTGGCCGAAGGCGTCGACTTCGTGCCGCTCGCCATGGGCCTCTACGCAATCCCGGAAATCGTCCGGAACCTCGAGCGGCCGGAGCATCGCAGCGTCCTGCACGAAAAGATCCAGCATTTGTGGCCAACCCGCGAGGACTTCCGCCGCGCCTGGCCGGCCACCCTGCGCGGCACGGGTATCGGATCCGTGCTCGGAATCCTGCCGGGAAGCGGCTCGATGCTCGCCTCCTTCTCCGCCTACATGCTCGAGAAGCAGATCTCGCGGCGGCCGCAGGAATTCGGCAACGGCGCAGTCGAAGGCGTGGCGGCGCCGGAATCCGCCAACAACGCGCACGCGCAGACGTCGTTCATCCCGCTTCTGACGCTCGGTATTCCGCCCAACGCCGTCATGGCGCTCATGGCCGGCGCCATGACCATCCAGGGCATCCAGCCCGGCCCCCAGGTGATGACGTCAAAGCCGGATCTGTTCTGGGGCATGATCGCCAGCATGTGGATCGGCAACGTCATGCTGGTCGTGATCAACCTGCCGTTGATCCGCATGTGGGTGGCGCTGCTGCAGGTGCCCTACCGCCTGCTTTACGTGGCCATCCTGGTGTTCTGCTGCGTCGGGGTCTACAGCGTCCATAGCAGCACCTTTGACGTGCTGTTGATGATGCTGTTCGGCCTGCTCGGCTATGCCTTCGGCAAGTGGAAGCTCGATGCCGCGCCGCTGCTGCTCGCCTTCATCCTTGGTCCCATGATCGAGGAGAACCTGCGACGGGCCATGCTGATCTCGAATGGGGACCCGTCAGTCTTCGTGACGCAGCCGATCAGCCTCGCGCTGCTGCTCGCCGCGCTGGCCATGATCGTGGTGTTCTCGCTGCCGACGGTTCGGCGCCGCCGCGATGCCGCGCTCGAAGAGTGACCGGCTGGAATGGATTTGCGGGCCGGGCCCGCCGTTGACTTCCCGGCCCGCTTACGGCGAATTGCCCGCGAACCAACAAGACCAACGGAGGAACTTGATGAAAACCTTGCTGAGAACGGCATTCGCCGCGCTCGTCGCGACTGGCCTCGGCCTCATCGGCGGGGCCGCGGGCGCCCAGGACTGGCCGACGAAGCCTGTCCGCATCATCGTGCCCTATGCGCCGGGCGGCAGCGCCGACACCCTCGGCCGCATCGCCGCCGAGCACCTGTCCGAGGCCTTCAAGCAGCAGTTCATCGTCGAGAACAAGCCGGGCGCCGGTGGCGTGCTCGGCTCGACGCAAGTGGCCCGCGCCCCGGCAGACGGATACACGCTTGGCGTGTCGGGGATCGCGACACATACCATTGCGCCGGCCATCAATCCCAACGTCAGCTACGACGCGCTCAAGGACTTCACCCATATCGCCCTGCTCGGCGGGCCGCCGATCGTGTTCGTCCTGCACCCGTCGGTGAAGGCCAACACGATCAAGGAGTTTGAGGAGATCATCCGAAACACCAAGGACAAGAAGCTGAGCTACGGCTCCCCGGGCGCCGGAACACACGGGCATCTGATGGCCGAGGCGTGGCTCAAACAGGCCAAGCTCGACATGGAGCACATCGCCTACAAGGGGGCGTCGGGTGCCATGACCGACCTGATCGGCGGGCACATCCCGGCCTCGTCCAATACGCTCGCGACCGCCGCTGCGCACATCCGCTCCGGCGCCGCGCGCGCCATTGGCGTGACGTCGGCGAAGCGCCTCAAGGCCTTCCCGGACGTGCCGACCTTCGCCGAAGCCGGCTATCCCGACCTCGTCGGCATCACGTGGTTCTCGATCTCCGGCCCGAAAGGCATGCCCAAGGATGTGGTCGAGAAGCTCAACAAGGAGATCGTGCGCATCATGGCGCTGCCGCAGGTGCAGGAGCGTCTCGCCCGCGACGAGATCACCACCGAGCCCTACACGGCGGAGCAGTTCACGAAATTCGTGACCGAGGAAGCTGCGAAATGGGGCCCGATCGCCAAGGCATCGGGCGCGCAGCCTGAATAGCGGCGGCGTCAGAGCAGGATCGCTTCGGATCGAGTCGACCCCGCTCTTCTTCTCCTTGAATCGCATGATCCCGGATCAAGTCCGGGACAAGCCTTTTTCGGCGAAGCGGTTATCCACTTCGCCGGATCATGCTCTAGGTGACCGCGTAGGCGTCGGTCGCCTCGATCAGACGATGCACGATGCCGGGCTCGCTCGAGGCGTGCCCGGCGTCGTCAACGACATGCAGCACCGCGTGCGGCCACGCCTGGCAAAGCTGCCACGCGGTGATGGCCGGCGTCACCACGTCGTAACGGCCCTGCACGATCGTGCCCGGGATGGCGGCGAGACGGCCGGCGTCGCGGATCAGCTGCCCCTCATCGAGAAAACCGCCGTGCACGAAATAGTGCGCCTCGATGCGCGCGAAGGCGAGCGCGAAGCTGTCCTCGGCATGCTGCGCCACGGAGCGCGCGTTGGGCAGGAGCGTGACGATCTCGCCTTCCCATCCGCTCCACGCCTTGGCGGCCGTGAGCTGCACGGCGCGATCGCCCGACGTGAGCCGCCGGTAATAGGCGGCCATGAGATCGCTGCGCTCGGCCTCCGGAATGGGAGCGAGAAAACGCTGCCACTTGTCCGGGAACAGAAGCGAAGCCCCCTCCTGATAGAGCCATTGCAGCTCGCTGCGCCGGACCGTGAAGACGCCGCGCAGCACGAGCTCGCTGACCCGGTGCGGGTGGGTTTCGGCATAGGCCAGCGCGAGCGTCGCGCCCCAGGAGCCGCCGAACACAAGCCAGCGTTCGATGCCGAGCATGGTCCGGAGCCGCTCGAGGTCGGCGACCAGATGCCAGGTGGTATTCGCCTCGAGGCTGGCATGCGGCGTCGACCGCCCGCAGCCGCGCTGGTCGAACAGCAGGACGTGGTAGCGCTCCGGATCGAAGAAGCGGCGATGGTCGCGATTGCAGCCGCCGCCCGGCCCGCCGTGAAGAAACACGGCCGGCTTGCCGCGCGGGTTGCCGCACAGTTCCCAATAAATCAGGTGGCCGTCGCCGACGTCGAGGGACCCGCTGCGGTAAGGCTCGATGGGAGGGTAGAGCCGGCGCATGTCTCCAGGGGCGGCGGCGGACGGCGGTGCCTGCTGCTCCTGCTCGGCGTCCGGGCTCATGGCGTCACGCGGCAACCTCGCTGTCGACGCGCCCGAGCGCGGCGGTTGTCGGGAAGACAAGCGACTTGATCACGACCGGGACGGCGCCGGATGCTTCCAGCATAGCCCCGATGTCAACGAAGTCGAATTCCTTGAGGACGATCCCGTCGATCGAGACGACCGGACAGCCCAGTTGCGCCTCCTCGCGGCAGTGAATGCCGACGAGGCCGCCGATATCGCCGTCGCCGACGAGGACCAGCGGCAGGCCACGCGACAGGATGCTGGCCAGACCGTCGGCGACGCCGCGGCAGAACGCGTCGAGGCGCGCGAAGGTGGCCGATCCGCGCCAGCGATAGCACAGCGCGACGGGCTGCTTGCCGCCGTGAAGGTCGAGGCGGCGCAGGCCGCTCTGGACCGCGGCGGCGATCGCGCCCGCATCGAGCGTCTCGTCGTCAAGCGGCAGGTCGGGCGTAACGACCGGGACGTTGCGCAGCGGCAGGACGTCGAGCGGCGTCACGAAAATCGTGCTGCCGCTCACCTGGATGGTATATTGCGACGCTCCGACGACGGTGGCGCGGATGCCTTCGACCGGAGGCTCGATGCGCGGTCCCCACCCTTTCACCCGCGCCTTGATCATGTCGGCAAGCAGCGGCCCGAGATCGCCGAAATCGCTTTGCTCATGGCCGTAGATGTATTCGGAGACGCCGCCGGAAAAGGTCAGCGCATCCGGCGTGCGCCCGTTCTTGAGCGGATCGAGGCGCAACAGCGCGGCACTGGCCTCGCTCAGCGGGGCGCCGCCCATCGCCTCGAACAGGCGCTCGACCATGCGCTCGACGATCTTGAGCAGCATGCCCTCGCTGGGACAATCACCGATCTGGAGCGGCACGCCGGCCTCCGCCGCAAAGCGCTGGCCGGCCTCCTCGATGCGGACCACGTTGCCGTCCTCATCGAACGAGATCACGCGCGCGCCGACATCGATCGCGGTCTGGTCGACCACCTCGCCACCTTCGCACACGGCGATCTTGGAGGTGCCGCCGCCAATGTCGACATTCATCACGCGGGCGCGTTCGCGGATCGAGCGCGCGGCGGCGCCGGAGCCGAAAGCGGCCAGCGTCGTCTCGAGCGCATCGCCGGCGCTGACCGCGACGAACTTGCCAGCCTGGCTGGCGAAAAGCTCGCCGATCGAGCGGGCATTGCGCCGCCGGACCGCAACGCCGGTCAGGATCAGGGCGCCGGTGTCGATGGCGTCGTGGTCGAGGCCGGCGAGCCGGTATTGCTCGGTGATGAAGGCGCCGAGACGCCCCGCGTCGATGGTCATGTCGTCCGCATACGGAGTCAGCAACACGTCCGACTCGTGAAACACCTCGCGCTCGGAGACGATGTAGCGGTTATCGAGCCGTTCCAGCACCAGACGCGAGAACACGAGGTGCGAAGTGGACGAGCCTATATCGACGCCCACGCTGGTGAGCCGGATCTCGTCCTCCTCCTCGAGGCTGCGCCCGATATTGGAAAAGAAGACCCGGCCCCCCTGTTCATCGGCCATGCGCCCTACCCCCTTGATCGTCACTTGCCGGTATTATTCCGCAGCGACCGCGCGCGACCGCGGCGGCCACTCGACATCCGCCGGCTTGTTGAACCAGGCCGGATCCATCCGGCTGTCCACGCCGTTGCGGCGCAGCGTCTCCTCGTATTCCTTGCGGATATACGGGTCCTCCATCCAGTACGGGATCGCCGTGCCGCCCTCATGCACCTCGATGGCGGTATAGTCGGTGTGCTTCTCGCCGGGCGCGCCGGGATCGCGGCCGGGATTGTGCGGCCCGAACCACGCCGTAAGCCGGAACGGCTCCTTCGAGACGCTGAAATGCTGGTGATACCAGCGCGCGCCGCCGGGCGCCGCGGTCACCAGGCCGACGGGCTCGTAATCGAGACGGCGGACCTGATCGGCGTGGCCGTCCTGCCACGGCGTCTCGCCGAGACGCTCCGGCCAGGAATAGGTGTAGCCCTTGCCTTTGACACAGATCAGCACCGCCGCGGAGGTGTGCGCATGCGCCTTCGAATAGCGCCCCGCCTCGTGCTGCCCGATCCAGAAATAGAACACGTTGTTGGTCATGAACGGTTCGATGCGCCGATAGCCGGGCGAACGGCGGTTATCAAGCGGCAGCTCGCAATTGACGACGTCGGGAATGAAGTTGGTGCGACGCATGGCCAGCCCGCGCACCGGATCCGGCTCGATATCGTCCTTCGGCTTGAAAAAGTCGTCGGCGCCACTGAACCGGTCGCGGAACACGAACGGGTTGTTGAACACGGCCTCGACATTGTTGAGCTGGTTCAGAACATTCGGTGCGGTCGTGCCGGCAAGCAGCAGCGCGCCGCCCGAGGTCGCGTTGACGATGCGGTGCCAGGCATTCATCGGGATCGAGAACATCGACCCCTTCTGCCATTCGAAGACGTGCTTCTTCTGGTCGCCTTCGATCCACACCTCGGTCGTGCCGCGCCCTTCGACGACGAGGAAGATCTCCTCGTACATGTGCTTCTCGGGATTGAGCGCGCCGCCCGGCGGCACCTCGACCACGTAGCAGCCCCACTTGGTCTCGGTCCCGTAGAGCTGGATGTAGTGCCCGCGGCCGCCGGTGCGCTTCCACGGCACGAGCGGCAGGTTCTGCACCTTGCTGATGCCGATGTCGCGGAAGACCGGAATGCCTTCCGATTCCATGAAGGCGTCATACGGGGTCGGCTGCTTCTTGAACTGGCCGAAGCCGGCCTTCTTGTGGCCCGACGGCTCGTGCCAGTGGACAGTCCCCTGGCCGGGAGCATCATGCGGCATGTTTCCCTCCTGAAATCATTGGGTGCGGCAGCACGGGAACGGGGCCGTGGGAATACGGTCGCGGCGTCCCTTCGGCCGCCGAAGAGCGTGCCCGCACCTATACGGGACAACGCGCGGCAGACAAATCCTTTCCCACAACGGGCCCAAGGGGGCTCAATGCACCTCGAGGACCATCGACAAGGCCATCGCGAGGAGGCCGGCCAGCGGCGGCAGCACCACGGACGAGATCAGGCGGACGGCGCTGAAGCGCCAGCCCATCAGGTTGACCTCGTAGATGGCGACGCGGTGGAAGGCGAAAACCGACCAGGCGGTCAGGAAGGCGATCAGCTGCGGGATGCCGGCGCCGGCCTTGTAGAGAACGACAACCAGCGGGAACGAGAGGATCGGGCCCCCAGGCACGAAGCCGCCGACCACCGAGGCGATCAGGATTCCCAGAAGTCCGCTGTCGGGCCCAATGTGGCGCGCCACCGGCTCGCTCGGCACGAGCACGCCGATGAAGCCCGCGGCCATAAGCGCGAGCGCGATGCGCGGCATGATCTCGAGAAAGCGCTCTCCCGCCGTCACGATGGCCACGCGCGCCTTCGCGGTGCTGCGCCGCAAGGCCCACATGGCCAGCACGATCGCGAGCGCCCATAAGACCAGCGCGCCGGTCATGAGGCTTCGGTGTCAGCCCGTTCTGTGTCGATCGGCACGAAGCGGGAGATCATCCCGGCGACGATCGGCAGGGGCAGCGAGACGAGAAAGCGGAAGGTCGCGAATTCCAGGCCCATCATGGGCAGCTCCCACATGAGGATGCGCTGGAATCCTTGGGTCGACCACGAGGTGAGATAGGCGACGAGCGCACGGCGGCCGGTGCCCGCCTCGTGCAGCGCGTTCACGACCGGAAATGACGTCATGGGCCCGCCAGGCGTCACCATCCCGGCTCCCGTGGCGATCAGCATGCCCTTCAGTCCCGCCTGATCGCCGAGCCACCTGGCGACCTTCTCGCGCGGCAGCAGAACCTGGATCGAGGCGGCGATGAGGAGGGCGGCGCCGAGCCGCGGCGTGATCATGCCGACGAGTTCGAGATCGGTCTTGAAGCTTTCGAGGAAAAGCTCCGGCCCGCGCAGCCAGTAACAGGCGACGCCGCTGAGCGCCGTGAGGAACGCCACGATCCAGAAGGATCGGTTGAAGATGTTTCTCAGTCGCGCGCCGGCAGCCATGTCGTGTGCGTCGTAAATCCCCGTCTCATTTCGTGCAATGATGCAGACGCTACATGGCTTCGCATGATCGATGCCCGCCGGAGCTGTTGCCGTGACGCGCCGGCGGCCGCGGTCGGGCCGGCGGCCTGCGCGCGACGGCTGGCGCTGCGCTCGGCAGCGGCGGCCGTCAACGCGAGCGCGAGATCACGCCCGCAGCGCCGTCAGCATGACCTCGACGTATTCGCGGCCGCTGGCAATCACGAGCATCTTGGCGAAGGGCCGCATGTGGCCCAGGGTGCGGGACAGATCCTCGTCGCGGGTCTCGGCGGATTGCACGATCAAGCCGATGGTCGTGACGTTGCGCGACAGGCAGGCCTCGCCAATGATCGAGGCGCCCTGCGCATCTTCGCCGGCGCCGGCAACCATCACGACGAAATCGGCCTCGTCGATCTCGGCGATGAGATCCCTGGTGTGGCCGGCAATGTCGTTGAGCCAGGCCTTGATCGAGGACTGCTCGGCACGCGGCGTCGCCCCTTCGAACGACATCGAGGTGAAGAATGAAGCGCGGTTCCAGGGCAGCCGCGAGACCTCATCAATCAGCGGCTTGCTCTCCTCGTCGAGGGCGACGACCTTGATCGTCCGTGGCACGGAATTGGGATAGTTCACCCTGAAGCGCGCCTCGTGCGCGGTCGTCATCCGGGCGGATTCACTGACCATCGGCTACTCCTTCAAATTCAGCGGCCACGCTGAATCTCGGCCGCCGGCAGGGCGAAAGGGGCACCCGCGGGGCGCCCCTTTGCCGTATCAAACCGAAACCTGGGCCTGGCCGGGACGGACCTTGAGCGCCTCTTTGGCGGCATCTTTGTAGGGTTGATCAGGCGGCAGGACGAGCGCCGCAGAGCGCACGTGATGATGCGCCGGATCGACGCCCGGAGGCTGGACGCCTTTCTCGGCCAGAGCGCGGGCGGCCTTCATCAGGCGATGCCTCGCCATGATGATGCCGTTGTCGGTCGAAACCAGGTTCTCCTTGGT
>DATBIR010000057.1:0-41054 GCA_036556825.1 Beijerinckiaceae bacterium
CGATCACTATCTGCGCCACCGCGGCCAGGTCGGCGAAGGCGTCGGCTGGCCGTTCGCTCGCTAGCGCAGATCCGGCAAAGTGGGCACCGCTTTGCCGAAAAAGGCATGTCCCGGACTTGATCCGGGATCATGCGACACAAAGAGAAGGAGAGCAGGATCGATTCGATCTGAATTGATCCTGCTCCAGGGCATGATCCGGCGAGGTGGAAACCGCTTCGCCGAACATGGTCATGCGGCCCAACGATGACAGGAGCGCGGCTTGCACGGCGGAGCGCTGCCTTGTCGAGAAGGTCCCGTGAGGTCTGCTGATGACCGACGTCGTCTTCCGGCGTGCCGCCTCTTCCGATCTGCCGGCCATCGTCCGCCTGCTCGCCGAGGACGAACTGGGTCGGGAACGCGAAGACGCCCGACTCCCGCTCGACCAGGCCTACGCGGAGGCATTCCGCGCGATCGATGCCGACCCCAACCAATTGCTTGCCGTAGCAGTGGACGGCGCCGACGTGGTCGGCACGTTGCAACTCTCCTTCATCCCCGGGCTGGCGCGGAAAGGCGCCTGGCGCGGCCAGATCGAAGCGGTGAGAATCGCCGCGTCGCGGCGTGGCAGCGGCCTCGGACGGCGGATGTTCGCATGGGCCATCGGCGAATGTCGCGCGCGGGGCTGCCGCCTCGTGCAGCTCACGACCGACAGGAAGCGGCCCGAAGCCCATCGCTTTTACGAGCGGCTCGGCTTCGTCGCCAGCCACACCGGCTACAAGCTCGCGCTCTGAAGCAAGGGCATGATCCGGCGAAGTGGATGCCGCTTCGCCGAAGGATCACGCGGCTCAATAAGACATTGAGCGTGGTCCACCAGCGCCTGCCCTGCACCTGATGATGGCCGCGCCGGTCACTGCCCCATCAGAGCGACGAGGTGCGCTTCGACCGAGCGCGCCAGACCTTGGAGATCGTAGCCGCCTTCGAGCAGGGACACGACGCGCCCGCGCGCGTGGCGATCGGCCAGCTCCATGAGCTTCCTCGTCGCCCAGCCGAAGTCTTCTTCGGTCAGGTTGATGTTGGCAAGCGGATCGCGCCAGTGGGCGTCAAAGCCGGCCGAGATCACGACGAGGTCGGGGCGGAAATCCTCCAGGCGCGGCAGGATCGCGGTCTCGAAGGCGTCGCGGAAAATCTCGCCGCCGTCGCCGGGCCGCAGCGGCGCGTTGACGATGGTGTTGTGCTCGCCGCGCTCGGACACGGCGCCGCTGCCCGGATAGAGCGGCATCTGATGCGTCGAGCAATACATGACGCTGGCATCGCTCCAGAAGATGTCCTGGGATCCGTTGCCGTGGTGGACATCCCAGTCGACGATGGCAACGCGTTCGGCGCCGTGGGCGCGCTGCGCGTGGCGCGCCGCGATCGCGGCGTTGTTGAAGAAGCAGAAGCCCATGGCCTGTTCGCGCTCGGCGTGATGCCCAGGCGGGCGCATGGCGCTGAAAGCGTTTTGAACCGTCCCGTTCATCACCTCGTCGACGGCTCTGACGGCCGCGCCGGCGCCGCGCAGGATGGCCTCGTAGCTGCCGGGCGACATGCTGGTATCGGCATCGATGCGCACCAGGCCTTCCCGCGGCGCCGCCTCGGCGATGGCGCGCACGTAATCCTCCGGATGGGCCAAGGTGATGTCGTCCACGCTCGCTCGCGGCGCCGTCTCGCGCACGAGGCCGGCGAAGCGCTCATGCTCGAGCGCACGCTCGATGGCGCGGACCCGGTCGGGACGCTCCGGATGGCCGAGCGGCGTCTGATGGTCGAGCGCCGCCGAATGGTACAGGTAAAGGGTCGACATGGGCCTCTCTTTCGCCGGGCAAATCTCGCAGCCCGCAGACGCGCTGTCCATGTGCTCCCCATGTGCCCCGGCTGCAACAGGCGGCCGGATGTTGCGCGTGCTGCGTTGCGGCCTGCGCGGCGGTCGCGTACACCAGTCGCATCAGGGTCCGGGCGTGACGATCGCCGAGTAGAGGCGGCGCGGCCACGGGGGCGTCACATGCGTATGGGTCTGTGGGCAATCGTTGTTACGGCGGCCGTGTCGCTGGCCGGCTGCTTTCAGGCCACGCCTGATCCGGCCCTGTCGGCGCGCGACACGAGCTTCATGGCCGGCATGATGCCCGCCGACCCGGATCCCCAGTTCGGCCGCTACCTGACCGACGACCCGACCGGCGAAAGGCCCGGGACCATTGTCGTCGAGACGAGGCAGCGCCTGCTCTACCTCGTGCTGCCGAACCGCAAGGCCATGCGCTACGGGGTTTCCGTGGGCGAAGAGGCGTTCGGATGGACCGGGGTCGCCCACGTGGCGCGCAAGTCCGAGTGGCCCGATTGGAACCCGCCGCCGGAAATGAAGCGGCGCTGGCCGCACGTGCATTACGTGAGCGGCGGTCCCAACAATCCGCTCGGCGCGCGCGCCCTCTACCTGTTTCAGGGCAACCGCGACACGCTCTACCGCATCCACGGCACCAACGAGCCCGAGAAGATCGGCGCAGCGGTTTCGTCGGGATGCATCCGGATGCACAACATCGACGTCATCGATCTCTACAATCGCGTCCCCGTCGGCGCCACCGTGATCGTCAGATAGGACGCATCTTCCCGCGAAAGCGGTTCAAACGACCGCTGCGGCCTCCGATCCCAGTTCCACCAGCACGACCTCGGGCGGGACGCCGAGACGCACGGGCAGGATGCTCGTGCCGAGGCCGCCCGACACGATCAGATGGCGGCCGTCCTCGACCACATGGCCGTAGGCGTAACGGTTGCCGTAGCGCGAGGGCACGATCGGCGAATAGCCGAGCAGGCGGACCTGCCCGCCATGCGTGTGGCCGGAGAGGGTCAGCGCGACGCGGGCGGGCACTTTCGGGAAAATGTCGGGCTCGTGCGCCAGAAGGATCGCGGGCGCCGCGTCGCCAACCTTGGCCAGGGTGCCCGGAAGGTCGTCGACGCCGTCAATGCGCCGCTTGTCGCCGCCCTGGAGAAGGGCGAGCTGGTCGCCGAGCCCGAGCAGCCAGAAAGGTTGCGGGCCCTTGGCAAGGCGCACGGCCTGGTTCTCGAGAACCGGAATGCCCACGCGGCGCAAGTCGCGGGCCGCGATGATAGGACCACGGCGCTCGCGTTGCGCGGTGCGATCGTCCCACCAGTCGTGATTGCCGAGAACCGCATGGGTGCCGAGCGGCGCCTTGAGCTGGGCCAGGATCGGCGCCACTTCGGACATGCCGATCTGGCGGGAATTGAACCGGTGTCCGGCCACGTAATCGCCGAGCAGCACGATCACGTCCGGCTGGAGCGCGTTGGTGGCCGCGACGATCTCCTCGACGCGCGACAGCCCCATATACGGTTCGCCGACATGGATGTCGGCGACCGCTGCAATCGTGAGCCTGAAACCGTGCGGCCAGCCGGGCGGGCTCAGCGCATAGCGCTGGACGCGCAAGCGAAATGCCGGCTCGATTCCGAACGCATAGGCGCCTGAACCGACCAGCGCCGCGGCCGAGCCGAGCAGCGACTTGAGAAAGAGCCGTCGACTCAACCAGTGCGGCATGGGTGTCTAATTCGAGCCGGCTTGCCGTCGCGGCTGGCGCGGCAGTTCGCGATGGGCGGGGTTGCGAGACCCCGATTGGGCAACGATCCGCACCGCGGCGACCACGGCTGGCAGGGCCAGGGGCTTGAAGGCGCTGTCCGGGGCTTCACGCACCCTGTCCAGCGACGAATTACGCTGACTGTCGAGCTTATACAATGTTGCGGTCATGGTTCTCGCTTCTCGTGTCCCGCGACTCGTTGGTCGCGGGCGCATTCCAGCCGATGATCGCGACAGCCCGTTGGCCGGTTTGCGGCTCTGACATGGCGATCGTCAGGAAGCGGGACGGTTCGCCGTAAAGCGCTTAAAGCCCGATTAAGGCGACGCCAATCGGCCGGCCTCACTCCTGCTCGAACCGCTCCTGCAACGGACGGCTGCCGAGCCAGCGGGCGAGAAGCGAAGCCCGGGCCGGCGAAATGACCCGCAGGACGACCTTGTCGCCGTAGCGCTGCCGCATGACGCTGCGCACCTCCCCGAGGCCGTCGACCAGGCCGAGCCCGACGGCTTCGCTTCCCGTCCAGACGGCGCCGGAGAACAGCGTCTCGGGCTCGCCGCGCAGCCGCGTGCCGCGCCGGCTCTGGACCAGTTGCTTGAAGGTGTCGAGGACCTCCGCCTGGATGGCGCGGAGCCGTTCGATGTCCTGCGGCCGCTCGGGCCGGAAGGGATCGAGCATGGCCTTGTTCTCGCCCGCGGTATGCAGACGCCGCTCGATGCCGAAGCGCTCGATCAGCTTGTCGAAGCCGAAGCTCGCCGACAGCACGCCGATCGAGCCGACCAGAGACGACGGATCGGCAAAGATTTCGTCGCCCGCGCAGGCGATCATGTAGCCGCCGGATGCGGCCGCATCCTCGACGAACACGAAGACCGGCAGGCGCTTCTCGTCGGCGTGAGCGCGAATGCGCCTGAAGATCAGATGCGACTGCACCGCCGAGCCGCCGGGGGAATTGATCACGATGGCGACGGCCCTGGCGCCGGAGGTCGCGAAGGCGCGCTCGATCATCGGCGCGCACACGCTCAGCGACAGTCCCGGTCGAAACGGCAGAACCGATCCGATCGGACCGGACAGGCGGATGACGGAGACAAGCGGCCGGCTGGCGCGGAATCGCGGCGGCAGAAGGACCTGCAGGCGATCGCGCAGCATCGCCACAACCGACCGCGGGGCCATTACGCGGACCTGCGCCATGGCCCGGCAGGGGCGGCCGCTTCGCGGAAAAAGGTCATGCACACAGGGCTACAGAGCGGATCGGCTCACTCTGGAGCCATCCCGCGCGCGCCGCAAGCGGCAGGCCTGAAACCGTGCGAATCCCGCGAATTTTAATGAAATTTGTAGGCTGCCGTTCAGGTTGCCGGGCCTAGTATCCGGCCTCTCGCATGAGGGGCGACGGGCGGCGGGCGATCCGTTCAACAGGACTCAACAGGAGAGGGAAAGACGATGCGTGCTTTGAAGATTTTGGCCATGGTCGCAGCGATCATTGGCGGCGCTCTGTCCTTGTCCGGCGCTCCCGCGTCGGCGGAGGCGCTGAATCCGGCATCGCCCGCGGCGACCGCCGCCCGGACCGCGAACGCTGCGTGGGCGTATCACCGTTATGGGCATCGCGCTTACTATCACCGCCGCTACTATCGGCCTCGCCACGTCTATTACGCCCGTCCGTATTACTATCGCCCGGTCCGCTATGGTTACAGGCCGCGCGTCGTGTGCCGGTGGCGTCACACGATCTACGGAACGCGGCGCGTGTGCGCGCGCCGCTGGTAAGCAGCCGCGACAGTAGTTTTCATCCTGGCGGGCGCCCTCGCGGGCGCCCGTTCACATTTTGAGCAGCTTTTCGCCGCGATGAATCGCATCGGCTTCCGCGGTGAAGCGGCCGTCGGTCTCGTGCAGGACGAGCGATGGCGCGATCAGCAAGGGCGCACGGCTGCCTTTGCGGGCGGTGATCACGATGCGCCCCGCCGGCTCATCGGAGCGCGGATGGATGGCTCGCAGCACGAGCCCGCCGAAGCCACGCTGCACGTGACGCAGGCATTCGGCCAGCTGATCGCTGCGGTGGATCAGCGCCAGCAGGCCTTTCGGTTTCAACATGTCGCTGCACGCCCGGAGCCACTGCTCGAGACCGTTCTCCGGCAGCTGATGCGCCGCGGCGCGCCGCGCATCCGGCGAGGCGCGTGATCGTCCGGCATCGAGAAAGGGCGGGTTGGTCACGACGATGTCGGCGCTTGCGCTCGCAAGCCCGTTGCGGCGACGCTCGCCGGCCGACGCGAGAATGTCGGCCTCGACGATTCGGGTGCGCGCCTCGAATCCATTGAGCCGCACATTGTGCCGACACTGCGCGACTAGTTCCGCGTCGCGTTCGACCAGCACGATCGCGGCAGCCGGCGCGCGCGACGCGATCATGAGTCCGACGGCGCCCGTCCCCGCGCCGACGTCGACGACCGTCTCGTCGCCGCAGGGATCGACCGCGGCCGCCAGGAGGACGGCATCCGTGCCGACGCGGTGGCCGCGCCGCGGTTGCACGATGCGCACGCGTCCGTCGAGCAGAGTGTCGTGCGTTACGGCTTCGTGCGCGTCATTCATGGTCGCGCAGCTCTGCCGCGAGACCGGCTTCGGACACGAGCCGCCGCGCTTGCAGGCCATAGTCGCTCGGCACGAGCACGCGGCGCGGAAAGGCGCCGATCGATTGCGAACTCATATGGGCGTCGGCGACGAGAACCGGGATGCGCGCCTCCTCGAGCAGGGATTGAACCAGGGCGAGCAGGACAAGATCGTCGCTTCTTATGATCTCCATCATCCCGCTGGGACCTCCAAGCAGGTTTGCGCGAGCCCGCACGCGCCCCAGCGCGCGCAGGCTCCGGAAACCTTCAGGAATCTAAAACCTTGCAGGTTTGCGCGAGCCGGAACCTGTGTTCCGGACCGCGCAAACCTGCTTCGGGCAAGCTGCAGGTTGCGGTGCACGCAGCGGCATGCCACGGTGCCGCGATCATCAACGCGTTTGACCGTGTCGGCAAGTCGGGGAGATAGCGTGGGCGTCGTCGTTCCGTTCGAAGACAAGCATCCGGAACCTGCGGGGATCGAGGGTCTCGTCGGCCTCGTCGCCCCCGACATGGACCGGGTGAACGGCCTCATCCTGTCGCGGACCGGCTCCGAGGTGACAATGATCCCCGAGGTGGCCAACCACCTGATCTCGTCCGGAGGCAAGCGCCTGCGCCCGATGCTGACCCTGGCGACCGGCGGTCTGGCCGGCTATCGCGGCGACGGGCATATCAAGCTGGCGGCTAGCGTCGAGTTCATGCATACCGCGACGCTTCTGCACGACGACGTGGTCGACGAAAGCGACATGCGCCGCGGCGAGGTGGCGGCGCGCATCAAATGGGGCAACCAGGCCAGCGTGCTGGTCGGCGATTTCCTGCTCGGGCAGGCCTTCAAGATGATGGTCGAAGTCGGCAGCCTGCGCGCCCTCGAGATCCTGTCCTCCGCGGCTGCCGTGATCGCCGAAGGCGAGGTGATGCAACTTGCTGCCGCCAAGAACACCGAAACCAACGAGGACGAGTATCTCGCCATCATCCGCGCCAAGACCGCGGAGCTGTTCGGTGCGGCCTGCGAAGTCGGCCCTGTGATCGGCGGCCGGCCCAAGGCCGAGCAGGCGGCCTGCCGCAGCTACGGCATCAACCTCGGCATCGCCTTCCAGCTCGTCGACGATGCGCTCGATTACGGCGGCACGAGCGCCAAGCTCGGCAAGAATGTCGGCGACGATTTCCGCGAGGGCAAGGTCACGCTGCCGGTGGTGCTGTCCTTCCGCCGCGGCGACGAGCAGGAACGCGATTTCTGGCGGCGCACGCTCGAGCGCGGCGACGTCGCCGAGCGCGATCTCGAACAGGCGATCCTGATCATGCGCCGGCATCGGGCCCTCGAGGACACGTTGGAACGTGCACGCCACTACGGCGCCATGGCGCGCGACGCTCTGGCGCTGTTCCCCAAAAGTCCGATGAAGCAGGCGTTGCTCGACGCGGTCGATTTCTGCATCGCCCGCGCGCACTGACGCCATCATCGCAAACGAGCCGGCGGCTTACGCCTGGCGCAGCACCGCGACGAGATAGCGGCACGCGTCCCGGCCCCTGTTCCTGAACGCGCAGTCGGCGGGCGGACCGAGGGCGAGGCAATCGCCGGCGTCAAGCTCGTGCGTCACCTCGCCCTCGCTGAAGCTCAAGCGGCCGTGCAGGACCCAGATCATCTGGCTGATGAAGGCGTAGGACGCGGCGGGAAACGCCACCTCGGCGCCCGCCGGCAACTCGACCTCGGTCAATTCGAGCGGAATGTCGGACAATGGCGACACCTGCCGACGCACGTAGCCGGTGCCCGGGTCCGTCCAGCGCGGCTGCTCGGCAGCGCGTTGGAGACGACTGCCGCCGGCTTCGGCACGCGCGAGCAACACCGACAGGGTCAGCCCGAACGCCCCGGACAGCCGGCCGAGCAGCGCGGCGGTCGGACTCGCCTCGCCGCGCTCGACCTTGCTGATCATCGCCTTGGACACGCCGGAGCGCTCGCCGAGCTCGGCGAGCGACCATCCCCTGATCTCGCGTTCCTGCCGGACGCGGCGCGCGATGGCGTCGCCCGGGTCGTCTGCGATAATTGACATATGTCCACTATATGTGATGATTTGTGGTGCGCCAAGGGAGCCGCTCCCATGTTCGTCCGACCGGCCGCCGCTGCCGATCTTCCCGAAATTCTCACGATCTATAACGAGGTGATCGCGACCTCGACGGCGGTCTATGCGCTCGATCCCGTGAGCCTCGACGAGCGCCGGACGTGGTTCGAGGGGAGGCGGGCGCTCGGGTTTCCGGTGCTGGTCGCCGACGATGGCGCCGACGTGCTCGGCTTCGCCTCCTTCGGACATTGGCGAGGCGCATGGCCCGGCTACCGCTACACCGTCGAACACTCGGTCCATGTCCGTGCCGGCCGGCGCGGCAGCGGCATCGGCCGTGCGCTTGTCGAGGCGCTCTTCCCGCTGGCCCGCGACCTGGGAATGCATGCGATGCTCGGCGGCGTGGACGCCGACAACAAGGCGTCGCTGCGCTTCCACAAGCGCCTCGGCTTTGTGCCGGTCGCGCATTTCAGGGAGGTCGGGCATAAGTTCGGACGCTGGCTCGACTTGATCTTCGTGCAGCGCTTTCTCGATGCCGCGGGCGCGCCGCCGGGCGGAGATCGCACGAGCACGACATGAGCCTCACCATGACGGGCGATGTTGCTATCCGGGTCGTCGACGGCGACGAGGCGAGAGCGCTTGCGCCGGGCCTGGCGGAGGTTCTCATCGATTGCGTCGAGCACGGCGCATCGGTGAGCTTCATGAGCCCGCTCGCGCGCGTTAAGGCCGAGGCGTTCTGGACGTCCGTCGCCGACAGCGTCGCGCGCGGCGAGCGCATTCTCCTGGTTGCGAGCCGGCGCGGCGAGGTCGTCGGCACGGTCCAGGTCGTGCTCGCCCTTCCGGAAAACCAGCCGCACCGGGCGGACGTCTCCAAGATGCTCGTGCACAGCCGGGCGCGCCGGCGCGGCGTCGGCGCCGCGCTCATGCGCGCCGCCGAGACGGCCGGCCGCGCCGCCGGCAAGACGCTGTTCGTGCTCGATACGATCACCGGAGGCGATGCCGAGCGGCTCTACGCGCGGCTCGGATGGACGCGGGTGGGCGTGGTGCCCGGCTACGCCCTGTTTCCCGACGGGCGGATGGGCGACACGACGATCTTCTACAAGGGGATCTGAGCAGCGCCTCGGGGCGCGTCAGCGCAGCGTCGTTGCCTCGACCCACCACACGGGTCGGGCTGCGCGCACGAGCGCGGCCGCCGCTGCGCAGCCGGCCGCATCGTCGAACAGGCCAAACACCGTCGGGCCCGATCCGGACATGCGCGCGAGCCGACATGCTGGCGCCTGGCGCAGGAGCGCGAGCGCCTCGTCGATCGCTGGTTCGAGGCTGCGCGCCGGGGCTTCAAGATCGTTACGCGTGTCGCGCAGGACCGCCAGCAGCTCGCCCGAGCTCCGGGCTTCGACGCGCGGATGGGAGGCGGCGGCCCGGCTGCTGGCGAGCGGCAGGGCGAGCGCCTCGAACACTTTTGCTGTCCCGAGAGGCATCGCCGGATTGACGAGGACGGCGTGCAGGGACGGCAGCTCCAGCACCGGCCCGAGGCGGTCCCCGATGCCTTCCATCATGCGCGCCCGCGATGCGAGGCACACCGGCACATCGGCGCCCGTGGCGCGCGCCGCCTCCAGGACGGCCGCATGATCATCCGGGATATCGTTGACACGGGCGAGCAGGCGGAGCGCCGCGGCGGCATCCGCCGAGCCGCCGCCGATGCCTGCCGCCGCCGGCAGCCGCTTGTCGAGACGAAAGGCGCCGACGCGCAGCCCATGCACGCGCGCGGCGAGGTTTCGGGCGGCCCGCAGGACGAGGTTCTGGTCCACCGGTCCGGCCGCACCCGCCGTCGGCCCCTCGGCCTGCAGCGACAGCGCCGCGCCGGGAGAGAGGCTCAAGGTGTCGCCGACACCCGCAAAGGCCACAAGGCTTTCCAGCTCGTGATAGCCGTCGGCGCGCCGTCCCAGGACGTGCAGCGTCAAATTGATCTTGGCCGGCGCGAGCGTGGTGAGCGGTGTATGCGGCGCCCGCCCGTCCGGACGGTCAGGAGGCGTGTCCAGGTCCCCTCTCCTCGCCGCCGCTCGTCTTGGTCGCCGCTGCGCTGCGGCAGCGCTCAGCCGCCGTTCTGCTGGGCCTCTTTGTGCTCGCTCTCGGCCGCGGCCGGCCGATCTTCGGGGAGGCCATTCTCGAGCTTGCGCACGATATTTTCCAGCTCGTCGGGCTCGGGATTCGAATCCTTGGCATGCTGCCACTGGAATCGCGCCTCGAGGCGGCGCCCGACGCGCCAGTAGGCGTCGCCGAGATGATCGTTGATGACCGGGTCGCCGGGCTTGAGCTCGACCGCCTTCTCGAGCTCACGCACCGCGTCGTCGTAATGCCCGAGCCGGTAATAGGCCCAGCCGAGGCTGTCGATGATCATGCCGTCGCGCGGGCTGAGGTCGATCGCCCGCTTGAGCATTTTGAAGGCGTCATCCAGGTTGGTGCCGGCGTCGACCCATGAATAGCCGAGGTAATTGAGCACCTGCGCCTTGCCGTTCGGCGGCGAGTCCGGAACGAGTTCCAGCGCTTTCTTGAGATCGGCCTCGGCCTTCGCCCACTGCTTTGAGCGCTCGTAGGTGCTGCCCCGGTAATAGAACAGGGTCCAATGGCTGCGATCCGGCTTGCCGATGCGCGCGATGGCCTGGGAATACACCTCGGCCGCATCAGCGTAGCGCTTGCGCGAGCGCAGCACGTTGCCGAGCGCCGTGATCACCTCGATATCCTCGGGATGCTTCTTCTTGAGGGCATCGAGATGCCCGATCGCCTCGTCGCCGCGGCCGAGTTGCTCGAGGGCAAGGCCGATCTGGATGTCGGCCCCCATGCGCACGGGCGAGCCTTCGGGAATGCGGTTGAAGACCTCGATGGCCCGATCCACGAGCTTGAGGCGGTCGTAGATGTCCGCCAGCGTGATGAGCGCGAGGGCATGGTCCGGATTGAGGTGCAGGGCGAGGCGCAAATAGACGATCGCCGGGAGTTCGTCGCCGGTCTGGTTGCCGGCGGCGCCGAGGCCGTAGAGAACCTCGGAGGCCCCTTCGGCGACATTGCCGACCAGTGGCGCCAGCGTCTTGCCGGCCTGCAGCTGGTCCACCGCGTCGCGAACGAGCGGATGGCGGGGCAGCAGCGCATCGAACCCGCTGTAGGCCGCCAGGGCGGCATCCTTGCGCCCGCGCCGCGACTCGAAGCGGGCATAGGCATCGACGATGCGCAACGTCGCCTTGTCGGCCTCGTAGGCGGCCTTCAGCCGCCGCTCGGCTTCGGCGCTGTTGCCGGTCAGGCTGGCGATGAGGCCGGCATGGTAGTCGCGGAAGACATTGTAGGCGCGCTCGCCCTTGAGTCTGTCGGCGGTCTCGAGCGCTTTCTTTCCGTCGCCGCCGCCGGCGAGGGCCCACGACGTCAGCAGGGTTGCCGTGAGGTCGACGAGGCGGCCGCGGCCGCCTCTGTTCAGGTGGTTGCGGGCGGACGCGAATTGCCGCGCCTTCAGGTCGCGCACGCCGAGGGCGAGGTGGGCAAGCCCGTTCGACTGGTCGCGCTGCAGCAGACGCTCGGCGGTGCGGAACGCCTCCGGCATGGTGCCGTCGGCAAGGAACGACACGAAGGCCCGTTCCAGGAGCTCGGCGTTGTTCGGATCGCCCCTGAGCGCCTCGCGGTAAAACGCCGCCGCGGCCGCGGTATCGCGGGCGCTGTTGGCGATGTAGGCGGCGAGGTAGTTGCCTTCGAGGCTCTCGGCCGGCTGGAAGGCGCTCTGCGGCAACGGCGATGCGGGAGCGCGCCTGGCCAGGACGGGGGTCGTCACCAGGCAGACGCCCGCCGCCAGCGTAAGCCCGACCAGACCGGAGATGACCAAAGGCGTTTTGACGAAGGGCACGAAGCTCGCTCCAATGAATCGGAGGTGATTATACAAGCAAAGGCGCGGCCAACAGGCGCGTCACCATGGCTGCTTCAATGTGGCGCGGCAAGGGCCGGAGCGTGGGCGCAGTCGCCCCATGCCGTGCCGGAATGCCTCTTTCATCAGGATCGGGCAGGTGCAGCGATCCTGCTGAACCATGCTCGGGTTGTGTGACGCCGAGCAGTCGAGAACGCCGGGTCACGTCGGCGGCCGGTCGCTGCCGCGGTGCCCGCCGAGCAGGCCTGGGTGATCCACGCGGCGTTGAACTCACGCCCGCGGGGTCATCCACTTCCCCATGGGCGCCGCATCGAGGAATTTGTCGATGGTGGTTGCGTAATAGAGAAGCTGGCTCGGGCGGTACTCGCCTTTGTCCAGGGCCTCGATGACGCGGTCGTGCAGCCATTGAACGGCGTCGCCGGCTCGCCAGTAAAAGTCTTTACGGTGACCTTCCGGTGTCGGCCTGCCCGATGCGATCCAGTCGAAGTCATACTCGCACTGCACGACGCCGATGGTTGGATCGACGAGCCACGCCGTGCCGCTCGGATGGCTCGAGAAGATCTGTGCGTGGTTGCCGATCGGCCCGCCATCCCATCCGACCGCAGCGACACTGACCGAGGAAGCGGGGCACAGGATATTGAACAACCGCCAGGTCACCGCGGCGTAGTTGTCACAATCCATGCTCGCGACGTTGTAGAGGGACGGCACGGGCACCGCCGCGTTTCCGCCGTGCGGGCCGTAGGGCGTGAGGTCGTACGCCACGAGGCCGCAGAAGCCGAGCTTCACATGATCTTCGACCTCTTTGGCGAAGCCGGCGCCCAGATCGGCGACGAACCGGTCCCGGTGGGCGTTGTAGATCGAGATGATGGCAGCCGGGTTGCTGCGCAACGCGGCGTGCGCGTCGGCCGGGAAGTAGCTCATGCGAGGCATGGGATCCGACAGGCGCGCGAGCGCCGGCGCCGATTGCATCGCCACGAGCGACGCAATCACCCCGCGCCTTGTCATGCGTAAGTCAGGCACTCGTCCGCCCCGAATACATCAAAGACATTGCCAACGATCGGTGGAGGCTGGTTCACACGACGTAAACGCAGCGCGCCGCGCGCAATCGTGGTCGGTTGCGCGTGAGGGCTACCAGCAAGTGGCCAAGCCTATTGGTCAAACTGGCGAATCGAGCGTGATCGGATTCGCCGGTGCCGTTTCCCAGAAAATTTGGCAACTGTCCAGCTTTCACCAAACGCCGTCCGGCGCGTCACATATTGGGATAGTTCGGCCCTCCACCGCCTTCGGGCGTTACCCAGGTGATGTTCTGGGCCGGATCCTTGATGTCACAGGTCTTGCAGTGCACGCAGTTCTGCGCGTTGACGACGAAGTGCGGGTCGGCCCGCTTCTCGACATCGCCGTAGACCACCTCATACACCCCCGCCGGGCAATACAGGCGCGCCGGCTCGCCATAGAGCGGCAGGTTGCGCCGGATCGGGATCGACGGATCGGCGAGGACCAGATGGCTTGGCTGGTCCTCCTCGTGATTGGTGTTGGAAAGGAACACCGACGACAGCCTGTCGAAGGTGAGCACCCCGTCCGGCTTCGGATAGGTGATCGGCGTGACCTGGTCGAGCGGCTTGAGGCAAGCATGATCGGGCTTGCCGTGGCGCAGCGTGCCGAATGGCGAGACGCCCAACAGCTGGTTCATCCACATGTCGAGGCCGCCGAGGGCGACGCCTGCGAAAGTGCCGAAGCGTGACCACAGCGGCTTGACGTTGCGCACCCGGTAAAGGTCCTCGCCGACCGGCGAGGAGCGCCATGCCTCCTCGTAGGAGGAGAGTTCGTCCCCGGCCCTGCCGGCGGCGAGCGCCTCGACCAGGTGCTCGGCGCACAGCATGCCCGACAGCATCGCGTTATGCGTGCCCTTGATGCGCGGTACGTTGACGAAGCCGGCAGAATCCCCCACCAGGCAGCCGCCCGGAAAGGCAAGCTTCGGCACCGATTGCCAGCCCCCTTCCATGATGGCGCGCGCGCCGTAGGAGAGCCGCTTGCCGCCCGCGAAGACGCTGCGGATGCGCGGATGCGTCTTGAATCGCTGGAACTCGTCGAAGGGCGAGAGCGTCGGGTTTTCGTAATTGAGATGGACGACGAATCCGACCGCGACGAGGTTGTCCTCGAAGTGATACAGGAACGAGCCGCCGCCGCTGCGGTTGGCGAGCGGCCAACCGAATGAATGCTGCACAAGCCCCGGCCGGTGCTTGTCGGCCTGCACCTGCCACAGCTCCTTGAGGCCGATGCCGTATTTCTGGTGATCGCTGCGCGCATTGAGCGAGAAGCGGCCGATCAGCTGCTTGGTGAGATGGCCACGCGCGCCTTCGCCGAACACCGTATATTTCCCCCGCAGCTCCATGCCGCGCGTGAAATTGTCCTTGAGTTCGCCGCCCTTGCCGATGCCGAGGTCGCCGGTCGCCACGCCGGCCACCTTGCCGTCCTCGACCAGCACCTCCGACGCCGCGAATCCGGGATAGATCTCGACGCCGAGCTCCTCCGCCTTGCGCGCCAGATAACGGCAGACATTGCCCAGCGAGCCGACGAAATTGCCGTGATTGTCCATGAGCTTCGGCATGAACCGGTTCGGCAGCCCGAGCCCGCCGGCCGGCGTGAGATAAAGGAACTCGTCGCGCGTCACCTGCGTGCGCAGCGGCCGCTCCGGATCGTCGCGCCATCCCGGCAGCAGACGGTCGAGCCCGACCGGATCGATCACGGCGCCGGACAGGATATGGGCGCCGACCTCGGATCCCTTCTCGACGACCACGACGGAGATTTCGGCGCCGCGCCCGGCGGCGATCTGCTTGATGCGGATGGCGGTCGCCAGCCCCGCCGGACCGGCGCCGACGATCACCACGTCGAATTCCATCGATTCGCGTGCTGGCAAATCCATGACGCGCCTCCACCGATTGGCCATGAACGAGATCGTTCACACATGAACGATCTTCGTTGCGCCAGCAAGGCTCCCCCTTTTCGCGTCGACCTCGGATATTGCTGAGATGACTAACGAGCGGGTGCGTGCCGGGAAGGCGACTTTATCTCCGGCGCCGCGCGCGCTAGATGCGGCTGATGCCGGACATCGCGCCTGATCGCGCCGCACTGCTTGCGCTCCTCGAATTTCATGTGGCGGCCGGGGTCGACTGCGCGCTCGACGAGATCCCGCACGACCGCTTCGCCGATGACGCCGCACGGCCGGCCGCCGAGGCGCCGGCCGGGGCGAGCGTCGCGCCGATGCCAGGCCGCCCGGCCGCTGCGGGCAGCGGGTCGGCGGCGACGGCGCAGTCGCATCCGCTGTTGCAGCGCGCCCCCGAGCCGCGCACACCCGCACGCGTGGCCGTCGCCTCGCCGGAAGAGGCGGCTTCGGCCGCCCGCGACCAGGCACGGTCCGCGCGCAGCCTCGAGGAGCTCGCGGCGCTGCTCGCCTCTTTCGAAGGCTGCGGGTTGCGCGTGACCGCCAAGAATCTCGTCTTCGCGGACGGCAATCCGCAGAGCCGGCTCATGCTTGTCGGCGAGGCCCCCGGAGGCGACGAGGACCGCATCGGCAAGCCGTTCGTCGGGCGCTCGGGACAGCTGCTCGACCGCATGCTCGCCGCCATCGGCCTCGACCGTACGAGCGTCTATATCGCCAACATCGTACCCTGGCGGCCGCCGGGCAACCGCACGCCGACGCCGCAGGAGGTCGCGATCTGCCGGCCGTTCATCGAGAAGCAGATCGAACTCGCCGATCCCGACATCCTCGTCTGTCTCGGCGGGCCATCCGCGCAGACGCTGCTCAGCATCAAGGAGGGCATTCTCAAGACGCGCGGCCGCTGGTTTCCCTACCAGACCGGCCGCCGCGAGATCCGCGCCTTTGCCACCCTGCACCCCGCCTATCTGTTGCGGCAGCCGCTGCAGAAACGCCTCGCCTGGCGCGATTTCCGCGCGCTGAAGCGCGCTCTCGAAGGGCGGACGTAGAGCCGAAGAAAATGCGTCTCGAGCAAGCCAGATCCGATTCCACCAGTGGAAACGGCTCCGCCGCCGATGCGAGCGAGAGGGTGCTTCCAGGCACCGTCACGCGAAGGCCTTGCAATATCAAGCGATGCCCGGCTGATGGCAGGAATTCCGGCAGATACCCGTCATCCATGCTCAAGCCGTGCGGCCTTGCGCGTGCAGCGGGCCGGGCCACATTGCCCCTTGCAGGCTAGCGCCGGAACCGGAACTGCGCGCGCTCCTGCTGCTTGTATAAAGGCTTAGCGGCTCGGCCGGGCGATACGTAAGGATTGATCATGCGGTGGGAAGATTTCAGACCGTCCGAGTACCTCGAGGACCGGCGCGGCGACGGCGGCGGCGGTGGCGGGATTCCGATGGGCCGCGGCGGCCTCGGCATCGGCACCATGATCATCCTCGGCCTGGTCGGCTGGGCTCTCGGTATCGATCCGCGCATCCTGATCAGCGGCGTCGAGATGATGGCGGGCGGCGGCAGCCCGCAATACGAGCAGCCGGGCCAGGCTCCGCGGCGCCAGCAGGGCCCGCCGCAGGACCAGATGGGCCGCTTCGCCTCCGCCGTTCTCGGCAACACGGAGGACGTGTGGAAGGACCTCCTGCCCAAGCAGGTCAACAAGCAGTACACCCCGCCGCGCATGGTGCTGTTCTCCGGGGCGACGCGCTCGCGCTGCGGCGCCGCGCAGTCGGCCATGGGACCGTTCTATTGCCCGCTCGACCAGACGGTTTACATCGACCTGTCCTTCTTCCAGGAGATGCAGCGGCGCTTCCGGGCGAGCGGTGATTTCGCCTATGCCTATGTGATCGCCCACGAGGTCGGCCATCACGTCGAGAACCAGCTCGGCCTGCTCGCGCGCGTGCAGCAGCGCCAGCAGGAGGTCGGCCGCACCGAAGCCAACCAGCTGTCGGTGCGCGTCGAGCTGATGGCCGACTGCCTCGCCGGAATCTGGGCCAGCCAGGCCGACCAACGCTACAAGGCGCTCGAGCCGGGCGACGTCGAGGAAGCGATGGCCGCCGCCCAGGCGATCGGCGACGACCGGCTGCAGAAGCAGAGCCAGGGCTACGTGGTGCCGGATTCCTTCACGCACGGTTCGTCGGAGCAGCGCGTGCGCTGGTTCATGACCGGGTTCAAGAGCGGTCAGGTACAAGCCTGCGACACCTTCCGCGCCAGCCGCTTGTAATTCCCGCCTGGGCACGCTCGACACCGGTACCTGCGGTTGCCATAAAGCGTGAATGATCAACGCCCTGCGCTGCAACGGCTGGCCGACCATGGCGGCTCTCGCCGCGCTGGTCGCGGCGCCCACGGCCGCGGCGCAGCCCGAGCCGTCCTTCCGGTCGACTTGCGCAGACCTTCGCGCGGCGATCCGGAAACTTGATCCGAAGCCCGACGAGTATTTCACCATCGAGGTGACCGGCGCCCTGACCGACGTGCGCTCCGACGGCGTGCTCACCTATCTGCTCATGTGCGCCCCGCCCGACCCTCAGGTGCTGTGCGTGACCTACAGCGCGGGCGACCGCAAGAGAGGCGACAACGCGATCCTCGCGGGCACCTACAATGATCGCGGCCCCGACCACATCATGCTCGATCCCTGTCTGCATCATGCCGGCGCATCGCAGGCGCCCGCGCGATGACGCCGGAGATCCTTCGTAAATTCGCTCAGGAGTGACAGCCCCGTGGCAGGCATCGACCCTTCGCTTTCGTTCGTGCCGCTGTCGATTGCGGTGCTCACGGTGTCGGACACGCGCTCGCTCGCCGATGACCGCTCCGGCGACGTGCTCGTCGAGCGGCTGACCAGGGCCGGGCACCGGCTCGGCGACCGCGCCGTCGTCACCGACGATGTCGAGGCGATCCGCGCCAGGGTCCAGGCGTGGATCGCCGACAAGGATATCGACGTCGTGATCACCACCGGCGGCACCGGCTTCACTGGCCGCGACGTCACGCCCGAAGCGATCGAGCCCCTGTTCGAGAAGCGCATGGACGGCTTTTCCGCCGTGTTCCATCGCATCTCCTACGACAAGATCGGCACCTCGACGATCCAGTCGCGCGCCGTTGGCGGGGTTGCCGGCGCCACCTACATCTTCGTGCTGCCGGGCTCGCCGGGGGCCTGCAAGGACGCGTGGGACGGGATTTTGCAAAGCCAGCTCGACTACCGCCACCGGCCCTGCAATTTCGTTGAGATCATGCCTCGGCTCGACGAGCATCTGAAGCGCGGCAAGGCGCGCTAAATTAAGACGGATACTCTAGCCGAAATCCGGGTCGCGTTCGATGCGGGCCCGGATCGCTACCGGCCGCACGCGCTGCCGCGCCCCGTCGAGCCAGGCACGATGCACGAGATCGCCGGCCCGCGGGCGACGCGTTCCGGCCCAGCGCTCGATGGCGGTGCGCACCGCCGCAGCCCGTCCGGCTGACGAGCGCCTGAGGCGGGCGACCGCCGGGTCGGTGGCCGAGGCAGTTGCCAGGAAGCGTTCGAGCGGCCTCATCCAGCCGTCGGCGAGAACGTCCCCGTCCTCGAGACACAGCAGCCAGTCGCGCCGCGCCACGGCAGCGCCGGCGCGCCACGGATCTGACCCGTGCGGCAGGGCGACGAGGCTGGCGCCGACGCCGTCCGCGATGGTCTCCACGGACGCGTCCTGCCGCGGCGCGATCAGCACGGCATCCCCGACAATGCCGGCGACGACGGCGGGGACCAGCGACGCGAGGGTGACGCCGAGCGCCTCGCCACCGCGTTCCGCCAGGATGAGAGCAGTGATCATCCGCCCATGTTAGCGCGTCGCGTGATTTTCCTCCTACGGGAACTTGCATGTTCTCTTTTTGTTCTTATACTGAGACCAAGGTCCACGGATGATTCGCGAGCCGGCCATGACGGTAAGAGCCAAACAGATCGGGCGGGACGAGGTGCGCACCTCCAGGATTGCGCCGAGCCCGCAGAACGCCGAGGCCATCCGCCGACGCAGTGACGCGGCTCCGGGGGCCACCGTGCAGGCCGATCGCCGCAACGGGCGCGGCGCCACACTCAATCCTGACGGCCGTTACGAGCCGCACCAGCGCGAGTCCTTCTACGACGGCTGGGACATGGTCGAGGAGCCGCCCGCGCTCAAGACCGAGGTGACGATCGAGAAGCCGCGCACCATCATCGCCAGGAACGATTCGCCCGACATCTCCTTTGACCGCTCGATCAATCCGTATCGCGGTTGCGAGCATGGCTGTGTCTATTGTTTCGCGCGGCCGACCCACGCCTATCAGGGCCTGTCGCCCGGCATCGATTTCGAGACCAAGCTGTTCGCCAAGCCCAACGCGCCCGAGCTGCTCGAGAAGGAGCTGGCCAGGCCCGGCTACAAGCCGGCGGTGATGGCCATGGGCACGAACACCGACCCGTATCAGCCGATCGAACGCAAGTTCCGCATCACGCGCGGCATTCTCGAAGTGCTGAGCCGGACCAGCCATCCGGTCGGGATTGTGACCAAGTCGGCGCTGATCACGCGCGACATCGACATTCTCGGGCCGATGGCCGACCGCGGCCTCGCCAAGGCGGCGGTGTCGATCACGACGCTCGATCCCAAGCTGGCGCGCAGGATGGAGCCGCGCGCCGCGACCCCGAAGAAGCGCCTCGACACGATCCGGCAATTGGCGGAAGCCGGTATTCCCGTCGCCGTGATGGTGGCGCCGATCATTCCGGCGATCACCGACCACGAGATCGAAGAGATCCTGCGCGCCGCCTATGCGGCCGGTGCGCGCTCGGCCGGCTACGTGCTGCTGCGCATGCCGCACGAGATCAAGGACCTGATGCACGGCTGGCTTGAGGAGCATTATCCGGACAAGCTCAAACACGTCTTCTCGCTCGTGCAGGACTCGCGCGGCGGCAAGGTCTACGACGCGTCATGGGGTAAGCGCATGACCGGCGTCGGCCCCTACGCCTGGATGATCGGCCGCCGCTTCGAGGCCGCCGCCGCCCGCATCGGCTTCAACAAGCAGCGCCGCCCGCTGCGGACGGACCTGTTCACGCCGCCCCAACCCCACGATGCCCGGCAGCTGAGCTTGCTTTAATTATCGCCCTTTCCCGGACGGGTGGAGTGCCCCCGGATTTATCCGGGGGCATGGAACCCGATCCGGGACCCAGCAGAATGACTCCGCCGCGAAGCGGCACTGCTTTATGGTACGCAAATGCGAAGCGTGAGCCGGCTGGAGGAACTGGCGCATGCAACGGGGTGGATGGGTCTACATCCTTGCGAGCCGCCGCAACGGCACGCTCTACGTCGGCTCCGCCACCGATCTTTCCCGCCGAATATGGGAGCACAAGAACAAGCTCACCCCGGGCTTCACGAGCGAATACAACGTGATGACGCTCGTCTGGTACGAGGGCTATGATCAGATTCTCGAAGCTCGCCACCGCGAATACAAGATCAAGAGATGGCGCCGCGCCTGGAAGCTCGCCTTGATCGAAGCCATGAACCCCGACTGGCGCGATCTCTACGACGAGCTGAACCAATGATTTTGCACTTCGCCGCTTCTTGTGCTGGGTCCCGGATCGCCTTCCACTCCGCTTCGCTCCGTTACAGGCGTCCGGGAAAGGGGTGGTGCTTACGAGAGTGATTTATCCCCGGTGTTCCACAGGACGCGATGGCTGCGCCCAATTGGCCGGGTGACAAAGCTTGTGTGGCGTCGTTTCGTGGCGTCTTAACGAATCACTAACGGCTCACTCAGGCGACACATGGCGCGGCCAAGGCTCACGACCCGATACGAGCGCAAGCTCACGCGCTGTGGCCACGGTGTCATCGCCGGCATCGACGAAGCGGGACGTGCGCCGCTCGCCGGTCCCGTCGCGGCGGCCGCGGTGATTCTCGACCTCGACAACGTGCCGAAGGGCCTCGCCGATTCGAAGGTGCTGTCGCCCGAGGAACGCGAGGAGCTGTTCGAGGTGATTCTCGCCACGAGCAAGGTCGGCATCGCCACCATCTCGCATGCCGAGATCGACGTCATCAACATCCGCCAGGCCTCGCTCCGCGCCATGTGCAAGGCGCTCGCCGCCCTGCCCTGCATTCCCGACCTGGCGCTGGTGGACGGAAACGATCCGCCGAAACTTCCCTGCCCGGTCGAGACCATCGTCAAGGGCGACGGCAGCATTCCGTCGATCGCCGCCGCTTCGATCGTCGCCAAGGTCGTGCGCGACCGCATGATGAAGCGTCTCGCCACGCGCTTCCCGGCCTACGGCTTCGCCACCAATGTCGGCTACGGCACGGCCGTTCATTACGCCGCGCTGGCGAACCACGGGCCGTGCCCGTTCCACCGCACCAGTTTCGCACCGTTGCGCGGCCAGGCGTGACACGGCTTCGCGCCATAAAAGCGAATAAATCCAATCATTTCAACGACTAGGCAAAAATTGCAGCCCCAAAACGGCACGTTTTTGCCTAGTCGTCCGCCGTCCCGCTCAACGCGGTTTTTACCCTGCCCCGTCATGATCCTGAGAGTCAGTCGCGTAACCGGTGTTTGCCATGGGTACCTCGCGTACCGGGGCCGCCGGCGCTGCCTCCCGGATCCAGGTCTCGCGTACCGGGCAGGCTGCGTCGTCGCCCCGGGTAGGGCGCACGTCGCCCTTTCGGGTTGATCAGATTCTGAACGGCGATTGCATCGCCGCGCTCGAACGCCTGCCGGCGGAGAGCGTGGACCTCGTCTTCGCCGATCCGCCCTACAATCTGCAGCTCGAAAGCGCGCTGACGCGGCCTGACCACAGCGTCGTCGACGCGGTCGACGACGACTGGGACAAGTTCGCGAGCTTCGCCGATTACGACGCCTTCACGCGCGCCTGGCTGCTCGGCTGCCGGCGCGTCATGAAGAAGAACGCCACCCTGTGGGTGATCGGCTCCTATCACAACATCTTCCGGGTCGGCGCCGCCCTGCAGGATCTCGGCTTCTGGATCCTCAACGACGTGGTGTGGCGCAAGGCCAACCCCATGCCGAATTTCCGCGGCCGTCGCTTCACCAACGCGCACGAGACGCTGATCTGGGCCTCCAAGAGCGCCGACGCCAAGAACTACACCTTTCATTACGACGCGCTGAAGGCCGCCAACGAAGACCTGCAGATGCGCTCGGACTGGTTCATCCCGCTCTGCACCGGCGATGAACGGCTGAAGGACTCGTCCGGACGCAAGACGCATCCGACGCAAAAGCCCGAGGCGCTCCTGGCGCGGGCGTTGCTTTCGGCCACCAATCCCGGCGATGTCGTGCTCGACCCGTTCTTCGGCACCGGCACCACCGGCGCGGTCGCCAAGAAGCTGGGGCGGCACTTCATCGGCATCGAGCGCGACCCGACCTATATCGCCGCCGCCGAGGCGCGAATCGCCGCCGTCGAGCCGCTCGCGGACGTGGCCGTCGCCGCGCCGCCGGCCAAGCGCAGCGAGCCGCGCGTTCCGTTCCTGTCGGTGATCGAGGCCGGCCACCTCAAGGCCGGCGAGACGCTGGTCGACGAGAAGCGTCGCTACAAGGCGATCGTGCGCGCCGACGGCACGCTCAAGCTCGGCCCGGCCATCGGCTCGATCCACAAGATCGGCGCGCTGGCGCAAGGCCTGCCGGCCTGCAACGGCTGGACCTTCTGGCACGTCGAGCGCAAGGGCGCGCTGGTCTCGATCGACGGGTTCCGCGCCAAGCTGCGTGAATCGATGAAGGGCGAGGCTTAACTCCCCTCCCGTAATCCTTGTCATTCCGGCCGCGCGCTGCGGCACGTCCCGGACGACAAATGGTTGCTGTGTTGGGGGAGGACGTGTCGTGAAGGCGCTACCTCTCCCACTCCCCTCTCCGCTGCGGAGACGGATCTCACCGTCAGCGCTGCAGCTTGTGGAGGCCGTGCGCCAGCACCTTCTTCATCACGTTCGGGAGCGCCTCCTCGTGCAGCGCGGCGCGCGGCGTCCAGCGCATCTCGTCGGGGGGCGGCGTGTCGCTGGCAACGGCGCCGAGATACACGGTCAGCTCCAGCGGGAAATGCGTGAAGGTGTGGCGGACGACGCCGGGTAGCCGCCGCCAGTCGGCCGCGAGCGGCGCGTCGGCGAGCGCGCGGGCAGGGTCGTAATCCGCGCTCCATGAGCTCGTCGGCGGCTCGGCCATGCCGCCGAGCAAGCCGGACGGCGGCCGCGTGCGCAGCAGGATGGCGTCGTCGCCGCGCAGAGCCAGGAAAGCGGCGCCGCGGCGAAGTGGCCGTTCGGCCTTTTCGGCCTTGCGCGGAAAGGCCTCCTGCAGCCCCGCGGCCCGGGCGGCGCAGGCAGCCATCCACGGGCACAGCGCGCATGCCGGCCGTTTCGGAACGCAGATCGTCGCGCCGAGGTCCATGAGCGCCTGCGCGAAATCGCCCGGCCGGTCCGCCGGCACCAGACTTTCCGTCGATGTCTTGAGCCGGCGCTTGGCCCTGGGCAACGGCTCGTCGAGCATCAACAGCCGCGACATCACGCGCTCGACATTGCCGTCGACCGCCGCCGCCGGCCGATTGAAGGCGATCGCCGCGATGGCCGCCGCCGTGTAGGGCCCGATGCCTGGGAGCGCGAGCAGGGCGCTCTCGGAGCCAGGAAACCGGCCGCCGTGCTGCGCGACGACGGCCTTGGCGCAGGCGTGCAGGTTGCGGGCGCGGGAATAATAGCCGAGCCCCGCCCAGGCCTGCATCACGGTCTCGACCGGCGCCTGCGCCAGCGCCTCGACCGACGGGAAGCGCGCGAGGAAGGCGAGATAATACGGCCGCACCGCTGCGGTCGTGGTCTGCTGGAGCATGATCTCCGACAGCCAGACGCGATACGGGTCGGGCGTTTCGCCGGGCCGCGCCCGCCACGGCAGGTCGCGGCGGTGGCGGTCATACCAAGTCAGAAGGTCGCGGGCGGCAGGCCCTGCGGTCCCGGCAGTGGTCGTTTCCATGCGCCCGTGATAGCAACGCGCCGAAGGTAATCAACGCGACGTTTGCACGGGTTTCACATGGCTCGCCCGAAAGCCCTGGCCGATCTTGTGGACAGATGTCTCGGGCCGACGCTCGCGGCGCAGGGCTTTGCCACGTCCGACGTGATCGTCGCCTGGCCCGAGATCGTCGGCGCGCGGCTCGCCGCCTTCACCTCGCCGATTCGCATCGAATGGCCGCGTCGACGCCCTGGCGGAGACCCGGACGAGCGGCCGGAGCCAGCCACGCTGGTCGTGCGCGTCGAAAGCGCCTTCGCCATCGAGATGCAGCATCTCGCCCCGGTGGTGATGGAGCGGGTGAACGGCTATTTCGGGTGGCGCTGCATCGGCCGGCTCGTGCTCAAGCAAGGCCCGGTCCGCAGGCCCGATCCGGCCAAGCCGGCCCCCCGCTCCCTGGACGAGGAGGAGCGCCGCCGCCTCACCGAGGCGGTGGCTCCGATCGGCGAGGACGCCCTGCGCGGCGCCCTGGACCGCCTCGGCGAGGCCGTCATCGCTGCCCGGCGCCGCCCGTAAAGGCATGCGATTCGGAGCGGGGCCGGTTTGATCCGGTCCGGGAGCCACGAAAGCGTGACAGCAACGCGCCTTGCCACAATCGGCCCCAAGTCTTAGCGCAAGGCGAACCCCGAACGATTGGAGCAATTTTCATGATTACGCGGCGTGAGATGCTGGCCCTTCTGGGCTCGACAATTGCCGCCAGCGCCCTGGCCGCCAGCCTGCCCGCCCTGGCGCAGGACACGGTGTCGCTCGAGGACCTGTCGGTAGCGGGGCCGCTCGGCGACGTCGCACAGGGGCCCGCCGACGCCAAGGTGACGATCATCGAATATGCCTCGCTGACCTGCTCGCATTGCGCCGCCTTCCACAAGGACACCTATCCTCTCCTGAAGCAGCGCTACATCGACACCGGCAAGGTGCGGTTCATCCTGCGCGAATTCCCGCTCGACGTGCTGGCCACGGCCGGGTTCATGCTGGCGCGCTGCGAGGGGGCTTCGCGCTACTATCCGGTCGTCGACATGCTGTTCCTGCAGCAGCGCGGCTGGGCCTTTTCCGACAAGCCGCTCGAAGGCCTTCAGCAGATGATGCGGCAGGCCGGTTTTTCACAGGAAAAGTTCGAGTCGTGCTTGCGCGACCCGAAGCTCCGTGACGCGGTCAACGCCGTGCGCAGCCGCGCCACCGATAAATTCAAGATCACTTCCACGCCGACGTTCTTCATCAATGGCCGTCGTTATTCCGGGAACATGTCGATTGACGAGATCGAGAAGGTCATCAAGCCGCTTCTGGGGGCTTAACCACCCGGAGGCGTGCGCATGAAGCTCACGCGTCTCCGCATCATCGGCTTCAAGTCGTTCGTCGAGCCGACGGACGTGCCGATCGAGTCGGGCCTCACCGGCATCGTCGGGCCGAACGGCTGCGGCAAGTCGAACCTTGTCGAAGCGCTGCGCTGGGTGATGGGCGAAAGCTCGCACAAGAATATGCGCGCCTCCGGCATGGACGACGTGATCTTCTCCGGATCCGCCAACCGCCCGGCGCGCAACACGGCCGAGGTCATGCTGACGATCGACAACGAGCAGCGGCTCGCGCCGGCGGCCTTCAACGACGCCGAGATGCTCGAGGTGTCGCGCAAGATCGAGCGCGAGGAAGGTTCCCTCTACCGCATCAACGGCCGCGAGGTACGCGCCCGCGACGTGCAGATCCTGTTCGCCGACGCGGCCACCGGCGCGCGCTCGCCGGCTCTCGTGCGCCAGGGCCAGATCAGCGAGATCATCGCTGCCAAGCCGCAGGCGCGCCGCCGCATTCTCGAGGACGCTGCCGGCATCGCCGGGCTGCATGCCCGCCGGCACGAGGCGGAGCTGCGCCTCAAGGCCGCCGAGGACAATCTCGGTCGCGTCGAGGACGTGGTGCGCGAGATCGAGGGCCAGATCGACGCTCTGAAACGGCAAGGCCGGCAGGCCTCGCGCTACAAGTCGATCTCCGCCGAAATCCGCCGGCTCGAGGCCCTGGTCTATGCCATCGGCTACGCCGATGCGCGCGAGCAGGCCGCAGCTTCCGAGCGGCAGGCCGAGCAGGATCTCAAGACCGTCGCCGACCGCACGCGCGAGCAGACCGAGGCGGCCACGGCTCAGGCCGTCGCCGCGCACAAGATTCCGGGCTTGCGCGAGGCCGAGGCGGCAGCCGCGGCGGCGCTGCAGCGCCTCATCCATGCGCGCAACGAACTCGACAACGAGGAGCGCCGCGCGCGCGAACGGCTGGCCGATCTCGAGCGCCATATCGTCGATCTCGACAAGGACATCGCGCGCGAGGCGACGCAGCGCGCCGATGCCGAGGCGACGATCGCGCGGCTCGAGGCGGAGGCGGCCGAGCTCGCCGGCGCCGAAGAAGGTGCGGAGGCTGCGCAGGCGGAAAGCGGCGAGCGACTCAAGGCCGCCGAAGCCGATCTTGCCGAAGCCGAGGCGGCGCTCGCCACCCTCCAGGCGCAGGTGTCCGACCTCAATGCCCGCCGCGGCGCCCTCGAGCGCACGCGGCAGGAGGAGAGCGAGCGCGCGGCGCGCTTCATGGGGGAGCGGGAAAAGGTCGAACGCGACCTCGAAGCGCTCGGCGCCGGCGTCGGCGGCGGGCCGTCGCTCGACGAGCTGCGCGCGCAGGCGACCGCGGCCGAGACCAATGCCCGGGAGGCCGAGGAGCGCGCCGGCGAGGCCCGCGCCGCCGTCGCGGCAGCACGCGAGAGCGAGACGCGCATGCGCGCGCCGCTCAACGACGCCGAGCGCAAGGCGCAGCGGCTCGAGACCGAGGCGCGCACCCTCGCCAAGCTGTTCGCCACCGCCGAGAGCGACCTGTGGCCGCCGGTCGTCGACCAGATCACGGTCGAGCGCGGCTACGAGACGGCGCTTGGCGCCGCCCTCGGCGACGATCTCGACGCGTCCTCGAATACCTCCGCGCCGGCGCACTGGGCCGAGACCGACGCGGGCGAGCACGATCCCGCTCTGCCCGAAGGCGTGCGTGCGCTGGCCGACGTCGCGCAAGCGCCCCCTGCCCTGCGCCGCCGCCTCAAGCAGATCGGCGTTGTCGCCCGCGACGAGGGCGCGCCGCTGCGTGAGCAGCTGAAGCCCGGCCAGCGTCTCGTCTCGCGCGAAGGCGACCTGTGGCGCTGGGACGGATTCACCAATGCCGCCGAAGCGCCTTCGCCGGCCGCCCGCCGACTCGTGGAACGGAACCGGCTCGGCGATCTCGAGCGTGATGCCGCCGAAGCGCGCGCCGCGCGCGACGCGCTGCGGCACGAGGCCGAGGCCGCCCAGGCTGCTGCGCGCAACGCCGCCACCGCCGAGACGCAGGCCCTCGAAGCGGCGCGTGCCGCGCGCCAGGCCCTCGACCGCGCCCGCGAGGCGCTGAGCGCCGCGGAGCGGCGCGAAGCCGACATCGCCGCCAAGCGCTCCGCCCTGCACGAGGCGCTGGCGCGGCTCGAAGCCAGCGCCGCCGAGGCGCGCGGCCGTGCCGACGAAGCGCAGGCGGCGCTCACCGACCTCGCACCGGCGCCACATCTCGAAGCCGAGCTTCTCGACCTGCGCACGCGCGTCGCCGAGCGGCGCGTTGCGGCGGCGGAAGCGCGCGCGGCCTTGCAGACGCTTGTGCGCGAGGCCGAGATGCGCCGACAGCGCCGGGACACCATCGCCGCCGATGCCAAGCTGTGGACGGCGCGCGTCGAGCGCGCCGCCGGCGCCGCCGCCGATCTCGGCGAGCGCCTCGAGCGCGCCCGCAGCGAGCGGCAGACGCTCCTCGATGCGCCCGACACCTTTCTCGTGCGCCGCCGCGGCCTGATGGCCGAGCTTGAAGGCGCCGAGGCCAGGCGCAGGGACGCCGCCGACCGGCTCGCCGAAGGCGAGAGCGCGCTGGCGGCGGCCGACCGGGCTGCGCGCGAGGCGCTCGACACGCTGGCGGCCGCGCGCGAAGCGCGGGCCGGCTCGCAGGCGCGCGCGGAAGCGATGACGCAGCGGGTCAGCGAGCTGACGCGCTCGATCGCCGAGCATCTCGACACGACCCCGGCCGGGCTTCGCGACATCGCCGGTCTCAAGGACGGCGAGGCCATGCCTGAGATTGCCGAGACCGAGGGCCGGCTCGCTGCACTCAAGGGCGACCGCGAGCGGCTCGGCGCAGTCAACCTGCGCGCCGAGGAGGAGCTCGGCGAGATCGAGGCGAAGCATGCCTCGCTCACCACAGAGCGCGACGACCTGATCGAGGCGATCAAGCGCCTGCGCCAGGCGATCGGCAGCCTCAACCGCGAGGGCCGCGAGAGGCTGCTGCTCGCCTTCGAGACCGTCAACAGCCATTTCCAGCGTCTGTTCACGACGCTGTTCGGCGGCGGCACGGCGGAGCTCACCCTGGTCGATTCCGACGACCCGCTCGAAGCCGGTCTCGAAATTCTCGCGCGTCCGCCGGGCAAGAAGCCGCAGACCATGACGCTGTTGTCGGGCGGCGAGCAGGCACTCACCGCGACGGCGCTGATCTTCGCCGTCTTCCTCACAAATCCCTCGCCGATCTGCGTTCTCGACGAGGTCGACGCGCCGCTCGACGACGCCAATGTCGAGCGCTACTGCGACCTGCTCGTCGAGATGGCGAATCAAACGGAAACGCGCTTCGTGGTGATCACCCACAATCCGATCACCATGGCGCGCATGGACCGGCTGTTCGGCGTGACCATGGCCGAGCGCGGCGTCTCGCAGCTCGTCTCCGTCGATCTCGAACAGGCCGAACGCTTTCGCGAAGCGGGCTGACTCACGTCCCTCTCCCGGATGGGAGAGGGTGCGCTACACGCCGATTGCACCCGCCGCATAGAGCGCCACGCCGGCGGCGGAGCAGGCGAGCAGCGTCGCGATCATGCCGACGCGGAAGCGGAACATGGCGAGGATGGCGGCCAGCGACAGCATGAGCGCCCAGACGCGCACGCTGCCCGGCACCGGCGCGTCGAAGGCGAACACGCCCCATCGCAGCGGCCGCACGTCAGCAAAAATCGTGTGGATCGCAAACCAGATGGCGAGATTGAGGATGACGCCGACCACGGCGGCGGTGATCGCCGAGAGGGCTCCTGCGAGGGCCTTGTTGCCGCGCACGCGCTCGATGAACGGCGCGCCCAGAAAAATCCAGAGGAAGCACGGCGCGAACGTGACCCAGGTGGCGAGCAGGCCGCCGAGCGTCCCGGCGACGAGCGGATGCAGGGCGCCCGCCTCGCGAAAGGCCGCCATGAAGCCCACGAACTGCAGCACCATGATCAGCGGGCCGGGCGTCGTCTCGGCCATGCCGAGGCCGTCGAGCATCTCGCCCGGCGCGAGCCAGTGGTAGTGCTCCACTGCCTGCTGCGCCACATAGGCGAGGACTGCATAGGCGCCCCCGAAGGTTACCATCGCCATCTTGGAGAAGAAGATGGCGATCTCGCTGAACACGTTGTCGACGCCGAGCGTCGCGACCAGCGCTGCCACCGGCACCAGCCACAGCGCCAGCCAGAGCGCCGCGACCGTCAGGCTGCCGGCGACGGTCCGGCGCGCATGCGCCGGCAGTTCGTCGCCGAGCAGGCTGTCCTGGTCCCCGGCCTTGCCGGCACCGCCGTGGCCGCCGCCGACCGCGAACACCGCGAGCCCGGCCCGGCCGCCGAAAAAGCCGACGACGCCGGCGGTCAGGATGATCAGCGGGAACGGCACCTGGAAGAAGAAGATCGCCACGAAGGCCGCGGCCGCGATGGCGACCATCACGCGGTTCTTGAGCGCCCGCCGGCCGATCCGCACCACCGCTTCGAGCACGATGGCGAGCACGGCGGCCTTCAGGCCGAAGAACAGCGCCGCCACGACGCCCACCGTGCCGTAGAGCGCATAGATCCAGCTCAGCGCCATAATGGCGACGATACCGGGTGCCACGAACAGCCCGCCTGCCATGATGCCGCCGAGCGTGCGGTGCATGAGCCAGCCGATATAGGTGGCGAGCTGCTGCGCTTCCGGTCCCGGCAGCAGCATGCAGTAGTTGAGCGCGTGCAGGAACCGGCTCTCGGAGACCCAGCGCTTCTCCTCGACGAGGATGCGGTGCATCACTGCGATCTGCCCGGCGGGACCGCCGAAGCTTAAGCCCGCCACGCGCAGCCACACGCGAAAAGCCTCGCCGAGCGAAACGCCGTGCGCAGTCGCGCGTGACATCGATGAAGGTGCGTCCATGATCCCTTTCCTGGGCCAGTCGGCCGCCGGTCAGGGCAGAGCTTGGACGCGAAGCGTCTTCGAAGGAAGCGGGGCGTCTGCCGAAAGCCCCGCATGCAAAGGTTAGCAACGCGCAATCGGCGTCACAAGGGGCGCGCTCGTTCGGGACACGAAAGACACCCGGATTCAGGCACGGGGGCATGCAGCGCGACACCTGCCCTGCTCCCGCGAAGTCGGGGTCCGATTCTCATGGAACTGCGCCCGCGACTGGGTTAGGGGCTGTCCCAGACTGCCGAAGAACCGCACGGGGACGTGAGTGAAGACCAGCGCTGACCGCATCCTGACGACGCATACCGGAAGCCTGCCGCGCCCGCCGCATCTCGTCAGTCTCTACACCCGCCGCTGGCGCGGTGAGGCCGTCGACGCGGCCGAGCTGGCTGCTGCCGGCAAGGCCGCGGTGCGCGCCGTGGTGGCGAAGCAGAGCGAGAGCGGGATCGACATCGCCAACAATGGCGAGCAGCAGAGGGAGGCGTTCTTCCTGCACATGCGCGATCGCATGAGCGGCTTCGGCGGGCGCTGGAAGCGGCCGCCGCGCGCCGACATCGAAAGATATCCGGCCTTCAAGGATCTCATGGAGCGGCAGGCTGCCGTTCGCGAGGCCGTCAGCGTTCACCAGCCGCCGAAGGTGATCGGCGACGTGCGCTACATCGACCCGTCCACCGCCGAGCTGGAGCCGCGCGATTTTCGCGAGACGCTGAACGATCTCGGTGCGCGCTTCGCCGAGACCTTCCTGACCGCGCCCTCGCCGGGCATCATCGCGACCGCGGTCAAGAACGAGCATTACGACAGCGAGGAGAGCTACCTCATCGCCCTGGCCGAGGCGCTCAGGGTCGAATACGAGGCCATCATCCGCAACGGCTTCCTCCTTCAGGTCGACTGCCCCGACCTCGCGCTCGAGCGCCACATCACCTTCAGTGACCGGCCGGACAGGGATTTCGTCGCCTTCGTCGACCGCGTCGTCGCCGCCATCAACCACGCCCTTCGCGACATTCCGAAGGACAAGGTCCGGCTGCATGTGTGCTGGGGCAATTATGAGGGGCCGCACGATTGCGACGTGCCCTTCGAGACCATCTGGCCGTCGATCAAGCAGGCGCGCGTCGGCGCTTTCGTGCTGCCCTTCGCCAATCCGCGCCACGCCCACGAGACCCGTATCCTCAAGTCGAACCCGCTCGCCGACGATCAGCTCGTCGTCGCCGGCGTCATCGACACGTTGACCAACATCGTCGAGCATCCGGAGGTCGTCGCCGAGCGTCTCGAGAAAGTCGCGCGGGCGGTGGGCGAGCCGCGCCGGGTGCAGGCCGGCACGGACTGCGGCTTCGACACCTCGGCCGGCGCCGGACGGGTCGCCGAGGATGTGGTCTGGGCCAAGCTGCGCGCCATGCGTGACGGCGCCCGGCTCGCATCCGACCGGCTGTTCTGACGCAAGATGCGCGAAGGCCTCCCCGGACTTGATCCAGGCGGATTTGATCCGGGATCATGCGGCTCGACAAGGCAAAGAGCGCGATCGTTTCGATAGGAAGCCATCCCGCTCTGGACATACGCAGTTTCGCAACGCGGCGGATGCCGCTAACAAGGCTGCCGACGTGGCACGGGACGAGGGCGTGCCCGGACAGGAGTCGAGGGAGAGTATTGATGCTCAAGATGAAAAGTGTCGCCGTCCTGTGCGCGCTGCTGATTGGCGCGCTGACCGGGCCCGTGATGGCCCAGGGCTACCCGACCAAGACGGTGCGCATCGTCGTGCCCTATACCCCCGGCGGGCCGGCCGACCTGCTTGCCCGCGGGCTCGCCCAGAAGCTCGGCGAGGAGTGGGGACAGCCGGTGATCGTCGACAACCGGCCGGGCGCCAACGAGATCATCGCCGCCGAGCTCGTCGCCAAGGCTCCGGCGGACGGCTATACTTTCCTGCTCGCCTCGGACGCCGTGTTCAGCCTGAACACCTATCTCTACTCAAAGCTGCCTTACGACGCGGTCAAGAATTTTGCGCCTGTCTCCAAGCTCGTGCTTGCCAACCTGATGCTGGTGACGCGCCCCGACTTTCCCGGCAAGACGGTCCAGGACCTCGTTGCGCAGGCCAAGCAGAATCCCGGCAAGCTGACCTACGGCTCGGTCGGCGCCGGCGGCGTCAACCACCTCGCCATGGCCTGGGTCACGACCGTGAAGGGCCTGCAGATGGAGCACATCCCCTACAAGGGGCTGGTGCAGGCGCTCCAGGACATCGCCGCCGGCCGCGTCGACACCATGTATGCGGTGATCGGCGGCGCACGTCCGCTCATTGCATCGGGTCAGATCCGGGGCATCGCGGTGTCCGGAAAGACGCGCTCGCCGATCCTGCCGGACGTGCCCACCTTCGCGGAGGCGGGCGAACCGGACCTGGACGCGTCCTTCTACTTCGGGGTCGCGGCGCCGAGCGGAACGCCGAACGAGGCCATCCAGAAATTCGCCTCGGCGGCGAGCCGCATCGTCAATGCGCCCGAATTCACGGACAAATATCTGGTCAATCTCGGCTTCCAGCCCGTCGGCGACACGCCGGAGCAGTTCGCCGCCTTCCTGGTCACGGACCGCAAGGCCGCCGCCGACAAGGTCAAGGCTTCCGGCGCCAAGCTCGACTGACCCTGCCCGGCGGGGAACGCGGCCTCTGCTCCCCGCTCTCTCGGCGGCCGGGCGCGTGAGAGCGGGATCAATTCGAATGAAACGATCCCGCTCTGATCCTTTCTTGGGCGCATGATCCCGGATCAGGTGCGGGACAAGCCTTGGTCGGCGAAGTGGGAGCTGCTTCGCCGGATCATGCTCGAGCGCACGGAGCTTGCGGCGTGAAGATCGGCATCGACAACCCGAAGGACTTTTGGCTCGGCGCCGTTTACCTGCTCGCTGGCGCGGCGGCCCTGTACTTGGGCGCCGATTACCCGTTGGGCCGGCCCGGCCGCATGGGCCCGGGCTATTTCCCGACGGTGATCGCGTCTGTACTCATCCTGTTCGGGATCGTGTCGATCATCCGCTCCCTGGTCACCACGGGCGCGACGATCCGCATCGGCGCGATGAAGCCGCTGCTGCTGATCACTGGCGGTCTCGTGGCGTTCGGGCTCCTGCTCGACCCGCTCGGCCTTGTTGTCGCCATGACATTGCTGATCCTGATGAGCGCCGCGGCCAGCGAGCATTTCCGGTTTCAGTGGAGGGCCGCCGCCGGCGTCGTCGCGCTCGTCGCCTTTTGCGCGGTCGTCTTCGTCAAGGCGCTCGGCGTGCCGATGCCCCTGACCGGCGCGTGGCTGGCGCCTTTCGTGCCGCCATGGCTGGGCGGGTGACGCCGTGGACGTGCTCGCCAATCTCGGCCTCGGTTTCCAGACCGCGCTCGGTCCGGCCAACCTCCTCTACTGCCTGATCGGCGTTTTCCTCGGCACGGCGATCGGCGTGCTGCCCGGCCTCGGCCCGGTCGCCACCATCGCCATGCTGTTGCCGGTCACCTTCGGACTGCCGCCTACGCCGGCCCTGATCATGCTCGCCGGGATCTTCTACGGCGCGCAATACGGCGGGTCGACCACGGCCATCCTGGTCAACCTGCCCGGCGAGCCCTCGTCCGTAGTGACCGCCCTCGACGGCCATCAGATGGCGCGGCAGGGCAAGGCGGGGCGGGCGCTCGCCACGGCGGCGATCGGCTCCTTCTTCGCCGGCACGGTCGCCACTTTCGTGATCGCGCTGTTTGCCCCTCCCCTGGCCGCCTTCGCCCTGAAATTCGGTCCCGCCGAGTATTTCTCGCTGATGGTGCTCGGCCTCGTCGCCTCCATCGTGCTGGCGCATGGCTCGCTGCTGCACGCGTTCGGCATGATCCTGCTCGGCCTCCTGCTCGGCCTCGTCGGCACGGACGTGAATTCGGGCATGGCGCGCTTCACCTTCGAGATCCCGGAGCTCGGCGACGGCATCGGCTTCGTCACCCTTGCCATGGGGGTGTTCGGCATCGGCGACATCGTTGCCAACCTCGAACACGAGGTTTCGCGCGGCGTCAGCCAGAGCGGCATCAGCGGGCTGATGCCGACGCGCGAGGACTGGCGGCGCATCGTCGGCCCGATCCTGCGCGGCACGATCCTGGGCTCCGCCCTCGGCATCCTGCCCGGCGGCGGCGCCTTGCTGGCATCCTTCGGCGCCTATTCGTTCGAGAAGAAGATCTCGCGCAACCCGGCCGAGTTCGGCCGTGGCGCGATCGAAGGCGTGGCGGCGCCGGAATCGGCGAACAATGCCGGCGCGCAGACGTCCTTCATCCCGATGCTTACCCTCGGCATTCCCGCCAACCCGGTCATGGCGCTGATGATCGGCGCCATGATCATCCAGGGCATCCAGCCCGGCCCGACGGTGATGAGCGAGCAGCCGGCCCTGTTCTGGGGGCTGATCGTGTCGATGTGGATCGGCAACCTGATGCTGCTCGTCCTCAACCTGCCGCTGATCGGCCTTTGGGTGAGGATGATCGCCATCCCCTATCACCTGCTTTATCCTGCCATCATCGTGTTCTGCGCCATCGGCGTGTTCAGCCTCAACAACAACACCTTCGACGTGTTCCTGATGGCCCTGTTCGGGGTGCTCGGCTACCTGTTCAGGAAGCTCGGCGCCGAGCCGGCGCCCATGCTGCTCGCCTTCATCCTCGGCCCGATGATGGAGGAATTTCTACGCCGGGCGCTGCTGCTCTCGCGGGGCAGCCCGCTGATCCTGATTACCAGCCCGATCAGCGGCGTCATGCTGACGCTCGCCGTCGTCTCTCTGGTCCTCGTCCTCCTGCCGGCCTTCAGAAAGACCCGCGAGGTGGCATTTCAGGAGGAAACGTGACGCACGCGCGATTCCGGCTGCTGTTCTGAGGCAGCGCGGGCTCCGCGTGCGCGCCGCGCAAGTACGACGACGCCGCGCTCGCGCACCCCGTCACGCTCGGCTGACGACGACCTCCAGATATTCGCCCGGCGCCGCGAGGGTGCCGTCCTCGGCGCGGTTGAACCGGCGCGCGAGATCCAGAAGATCGCGCGCGAGCGCCGCCTGCCCATTTGCATCGAGACTGTCGAAGGTCTTCTGCACCGGGCCGTAAAACGTTCTGAAGACCTCGAGCCAATGCTCGGGCGAGCGGTAGCGGAACACGAAGCTGCGCGGCGTCGCCTCAACCGAGGCGCCGTGCGGCGTGAACAATTCGGCCAGGCGCTCGCGCGTTCCCCACAAAGCGGGCGACCTGACGCCCGCCGGCGGCGGCACGTGCCGGCCAATCGTCTTGAACAGCTGGCCGATGAAGCCGTCGGGCGTCCAGTTCGCAAGCCCGATCCTGCCGCCGCGCCGGCACACGCGCATGAGTTCGGCGGCGGCGCGGTCCTGGTCGGGCGTGAACATCACCCCGAAGCTCGACACTACGGCGTCGAAGCTCTCGTCAGCGAAGGGCAGCGCCTCGGCGTCGGCAACGCGGAATTCGATGCGCAGCCCGTCGGCGGCGGCACGCTGCTGGGCGCGGTCGAGCAGTGCCGGCACGTAATCGGTCGCCATCACGTCGCACCAGCGGCGCGCCGCCGCGAGGGCGACGTTGCCGTTGCCGGCGGCGACATCGAGAACACGCTGCCCGGCGCGAAGATCGAGGGCCTCGCACAGCCGTTCGCCGACGATCTGCAGGGTGGTGCCGACGACGGCATAGTCTCCGGACGACCAGGCCGCCTGCTGGCGGCGTTTCACGGCGCCGAGGTCCGGGCCCGCCGTCTGCGCGACGGGGCTTGTGGCGAGGGCTGATACGGACATGTTCATTCTCCGTTGTGGGGGTTGCGTGACGCGGACGGCTCGTCATCCTCGATGCGCAGCCAGCCGCCGAATGAGACCCTTGAAATCACGCTCCACATCATTTTTCTTGCACGCATGATTCCGGGTCAGGCCGGGACAAGCCTTTTTCGGCGAAGCGGTGACCGCCCGGAACAAGTTCGGGGCGGGCTTTTGCCGGATTGTGCGTGGGTGTGCGGAGCGGTCGCCATTGGAGGACGGCAGCTGGATATGCCGCCGCCAGCCGCAAAGGATTTGCAGGTCAGCGCGCCGCCGCGAGCGGCCGCGGCCGCGCGAGGCCGCATTGCCGCTCGGTGGTCGGATCGATGATCTCGATGACCTCCGTGACCTTGTTTGCAGGAAAGCCGGACAGCCGCGCGTGCTCGCGGATCTGCTGCTCGCTTTCGGCCAGGTAGATGCAGAAGGTCTTGTCGGCGGTCACATAGGAGTGCTGCCACTGGATCCCGGCGATCTGCGCCAGGGCACCGTTCGACGTCTTTGCCGCCTCGCCCAACTCGGCGGCGCTCTTGCCCCCGATGCCGGGCACGTCGCGTTCGATCACGAATTTCCGCAACATGTCTTGGCTCCTCGATATCGAGCCGGATGGCGGATCTGGGTGGCCGCCATCCGGCTCTCTTTCCCGCAGGACGGACGCCGGAATGCCTGCTGAGCATGATCCGGCGAAGTGGCCACCGCTTCGCCGACTAAGATCATGCGTTCTCAAACGAAGCAGAGCCGGATCGATTCAATCCGAAGCGATCTTGCTCCGCTCGCCTGCATTCGACGCACCCGCATCATAGGTCCGGCGTGGGCGAGAAACCTTGGCGGCTTCTTGAGGTACCGTTGAGATTGCCTTGATTTTTCCGCGGTAGGGCGGCTCAGTCGGCTTGTCGCGTCTGGGCGACGGATTACCGGCGCGCCTTCTCGTCGAGCACCAGGGCGATCGAGGTCGCCAGGATGAGCGTCATGCCGGCGACGCTCCACGGCCCGGGCACCTCGCCGAAAATCAGGAAACCCAGGGCCGCGGCATAGAGGACGCGGGAATAATCGAGCGGCACAAGCGCCGTCGCATCGCCCATGGTGAGGCCATGCGTGATCATGCCCTGTCCGGTGATGCCGAGGAAACCGACCAGAACGAGGAGCAGCAGCTCGTGGAGCGTCGGCGTGACCCACAGCGCAATCGCGGGCGGCGCAACGAATACGGTCGTCCAGAACGCGTAGTAGAACATGATCACCTTGGTCGGCTCGGTCGTGGAGAGCCGCTTGATGCAGACGACAACGAGGCCGCCAAACACCGCGCCGAGCGCGCCCACGACGGCATTGGGGTCGAATCCCGCCGTGAAGGGCCGTGCGTAAAGCAGGATGCCGGCAAAGCCGATGAGGGCGATCAGCGATCGGCGCAGGCCCGCCCATTCCCCGAGGAAGACGAGCGCAAGGGGGATCATGAACAGGGGACGCGAGAACTGCAGCGCCATGGAATCCGCCAGGAGCATGGCGGTGATCGTCCAGAAGAAGCACATGTTGCCGACGGCCCCGACCGCGCCGCGGACGAGATGCATGCCGAAGCGGCGCGTACGGAACGCCTCGCCCGGATCGCGCGCGAAGAGCGGCAGCAGGAACACGAAGCCGACAGCCGAGCGGAAGAACAGGATCTCGAAGCTCGACAGGCGCGCACCGAGGAATTTCGTCAGGACGGCCATGATGACCAGCGTCAGCGACCCGAGCGAAACGAGCGCCGCCCCTTTCAATCCGGGCGGCAGCGCGGCCCAACGCTTCTGCGGCGAGGCGGTCATGGGCTGGAAACGAACGGCACGATGAGGCGGCGGGCGGGCTTTTACCGGCGGGCCGCCGGCAGGCCTTCGAGAACGCGACGCGTCGCGGCGAGCGCGCGCCGGGCCCGCTCCGCCGGCGCGAGATGCGCGTTCTCCGCGGTCGGAGCTTCGACGCTGATCGCCACGTCGTCCGGGAGAGCGCGAAGCAGGTCCGCCAGCGGCAGGCTGCCCTCGCCGGGAAGAAGCCGGGCCGTCCGTGATTCCCGGCGCACCTCGTCGACGCTCCGTTGCGCCGGGGGCAACGGCGGCGCATCGCAGAAATGCACGATCGGCAGCAAGGATCGCTCAACGGCCTTCAGGTCCTCGGGCTGGCCGCCCGACCTGGAGAGATGGAAAGCGTCGACGCAGAGGGCGGCGTTCGGCTGCCGCGCCGAAGCAACGAGCTCCAGCGCGCATGTGAGATCGGGACAGGCGCTGTACGGGTTGAACTCGACCAGCGCCGTCAGCCCGACGGGACGGGCGAGTTCGCATAGGCGTGAAAAGGTTTCGACGCGGCGCGACGCGTCGTCGTCCTCGACCGGGCAGACGATATATTTCGCGTCGATCGCCGCGCTGAAATCGATGATCGGCTTCAGACGCGCGACGTCCATGTCTGGCCGGATGGGAAAGACGCCGATCTCAAGGACGCCAAGCGTGGTTTCGGCGAGCAGGTCCTTGACCTCGGCTTCGGCAGCGCCGTCGCCCACGACGGCAGAATCGGTTGGCAGCAGCGGATTCAGGCGCAGGCCGACGGCATCGAAGCCGGCCGCTGCGGCGGCACGGATCTGACCCGTGGGGCCCGCATCGAGAACCGTGAGTGCGGCTAGGGAGATGGTGTTCATCAAGTCGTCCCGGGGCCGAGCCGGCCTTCGCTGCCCGTCGTTAGCTCCTCCGGGACAGCATGGCTAGCCGTCTCGGGCAAACGAGACAGGCTGATCACTCCTCAGGCAGCGCGAACGTTCCTCAGAAAAGATTCGACCTGCCCCTGCAAATGCTCGGCATCTCTCACGAGTTCGGAAGATGAGGTCAGCACCTTCGTCGCGGCGGCCTCCGTTTCCTCGGCAACCTGCGCCACCTCGGTTATGTTGGCCGTGACCTGACCCGTGCCGGCCGAAGCCTGACCGACCGAGCCGAGGATCTCTCTTGTCGCCGCGCCCTGTTGATCGACGGCCGAGGATATCAAGCCTGCGACGTCGCTCATCTGCCTGATGCGCTCGGTGATACCACCGATCGCCTGCACGGCCTGCGTGGTCGAGGCCTGAATGCTAGCGATCTGGCTCGAGATCTCGCCGGTCGCCCTGGCGGTCTGGTCAGCCAATGCCTTGACTTCGCTGGCCACCACCGCGAAGCCTCGACCGGCCTCGCCCGCCCGCGCGGCTTCGATGGTGGCGTTCAGGGCCAAGAGGTTCGTTTGACCGGCAATCGTCGAGATCATTTCGACGATGTTGCCGACCTTCGTTGCCGCTTCTCTGAGCTCGCCGACGATCTGTGCCGTTGCCCCAGCCTCGACGACAGCTTCCCGCGACATGGCGGCAGATTGCCCGACTTGCCGCCCAATTTCGCTGACCGAATTGCCGAGCTCCTCAGTGGCGCTGGACATCGCCACCACATTGGCCGAGGCTTCCTCGGCCGCGGCCGCTACGGCAGTCGACTGAGCAGAGGTCTGCCGCGCGGACGTCGTCAGCTGCTCCGCGGTTTGCTGCATGCCGGACGCAGCACGCGACACCCGTTCGACGATGTCGCCGACCGCCTGCTCGAAAGTGTCTGCCAGTTCCAGCATCATTCGTTTGCGCTGGGCCTCGGCAGCCTCGCGGGCCTCCGCCGTTTCCCGTTCGAGCGTGATGTTACGCCTCATGCCGTCCTTGAACACGCGCACCGCGTCGGCCATCTGGCCGATCTCGTCACGGCGACCATGCCGCCCGACGTCTGCCGTCAGGTCGCCCTCGGCAAGACGACGCATGACGGCCGTCAGGGAGCGCACCGGTGACACGATAGAGCGCCGGGCGAATAGGAGACTCGCGAAGACGCCGAGCACGATGCCGACGAGTGCCACGCCGATCTGGATACGCGTTGCCTGGTCGGCTGACTCCAAAGCCGAGGCTCGCATGGAGTCCATCCGCTTCGCCGAATAGATGCTGTACGCCTTGACGGTGTCGGTGACGGCGCGCTGTGCGGCCAGGCCTTTCTCCACCTCCGCTGTCATGACGGCGCGATCGACCTCCTTGGCCGATGCGGCGACATCAACCATCGACTGGATGGCGGAGAAGTAACCGTCGAGCGCCTTGCGAATGGCTTTCAGCAGTGCATCTTCCTCGGCATTCGCCGCGATTTCCAGCTTGGGGAAGCGTTCCAGCATTTCCTTGATGCGCCGATTGGCCTCGACCTTGAAGTCGGACGCACGTTCCGGATTTTGCGCCACCTGGTAGGTCATGCGGCTGATCGCGATGATGTCGACGCGGAGGTCCATCGCCTCGCGCGCGGCTTCCTCGCCCACGCCGACCGTACGCATTGTCCGCCCGAGCGCATCCATCTCCCGCCAGCCCACGCCGGTGATTGCAGCGGCGACGAGCCCCATCAGCAGCACGACGGCGACGATCTTATGCGAAAGCGACATATCCTTCAGAGTCATGGAAATCGGAGTCATTGAATCTCATCTTGATCGTAACGCGGCAATGCAGAATTGGCCGGCGAAAATTGCCGGGCCCGCGATATCCGATACGACCTTAACAGCAGGTGTCATCGTTCCTTTGCGGGGCCCCGGCGGCGCGGCACCGGACGAGGAGCGCGGTCGCGAGCGGTGCGTCAAATCGGCGCCAGGGCAGCGTGAATAGGGGTGCGAATGCGGGCTCGCGATCTTGCTTTCATCACGAGCGCATTCGCCACGCCCAACGCCTCACTTCGTGAAACGGCCTCTGTGCCCTGCCTGCTCCCGCTCCATCGATCGCAACTCGGTTTTCAGGATCTTGCCGTAGCTGTTCTTCGGCAGCGCGGGCAGCAGGACGTAATCTCTTGGCCGCTTGAAGCGGGCGATGCGCTCCAGGCAGAGACGGTCCAGTTCCTCCGGCGACACGTCGCCGACCACATAGGCGACCACGACCTCGCCCCATTCCGCATCGGGGCGGCCGATCACGGACGCCTCCCGCACCCGGGGATGCGTGAGCAGGACCTCCTCGACTTCGCGCGGATAGATGTTGGAG
>DATBIR010000058.1:0-1910 GCA_036556825.1 Beijerinckiaceae bacterium
TCGCTATTCGAGACCCTTCTGCAAGGAACTGGAGCGGCAGATCTTGCCCGATGGCGGCCACGTCTCGCGCAACCCCGATGCGCTGGTCGAGCTGTTGCTCGATCTGCTGCCGCTCAGGCAGTGCTTCGTCGCGCGCGACCGCGCGCCGCCGAAGGAGCTTACCGACGCCATCGACCGTATCATGCCGATGCTGCGCTTCTTCCGCGCCGGCGACGGCACGCTCGCGAGATTCAACGGCACCGGCCCGACGCAGACCGACGCGCTCGCCACGGTACTCGCCTATGACGACGTCGAGGGGGCGCCGGTACGGGCCGCGACCAATTCCGGCTATGTGCGGCTCGCCTGCGGCCCGACCGTGCTGATCTGCGATATCGGCCCGGCGCCTGCGCCGTCGCTCAGCACCGGCGCGCATGCCGGGTTCCTGTCCTTCGAACTGAGCGCGGGCAACTGCCCGATGATCGTCAATTGCGGATCGCCCTCGCTCGATCACGACGCGTGGCTGCCGTTCTCGCGTTCGACACCGGCGCATTCGACGCTATCGCTCGAAGACACCTCATCGGCGGAGTTCACGGCGGCGGGCAGCAATGGCAGCCAGATTGCCGCGGACTCGCCGTTGACGGGGCCTGCCAATGCGCAAGCCGCGCTCGCCGATCAAGGCGACAATCTCCGCATCAAAGGCTCGCATGACGGCTACATGACGCTATACGGCGTGAGCCATGCGCGGCAATTCCTGATCGCACCGAATGGCCTGCTGATCTCCAGCGAAGACAAGCTCTCAGCGCCGGCCGGACTGAAGAGCCCCGAGGGCATGATGATCGGCGGCGAATACGCCATCCGCTTCCATCTGCACCCCTCCGTGCGCGCCGAGATGGCATTCGACAATGCGAGCGTCGTGCTGAAACTCAAGAATGGCGAGAGCTGGCGCGTCAGCTCGAACGCACCGGAGACGCGCATCGAGGATAGTTTCTTCCTCGCCGACGCGCGCGGGCCGCAACCGACGCAGCAGGTCGTGCTCGGCGGCATGATGGGCGAGGCGACCGAAGTCAGGATCGTGTGGAATATCGAGCGCATGGCCGAGGGCGGCGGGGGCGGACATCCTCTGGTCGATCCGAACGAGACCGCGCCCGAAGCAGCATAGAGTTCATGGACAAGCGAAAGATTGCCCGCGCGCTGCTCACGGTCAGCGACAAGACCGGTCTTGCCGATTTCGCGCGCGCGCTCAGGCGGCACGGGGTCGAGATCGTTTCGACCGGCGGCACCGCCAAGCTGCTGCGCGACGAAGGCATCGAGGTGACCGATATCGCCGAGATCACCGGATGGCCTGAGATGATGGGCGGCCGGGTCAAGACGCTGCACCCGAAGATTCACGGCGGGCTGCTCGCGGTGCGCGGCGATGCGGCGCATGAGAAGGCGCTCGCCGAGCATGCGATCCCGGCGATCGACCTGGTCGCGGTCAATCTCTATCCGTTCGAGCAGACGGCGGCCGGCGGCGCCGATATCGCAACATGCATCGAGACGATCGACATAGGCGGCCCGGCATTGATCCGCGGCGCGGCGAAGAACCACGACAGCGTCACGGTGGTGGTCGATCCCGCCGATTATGCGAGCGTGCTAACCGAGATGGACGCGCATGGCGGCGCGACCACGCTTCCCTTGCGCAAGGCGCTTGCCGCACGCGCCTTCGCCCGCGCAGCGCAATATGACGCGGCGATCTCGGCCTGGTTCGCCGGCGCACTCGGCGAGCGCACGCAGAAGCGCATGGCAATCGCCGGCACGCTGGCCGAGGCGCTGCGCTACGGCGAGAACCCGCAGCAATGGGCGGCCTTCTATCGCACGGGCGAGCAGCGCTTCGGCGTCGCCACGGCGCGCCAAGTGCAAGGCAAGGAGCTTTCCTACAACAATCTCAACGA
>DATBIR010000059.1:0-11713 GCA_036556825.1 Beijerinckiaceae bacterium
AACACGCTGTCGACGGCCTTCGTCGCATCGCCCTTCGACAAACCGGTGGCGACAGCGACGACCCCAATCAGGTCTTGCTTATTCACTTCAAGTCCCCCCTAGGATCGGAGATAGAAAATAGCCTGGTCGGCACTTCCTCGCGCGAAGCAAGGAGTTTAGATCGCGGTTTTTCGCCGCGTCAACGCAGGAACCCGGATTATCCCCAGAAATCTGCGCTTTTTGCGGTGATCCGACGCATTTGAATCGGATCACCGCAAAGCTTCACTCAGTGCGTGACGATGCCGCGCTCCGCATCGCCCTTGGTCTTGCTCACGTCCTCGACCGGTTCGATCCACTCGATGGGCGTGAGCGGCTTCACCAGCGCGTACTTGAGGACATCCTCGACCGTCGAGACCGGCGTGATCTTCAACCCCCGCTTAACGTTGTCGGGAATGTCAGCCAAATCCTTCTCGTTGTCGGCCGGGATGATCACCTGCTTGATGCCGGCGCGCAGCGCTGCCAGCAGCTTCTCCTTCAATCCGCCGATCGGCAGAACCCGGCCGCGCAGGGTGACCTCGCCGGTCATGGCGATGTCGCGGCGCACCGGTATGGCCGTCACGACCGACACGATGGCCGTGGCCATGGCGATGCCCGCGGACGGGCCATCCTTGGGCGTCGCGCCTTCCGGCACGTGAACGTGGATGTCGCGCCGATCGAACAGCGGCGGCTCGACGCCGAAACTGACCGAGCGCGAGCGGACATAGGACGCCGCCGCGGAGATCGATTCCTTCATCACGTCGCGCAGGTTTCCGGTGACTGTCATTTTGCCCTTGCCGGGCATCATGACCCCTTCGATCGTGAGCAGCTCGCCGCCGACCTCGGTCCAGGCGAGCCCCGTCACCACGCCGACCAGATCTTCGCTTTCGACCTCGCCGTAGCGGAACTTCGGCACGCCGAGGAAGTCGGGAAGATTGTGCGGCGTGACCGCGACCTTCTTCGACTTCGAGATCAGGATCTCCTTCACGGCCTTGCGGCTCAGGTTGGAGAGCTCGCGCTCGAGGTTGCGCACGCCCGCCTCACGAGTGTAGCGCCGGATCAGCATGAGCAGGCCGTCGTCGTCGATCGACCATTCCTTGGCGTCGAGGCCGTGCTTCTTGATCGCGTTCGGGATCAAGTGCTTGCGCGCGATCTCGACCTTCTCCTCCTCGGTGTAGCCGGCGATGCGGATCACCTCCATACGGTCGAGAAGAGCCGGCGGAATGTTCAGCGTGTTGGCCGTCGTCACGAACATCACGTTCGACAGGTCGTAATCGACCTCGAGATAATGATCGTTGAAGGTGTGGTTCTGCTCCGGGTCGAGGACCTCGAGCAGAGCCGCCGACGGGTCGCCGCGGAAGTCCATACCCATCTTGTCGATCTCGTCGAGCAGGATAAGCGGGTTGGACGTCTTCGCCTTGCGCATCGACTGGATGATCTTGCCGGGCATCGAGCCGATATAGGTGCGGCGATGACCGCGGATCTCGGCCTCGTCACGCACGCCGCCGAGAGACATGCGCACGAACTCGCGGCCGGTCGCCCGCGCGATCGACTTGCCCAGCGAGGTCTTGCCGACGCCGGGCGGGCCGACGAGGCACAGGATCGGGCCGGTGAGCTTATTGGCCCGCTGTTGCACCGCCAGATACTCGACGATGCGCTCCTTGACCTTGTCAAGGCCGTAATGGTCGTTGTCGAGGACGCTCTGGGCGCCTTCGAGATCCTTCTTGATCTTGGAGCGCTTGCCCCACGGGATGCCGAGCAGCCAGTCGAGATAGTTGCGCACGACGGTCGCTTCCGCCGACATGGGCGACATCTGGCGCAGCTTCTTGAGCTCGCCCATCGCCTTCTCGCGGGCTTCCTTCGTCAGCTTGGTCTTCTCGATCTTCTCCTCGAGCTCGGCCAGCTCGTCGCGCGAATCCTCGTCGCCGAGCTCCTTCTGAATCGCCTTCATCTGCTCGTTGAGATAGTACTCGCGCTGCGTCTTCTCCATCTGACGCTTGACCCGCGTGCGGATGCGCTTTTCCACCTGAAGGACCGAGATCTCGCTCTCCATCAGACTGAGAACCTTCTCGAGCCGTTGCGCGGCCGTCGGGATCTCCAAGATCGCCTGCTTGTCGGAGATCTTGACGGCCAGATGCGAGGCGATGGTATCGGCGAGCTTCGAAGGCTCGTCGATCTGCGTCACGGCCGAGACGACCTCCGGCGAGACCTTCTTGTTGAGCTTCACATAGTTCTCGAACTCGGACACGACCGAGCGCGCCAGCGCCTCGGCCTCGACGCGTTCGCCAAGACTGTCCGGAAGCGCTTCCGCCTCGGCCTCGTAGAATTCCTCGGTGCGCGTGTAAGTCTTGATATGGGCGCGGCTGACGCCCTCGACGAGCACCTTCACCGTCCCGTCCGGCAGCTTCAGAAGCTGCAGGACGCTCGCCAGCGTGCCGACCTGGTAGATGGCGTCGGTGGCGGGGTCGTCATCGGTGGCGTTGATCTGCGTCGCCAGCAGGATATGCCGGTCGGTCTTCACGACTTCCTCGAGCGCGCGAATCGATTTCTCGCGGCCGACGACGAGCGGCACGATCATGTGCGGGAAGACGACGATGTCGCGCAGGGGGAGAACCGCATAAGCCCCCACCGTGCCCGGCGCGACCGGCTGGCGTGATTTGCCTTGTGTCATTGTGCTGACATCCTTTTGGAAGCGCCCGCATCGCCGCTCTTGCGAGCCGGCAACGGGCGAAAAGACCGTGTGCTCAACCCAAACGCCCGGGCTGCGCACGGATACGGGATCGCTCCTCGTAAAACGAGCGAGTTCTCCCGCACGGAACTAACGTGGTTAGAATACAAGGCTCTTTCAAGCGCACCGATCGCCACAGCGGGCGGCCGCCGGCGCGCCTGGATACTACGCGCTGACGCTCGCCGGCGTCTCGCCGCGGTCACCGTGAATGAACAGGGGCCGCGCCTTGCCTTCGACGACCTCGGGCCCGATCATCACCTGCTCGACGGAGTCGAGGCCCGGCAGGTCGTACATCGTGTCGAGGAGGATGCCCTCCATGATCGAACGGAGCCCTCGGGCGCCGGTCTTGCGCTCGATGGCCTTGCGGGCGATCAGCGACAGCGCGTCCTCGTGGAACGTGAGGTCGACATTCTCCATCTCGAACAACCGCTGATACTGCTTCACCAGGGCGTTCTTCGGCTCCTGCAGGATGCGCTTCAGGGCGACCTCGTCGAGGTCCTCGAGCGTGGCGATGACCGGCAGACGGCCGACGAATTCCGGGATCAGCCCGAATTTGAGCAGATCCTCGGGCTCGACGGAGCGGAAGATCTCGCCCGTACGGCGATCGTCCGGCGCCTGCACGGTCGCGCCGAAGCCGATCGAGGTGCCCTTGCCGCGCGCCGAGATGATGCGCTCGAGGCCCGCAAAGGCGCCGCCGCAGATAAAGAGGATATTGGTCGTGTCCACCTGCAGGAACTCCTGCTGGGGGTGCTTGCGCCCGCCTTGCGGCGGCACCGACGCGACCGTTCCTTCCATGATCTTGAGCAGGGCCTGCTGCACGCCCTCGCCGGATACATCGCGCGTGATCGACGGATTGTCGGACTTGCGCGAGATCTTGTCGATCTCGTCGATGTAGACGATGCCGCGCTGCGCCCGCTCGACATTGTAGTCGGACGCCTGAAGCAGCTTGAGGATGATGTTTTCCACATCCTCGCCGACATAGCCCGCCTCGGTGAGCGTCGTGGCATCGGCCATGGTGAACGGCACGTCGAGGATGCGCGCCAGCGTCTGCGCCAGGAGGGTCTTGCCGGAGCCGGTCGGGCCGATCAGCAGGATATTAGACTTGGCGAGCTCGACGTCATTGTGCTTCGTGGCGTGCGCCAGGCGCTTGTAGTGGTTGTGAACCGCAACGGCGAGCACCTTCTTGGCGTGGTCCTGGCCGATGACGTAGTCGTCGAGGACGCGGCGAATTTCCTTCGGGGTCGGGACCCCGTCGCGGGACTTGACGAGCGAGGACTTGGACTCCTCGCGGATGATGTCCATGCAGAGTTCGACGCACTCATCGCAGATGAACACCGTCGGCCCGGCAATCAGCTTGCGGACCTCGTGCTGGCTCTTGCCGCAGAAGGAGCAGTAGAGCGTGCTCTTCGAGTCGTTACCGCCAGCCTTGCTCATAACTGGTTCTCCAATCGCGCCCGCCAGACGGCGCAGCCGCCCGCGAATCGCTTCAAGTTACTGCCTTCGACCTTAAAGAAAAGGTAGCCGGCAATGGGGAAAGGGGTTGTTTCAATCTTCCCCCGACCCCCAATGCAAACACGCACGGGGCCGGGGATCAATAGGAACGGTCGAAACGGCCAAAAAGACGCACCGTTGACCTAAAAATCAGGCGCGGAGCGGCGGGAAGTGGTTAATCAACCCTGGCCCGGCTCCGGCCGTTTCACGAGGACTTGATCAACGATACCGAATTGCTGCGCGGCCTCGGCCGTCATGAAATAATCGCGCTCCAGGGCCTGCTCAATGGCCGCCAGGTCCTTGCCCGTGTGGCGCACGTAAATTTCGTTCAGGCGACGCTTCAAGGCCTCGATCTCGCGGGCATGAATCAGGATGTCCGTCGCCTGGCCCTGGAACCCGCCCGACGGCTGGTGGACCATGATCCGGGCGTTGGAGAGGGCGAACCGGTGCCCGGTCTCGCCGGCGCAGAGCAGCAGCGACCCCATCGACGCGGCCTGGCCGACGCACAGCGTCGCCACCGGGCAGCGGATGAACTGCATGGTGTCGTAGATCGACAGGCCGGAGGTGACCACCCCGCCCGGCGAGTTGATATAGAAGGAGATTTCCTTCTTCGGGTTCTCGGCCTCCAGGAACAGCAGCTGGGCGACGATCAGGGACGCCGAGTAGTCCTCGACCGGGCCGGTCAGGAAGATGATGCGCTCGCGCAGCAGGCGCGAATAAATGTCGAACGCGCGTTCGCCGCGGCTCGACTGCTCGACCACCATCGGGACGAGCGTGTTGTTGTAGACCTCGAGGGGATCTCTCATCGTCTTCATTAACTCCAGCAGGACGGCGGCGCCCCCGCGCCGCCACCCTGGCGGACGGAAGCGGCAGCATTACGCCTTCTTGGACGATTTCCGTTTCGGCTTCGTTTCAGTGCCGGACTCGCCCGAGCCCTGCTCCTCCTCGTCGCCGAACAACGCCTCTTTCGAGACCAGCTCCTCGACCACCTTCACCTGCGACAGGATATGGTCGACCACCTTTTCCTCGAAGATCGGCGCACGAAGCTCAGCCAGCGCCTGGGCATTCTTGCGGTAATATTCCCAGACCTGCTTTTCCTGTCCGGGAAACTGACGGACCCGCTCGACCAGCGCCTGCGTGACCTCATCGTCGGTCACCTTGATATCGGATTTCTCTCCGATCTGCGCAAGCACCAGTCCGAGACGAACGCGCCGCTCTGCTATGCGCCGATAGTCGGCCTGCGCTTCCTCCTCCGTCGTGCCCTCGTCGGCAAAGGTTCGGTTGCCGCGCTTGAGATCGGATTGCACCTGCGACCAAACGCCTGTGAACTCCTGCTCCACCAGGCTCGGCGGCAGTTCGAAGCCGTATTTGGTATCGAGCGCGTCGAGCAACGCCTTCTTGACCTTGCGTCGGGATTGCGCCTCGAAGTCGCGCTGAATGGCGCCGCGCACGGCGTCCCTGAGCTTGTCGAGAGACTCCATGCCGAAGCCCTTGGCGAGTTCGTCGTCGATCTGGACTTCGCTCGGCGTCTGGACGTCTTTCACGGTCACGGCGAATTCGGCTTCCTTGCCGGCCAAGTGCGCTGCCGGATAAGTCTCCGGGAAGGTCACCTTCACCTGCCGCTCATCGCCGGCCTTGGCGCCGACCAGCTGGTCCTCGAAGCCGGGGATGAAGGAACCGGAGCCGAGATCGAGCTGCACGCCCTCACCCGAACCGCCTTCGAACTTCTCGCCGCCGATGGAACCGACGAAATCGATGAACACGCGGTCGCCGTTCGCCGCCGCGGCTCCCTCGCCTTTCGGCGAAAACGTGCGGTTCTGCTTGGCCATCCGATCCACGGCCTCGTCGACCTCCGCGTCGGACACCGTCGCGACGGTCTTCTTAACCTGCACGTCCGAAAGGTCGGCGAGTTCGAAACTCGGCAGCACCTCGACCGCGACGGTGAACGCGAGATCGGCCTTGGCGTCGAGCGCCTTGTCGACTTCTTCCTTGTTCTCGGGGAATTGAACCTGCGGCTCGAGCGCCAGCTTGAGGCCGTTGTCGTCGACGATCTTGCGGTTTGCCTCATTGACTGCGTTCTGGACCACGTCGGCCATCACCGAGCGGCCGTAGACGCGGCGCAGATGCTGCACCGGCACCTTGCCGGGCCGGAAGCCGTTGATGCGCACCCGGTCCTTGAGATTGGCCAGCTCACTGGTCAGGCGCTCCTCGAGTTCGGTCGCCGGCAGCACCACCTTGAATTCGCGCTTAAGTCCCTCGGACAGGGTTTCCGTCACCTGCATGTCGAATCGCCTTCACTCGCCTGAAAATCATGAGCCGTGCGCAGGGCACGGCCGTTTGCTGCCCACCTGGATCGGGAGCCATCGAACCACCATCGGCGGATTGGTGCGGGCGGAGGGGCTCGAACCCCCACGACTTTCGTCACTGGAACCTAAATCCAGCGCGTCTACCAATTCCGCCACGCCCGCTCGGGAGGCGGCACGAGGCCTCTCTGCCGGGCGCCGGCTCTATAACATGTTCGATATGGCGTGCACGGAAAAAATTTACAGGGCGGACACCGTTCCGCGCCGTTGCGCATTGTCACGCGGGCTTGTTCGGCCTCATCTGGCGTTCACCCGGGCGTCGTTGTGCCCTGCCGGGAAAGGTATGTCATTGCAGCGTCAAAATCCCCCGAGCCGGCGCCTGGTGATCGGCGGCCTGGCTGCCAGCCTCAGCAGCGTGGCGAAGGCGAAGGCGCAGGCGCAGCCGTCGCCTCCGACGGCATCGTCCGCGGCGTCTTCGGCAGACGGCTGGCGCGAGCTCACCGCCGCGCCGATCAGCCTTCGCTTGCGCCCGGACGCCGCGGCGGAAGCCGTGGCGTGGGCGTTCGACGGACAGCTGCCAGGGCCGACCTTGCGCGTGCGTCACGGCGAGCAGGTGCGGGTGCGGCTGCGCAATCGGACCGAGCGCCCCCTGTCCCTGCACTGGCAGGGCGTGCGCAACGTCAACGCCATGGACGGCGTCGGCGGGCTGACCCAGCAGTCGGTGGCGCCGGGACAAAGCTTCGACTACCGCTTCACGCCGCCGGATGCGGGCACCTTTCTGGTCCGCCCGCTGGTCATCGGCGGCAGCAGCGAGCCGGCCGAGCGCGGCCTGTCGGCGCTGCTGGTCGTCGAGGAGCGGCAAGCGCCGAAGATCGATCACGAATTCGCTCTGCTCGTCGACGATTGGCGCCTCGGCGAGGACGGGGCCCTGGCAGCGTTTGGAGATCCTCTCGAAGCGGCCGCCGCGGGACGGCTCGGCAACTGGCTCACCGTGAACGGGAGAGGCGTGCCCCATGAGGTCAAGGTGGCGCCCGGAGCGCGGGTGCGGCTGCGCCTGGCCAATGCCTGCAACGCCCGCTCGCTGCGCATCCGCTTCGACGATATCAAGGCTTACGTCGCCGCCGTCGACGGGCAGCCGACCGACACGTTCGAGCCGCTGCGCGCGACGCTGCCCCTGGCGCCCGGCGGCCGCTACGACCTTCTCTTCGATGGTCCGATGAATGCCGGGGCGCGCGGTGCGGTCGTTGCCCTGCTCGGGCCCGGCATTCCTCTCGTCGCGTTCGTGACCGAGGGCGAAGCCGCCCGCAATGCCGCGTCCCCGATGGCGGCGCTGCCCGAGAACAAGCAGCTGCCGCGACAGATCCGGCTGCAGAATGCCTTGCGGCGTGACGTGGTGATCCAGGGGGGCGCCGGTCCGGGGCCAGGCGGCCAGCCGGTCTATGCGGGCGATCCGAAGCGGATCTGGACGATCAACGGAGCTTCGGGCTCGGCCGGAGGGCCGGCGCTGTTCACGGTCAAGCGCGGCGCGCCGGTCGTCCTGTCGCTGAAGAACCAGACCCCGGTCGTGCAGCCGATCCACGTCCACGGCCACGCCGTGCGCCTGCTGCACGTCGCCGACGACGGCTGGGACCCCTACTGGCTCGACACGGTGCAGATTCCGGAAAATCGAACGCTGCTGATCGCCTTCGTGGCGGACAATCCCGGCAAATGGGCGATCACTTCATCCGTGCTGGAGCGTTTCGACACCGGTCTCTGGACCTGGTTCGAGGTGACCTGAGCCCCGCCTGCGCGCGCCCGCGCGCGCAGGTCATCCGGGAAGTGAGCGCAGCGAGCTTTCCGGGATCATAAAGAGCGACCAGACCATCACCTCCTCTCCCGGCAAGTGGGGAAGTTTGTCATCCCAGGAGCTCGCGCAGCACCGCCGGCAGCAGTTCCGGCAGATCCTCGGCGATCAGGCCCGGCCCGTAACGGCGCCCGGCCTCGGCGTGCAGCCAGACGCCGGCGCAAGCGGCCTCGAAGCCGCGCATGCCCTGCGCGAGGAGCCCGGCGATGATGCCTGCCAGCACATCCCCGGAGCCGGCCGTCGCGAGCCATGAGGTGCCATTCTCGCTGATCGCGGCGTGGCCGTCGGGCGCGGCGATCACCGTGTCGGGACCTTTGAGCACCATGCATGCGCCCGAGAAGGCAGCGGCCCGGCGAGCGCGCTCGAGCTTCGACGTCGCCCGGCCAATATCCGCCTGCCCCCCGAACAGGCGCGCGAACTCACCCTCGTGCGGCGTCAGCACGATCGGCCGGTCCTGGCCACCGATTTCGCCGGCCAGGGTGCCGGGCTCGGCAGCAAAACTCGTCAGCGCGTCGGCGTCGAGCACGGTGGCCCGGCCGCACCGCATTGCCACTAAGACGAACTCCTGCGTCCGTGGGCCGACGCCGAGCGCCGGCCCGAGCACCAGCGCGTTAAAGCGAGCGTCTGCCAGAAGCCCCTGCAGGTCGGCGGGCCGGTCACAGGCCCGCAGCATGATCGCCGTAAGCTGGGCGGCGTTGACGACCAGGCCGTCGGCCGGTGACGCGAGGGTGACGAGACCCGCGCCGGCCCGCAAGGCGCCGCGCGCGGCCAGGCGCGCGGCTCCGGTATGCGTCGCATCTCCCGACAGCACGAGGGTGTGGCCGCGGTCATATTTGTGGGCGTCGGGGCGAGGACGCGGCAACGCCGCCCGCCACAAGTCGGGATGGTTCGCACACGTGCGGCCGCCGACCTGCGCGACCGTGTCCGGGCTGATGCCGATATCGGCGACCTCGAGAGTCCCGCAATGTGCCCGGCCCGGATAAAGCAGGTGCCCGGGCTTGCGAGCTGCGAACGTGACGGTGCGCGTCGCCGTGACGGCGGCTCCCCTCACCTGCCCCGTGTCGCCGTCGATGCCCGACGGAATGTCGACCGAGAGAACCGGTCGCCGGGCCGCATTGATGCGTTCAACCACCGCGCGGGGCTCATCCTCGAGGTCGCGGTCAAGCCCGCTGCCGAACAGCGCATCCACGAGGAGGTCAGCCCGCGCCGGGATGATCTCGTGCGCTGCGACCACCGGGCCGCGCCACTCCGACAGGGCGAGCGCCGCGTCGCCGCGGATTTTCGCAGGATTGCCGAGCAGCGCGACGGCGACGTTGTGGCCTTGCGCGGCCAGGAGGCGCGCGGCGACGAAGCCGTCGCCGCCGTTGTTGCCAGGGCCGCACAGCACGAGCACGCTCCCGCCTCCGGCCACCATCCGATGTGCGGCCTCCGCCGCAGCCTGCCCGGCCCGCTGCATGAGGGCGTAGCCGGCGGTGCCCGCCGCAATGGTCCGGGCGTCCGCAGCCCGCATTTCGCTGTTGGTCAGAAGAATAGGCATGTTGCCACTCAAGCTGGCCATCCCGCTCCGCGCAAGCTGCTCACCGCGTCTCCAAACCGCCTAACATTTAGGCAAACGCTGCCAATTTTTCGCGCATCAATCCCGCCAAGGGGGGTACAACCCCATGGAACCCGACTGTGCGCGATGCTAAGAGCGGCAGGCGCTCCCGCCGCCAGCTTGGAAATTAACCAACGGATCCTCGAATGAAGAAGATCGAAGCGATCATAAAGCCCTTCAAGCTCGACGAGGTGAAGGAAGCGCTGCAGGAGGTCGGCCTGCAGGGCATAACGGTCATCGAGGCCAAGGGATTTGGACGCCAGAAGGGGCACACGGAGCTGTACCGGGGCGCCGAATACGTGGTCGATTTCCTGCCCAAGGTGAAGCTCGAGATCGTCCTGGCCGACGACATGGTCGACAGCGCCGTGGAGGCCATCCGCAAGGCCGCCCAGACCGGCCGGATCGGCGATGGCAAGATATTTGTATCCACGGTCGAGGAGGCGATCCGTATCCGCACCGGCGAGACCGGCGTGGATGCGATCTGACGCATTCTCTCATCAATGCCGCGGCCGCCCGGCCGCCGGCTCTCAACGGCAACGACAGTAAAGGGACAGGCAGTATGCAGACCGCCAAAGACGTGCTGAAAGGGATCAAGGACAACGACATCAAGTATGTCGATTTCCGCTTCACGGATCCGCGGGGCAAGTGGCAGCACGTCACCTTCGACGTGTCCATTGTCGACGAGGACGTTTTCACCGAGGGCGTGATGTTCGACGGCTCCTCGATCGCCGGCTGGAAGGCGATCAACGAGTCTGACATGACGCTGATGCCCGACCCGGTCACCGCGGTCATGGACCCGTTCTACTCGGCCCCGACACTCTCGATCGTGTGCGACATCCTCGAGCCGGCCACGGGCGAGCCCTACAGCCGCGACCCACGCGGCATCGCCAAGAAGGCCGAGGCGTATCTCAAATCGACCGGCGTCGGCGACACTGCCTATTTCGGCCCCGAGGCCGAGTTCTTCATCTTCGACGACGTCAAGTTCATGGCGGACCCCTACAACACGGGTTTCAAGCTCGACTCCACTGAGCTTCCGATCAACGGCGACATGGACTACGAGGGCGGTAATCTCGGCCACCGCGTGCAGACAAAGGCCGGCTACTTCCCGGTGCCGCCGCAGGACATGGCGCAGGACATCCGCGGCGAGATGCTGGCCGCCATGGCGGCCATGGGCGTAAAGGTCGAGAAACACCACCACGAGGTGGCCTCGGCGCAGCATGAACTCGGCATGAAATTCGACACGCTCGTGCTGATGGCCGACCACATGCAGATCTACAAATACTGCATTCACAACGTGGCGCAGTCCTACGGCAAGACGGCGACCTTCATGCCGAAGCCGGTCTACGGCGACAACGGCTCGGGCATGCACGTGCACCAGTCGATCTGGACCAACGGCAAGCCGGTCTTCGCCGGCAACAAGTATGCCGACCTGTCCCAGGAAGCGCTGTGGTATATCGGCGGCATCATCAAGCACGCCAAAGCTCTCAACGCCTTCACCAACCCGTCGACGAATTCGTACAAGCGCCTGGTGCCAGGCTACGAAGCGCCGGTGCTGCTTGCCTATTCCGCGCGCAACCGCTCGGCCTCGTGCCGCATTCCGTGGACCACGAACCCGAAGGCGAAGCGCGTCGAGGTGCGCTTCCCGGATCCGACAGCGAATCCGTATCTGGCCTTTGCGGCGATGCTGATGGCCGGCCTCGACGGCATCACCAACAAGATCGACCCGGGCCAGGCCATGG
>DATBIR010000060.1:0-64248 GCA_036556825.1 Beijerinckiaceae bacterium
TAAAGATAATCAGAGCGAGATCGATTCAATCTGGAGCGATCTCGCTCCACGTGGTCTTCTCACGGGTCTGACGGGTTAAGCATAACGGGGCGAAGTGGGAAGCCTTTCGCCGAAAATGCATGCCCGCGCGCGATCCGGGGATTATGCGAGAGCGCTGCGGTTGGAGCGGTCCGTGTCGGGCTGCTTTCGAAGAGCGCCGCCAGGCGGGCAAAAGGGATGGCCGAGACGTTGATCAAGGTTGCCTTCGTGGCGAGCGAGACGCCGGACGCACAGGAGGCGGCGGCGAGCCTCGCGCGCAGCTACGGCAACACCAGCCCGGAAGACGCCGACGTGATCGTCGCTCTCGGCGGCGACGGACTCATGCTGCAGACCCTGCACCGCCAGATGGGCACGGCGAAGCCCATCTACGGCATGAACAAGGGCTCGGTCGGCTTCCTGATGAACGAGTTCCGCGAGGACGGCCTGTTCGAGCGCCTCGAGGCGGCACAGCGCAGCGTCGTGCACCCGCTCCTGATGCAGGCGCGGGACGTCGCGGGCAGGACGCACACCGCGCGGGCGATCAACGAAGTATCGATGCTGCGCCAGACCTACCAGGCCGCCAAGCTCATAATCACGGTCGACGGCCAGGTGCGGCTTTCGGAGTTGATCGCCGACGGCGTGCTGATCGCCACGCCGGCCGGCTCGACCGCCTACAACCTGTCGGTCAACGGGCCGATCCTGCCGCTCAACGCGCCGCTGCTCGCGCTGACGCCGATCTCGGCCTTTCGCCCGCGGCGCTGGCGCGGCGCGCTGCTGCCGGATCGCGCCAGGATCAGCGTCGACGTGATCGAGCCTGAGCGCCGCCCGGTCAGCGCGGTGGCCGATCACACCGAGTTCCGCGCCATCGCCAAGGTGGATGTGTCGATGGACCACAGCATCGACCTCGTGATGCTGCACGACCGCGACCACAGCCTCGACGAGCGCATCCTGCGCGAGCAGTTCGGCTATTAGAGCATGATCCGGCAAAAGCTTGCCCCGGGGTGGGCACCGCTTTGCCGAAAAAAGCTTGTCCCGGACTCGATCCGGGATCATGCGACACAGAGAGAAGAAGAGCAGGATCGATTCGATCCGAATTGATCCTGCTGTAGCCAGGTCGGTTGATCGCCGATCCGCGAGTGCTCGCTCACGCCGCGTCGCGCAGGCGCTCGTCCATCCCGATCAGCGCCATCGGCTCGTATGCGAGCACGGCCGCAAGCGCGGCGTCGTCGGCGAGCGCGCCTGCCGCGTCGCGGGCCGCCTCGCGCGCGGCCTCGACCTCGAAGCGGCGCAGGAGCGCCAGCAACGTCTCGGCCTCCTCGCGCGGCAGCCCGGAACAGGCCGACAGCACCCGCCGCACCATGCGGGACGACAGCCGCGCGCCGGCGCTGGCTTCGGGCGCGCCGATGTCATGATAGGCGGCAACCGCGGCTGCGAAGGCAGGCTCGAGCCGCGCCGGCAAGCCGGCCCGCCGGTAGAGCGCCGCAAAGCCGACGCCGCAGCGGTCGTGCAGCAGGCCGGCGATGCGCGCCACTGGATATCCGGTGAGCTCGGCGAAGGCAGCTTCGGCGAGGGGCAGGTTCAGCGACAGCAGCGCGCGCAGGATCAGCGCCGGCGTCAGCCGCCCCCGCCGCCGCAGGTCGGCGATCAGACGCCCGACGTCGTCCGGGCCGGCGCCCGCCGCCAACGCCACCGTCGCCTGCTCGCGCGCGTCGCCCGACAGGCGCCGCGCCCGCGGCCCGCCGGGCCAGCCGTAATTGTCCACGACGGCTGGCAGCGCGTTCGAGGCCTCGAGCGACAGCGCATAGCGCAGGTGCAGCGGCAGGTCGGCACGGCGCAGGAGCGCGGCACACAGCTCCGCGTCGGTGCCGCAGCGCTCGACCATGCGCGCCAGGCTCGCTTCGGTGATCTCGGCGCCGCCATTCTCCGCGAGCGCGACGAGCGCGGCCGGCGCAGCGATCTCCGCCAGGGCGGCAGAGACGGCGACGGACACGTACGGCCGCAACGCAATCGCGCGCTGAACGGCCCCGTCCCCGAGCGCCGCGCAGTCGACCAGATCGGCATCAGTCAGAACCGGCGAGCGCGACAGCACGACGGCGGCGATCGCGTCCGCATCGCCGGCAAGCGCCACGACCAGGTGCCGCGGCACTTCGGGGCTGTCCGCAAGACTTTCCGCCATCGCCCAGCGCACGAGCGGCGACGGGTCGTCGAGCATTGCCGTCAGCGCCACCTCCGCGTCCTCGTGCTCGCGTCGAGACATGTCGGCATGGAGAAAGGCGTGTGCGAGGGCGGCGACCGCGTCCGCACGCTGTGCCGCCGGGGCCGTTCGCGCCCAGAGCAGGAACCGCCCCACGATCATGACTTGCGCCGCTTCATGAAGCGGCCGAGCTCGAGCGGCGTCGGGGCCTGGGCCGCGCCCTTCGTCTCCGCGCTGGCTTCAGGCGCCGCCGGTCGGGCAGCCGGCGCCGGCTCCGCGCGCGGCGCGCTCGCCGGCGGCGGCACCGGCGCCGAAGCCGGATTCGGAGCCATGTCCGGCACCGCCGCATTGGATTTCGGGAAAAATCCGAGCGGCTCAGTTTCGGGCTTGGCGTCGTCGCGCCGCCACAGGCGCGCCACTGCGTCCGAGATCGGCCCGCGCCGCGTATCGGTCTGGAAAAGCCCGTGGAATGCCGGCCCCTCGCTCTGCGCGAAGGCGAGCGGCCGGTCCGGCGCGAAGGCCGGCGCCGCCGTCGTCGGCGCGTTCGCCTGCACGTTCATCTGGGTGGCGGCGTGGTTGGCGGCGAGCAGCGCGTAGACTTCGCCCGCTCCGCGTGCGCGTCCGCTGCGGTCGTAGAAGATGCTGCGGTTCGCCGCCGCCGCGTCGGGAAAGTCGGGCGCCGCTGCGCGAGAGGGCGATTGCTGCGCCGATCTGATCAGCTGCGCGGCGCCGCGCGCGCCGAGAAAATGCGCGACATACAGGTCGCCGGCTGTCGGGTTGCGCCCGAGATCGGCGGCGAGCGTGTCGCGGTTGCGCTGCGTGAAGGCGCCGGCCATCACCGACGACACCTTCGGGTCGTCGCGCAGGCTGAGGATCGCCTGCCGGGCCGCCGGGTCGGGCACCACATGCGTGCCGTCGGGCCGGGTGGCGATGGCGCTGGCCTGCTTGTTCAGGCCGAGCTTCGGCCCCTCTTCCTTCACGAGCCCGAGCCAGGTCTGCTCGATGAACTGGAACAGGCCGCTCGCCGAGGAGGACCGCGCCCGCGCGCCGGGATCGAGCGCCGACTCGCGCTGCGCGGTGGCAAGCAGATAATCGAATCCGGTGCCGGTCCGCTCGGCGCCCTGGCGGATGGCGTCGACGACGGGGGTGGATGGCTGCGCCGGCTCGCGTGCGGCCGGCGTGGTGAAGAGGAACATCGCCATCGAACTGGTATCCGCGAGACGGGCCGGAAAACGGTGGAACGGCGAGCGCGACAGTGCGGCGGTTATGGTAAAGGGAAGCTTAAGTCGCGACGGAGGAACCCCGTCATGCCAAGGGATCGATGATGAGCCGAAGCGAAGCGCCTGTGCCGCATCCGCGCGGCGGGCTGTATTTCGAGGATTTCGAAATCGGCGCAGTGACGCGCCACAGGCTCACCCGCACGGTGACCCAGATGGACAACATGTTGTTCTCCAACATGACGCTCAATCCGCAGCCGTTGCACATCGACGCGCATTTCTGCGCCACCGAGACGGAGTGGGGGCGGCCCCTGATGAACTCGCTGTTCACCCTCGGGCTCATGATCGGCATCTCGGTCAACGACCTGACCGTCGGCACCACCATCGCCAATCTCGGCATGACCGAGGTGCGCTTTCCGGCGCCGCTGTTCGAAGGCGACACGGTGAACGTGACGACGGAGGTGGCCGCCAAGCGGGAATCGAAGTCGCGCCCCGACGCCGGCATCGTCGACTTCATCCATCGCGCCTACAAGCAGGACGGCACGCTCGTCGCCGAGTGCCGCCGCCAGGCCTTCATGCGCAAGCGCGGAACCGCCTGATGCTGCGGTCCCTGCTGTTCGTTCCGGGCGACAGCCCGCGCAAGCTCGACAAGGCGATGCAGGCCGGCGCCGATGCGCTGATCGCCGACCTGGAGGATTCCGTCGCGCCCGACGGCAAGGACAACGCGCGCCGCATCACGCTCGACTTCCTGCGGCGCGCCCGCACCGAGGCGAACCGTCCGCGCCTGTTCGTGCGCGTCAACGGCCTGACCACCGGCCTGACCGACGCCGACCTCGACGGCGTCCTCGCCGCCGCCCCCGACGGCATCGTGCTTCCCAAGGCGGTGGGCGGCATGGACGTGTCGCATCTCGGCGGCAAGCTGGCGGTGCGCGAGGCCAATTTCGGCATCGACGACGGGGCCACCGCGATCATCGCCATCGCCACGGAGAATGCGCGCGGCCTGTTCGCGCTCGGCACCTTCGCGCCTGCGAGCCCGCGCCTTGCCGGCATGACGTGGGGCGGCGAGGACCTTTCCGTCGACATCGGCGCGGAGACCAACCGCGACGACCGCGGGCGCTACACCGAGCCGTACCGGCTGGCGCGCAGCCTCACGCTGTTCGGCGCCGCGGCCGCGGGCATCGACCCGATCGACGCCGTCTACACCAATTTTCGCGACGAAGCGGGCCTCTTCGCCGAGTGCCGCGACGCGCGCCGCGACGGCTTCGTCGCCAAGATGGCCATCCACCCGGCGCAGGTGGCGGTGATCAACGACGCCTTTTCCCCCTCGCCGGCGGCGATCGCCAAGGCGCGCGCCATCGTCGATGCCTTCGGACGCCATCCCGGAGCCGGCGTCGTCGGGCTCGACGGCGAGATGCTCGACCGTCCGCATCTCGAGCGCGCCGAGCGCCTGCTCACGCGGGTGGAACGAAATTAGGGGCGGCCTGAAGGCCAAACCCGGAAGCCATGACCGGGTGCAACGCTCTGGCTGATGTTACACCCCACACGTAGGTTCCGGGTTCCGCGTTGCGCTCGGCCCTGGAATGACGGGGCTTGGGTGGATTTACACGAGGGCGGCGAACTGCGGCGCGACGCGCAGCAGAACCTCTTCGCTTTCCGCCAGGAACGGCTCGATCCTCTCGTGGAACGCGACCCTGATCGCCGTCAGGACCACGGTGACGCGGGCGATCAGGCCAAGCGGCTTGTACTCGGTCACCGGCGCCTTCGCCCGCGAAACGACGTTGTCGAGAGACGTGCCTTCGTCGAGCACCTGTCCGGTTCCGTTCTCGAGCACGTAGATCCGCCCGACGCGCGAGATCGCGACGATGCAGTCGAGTTCCGGCGTCGGCCCGAAGACGAAGAACTGCGGATCCTCGAATTCGGTCGCGCCCACGTCCCACGATGATGCGTCGCCGCGGGCCGCATGGGTCTCGTAGACGGACACGAGCGCTTCCAGTTCGCGCGGACTCCAGGATCGCAGGGCGGAAGCGGCAGGCATGAAGGGAATGACGTTCATCGTTCTTCCGGGAAAAGCAGGCGGTGGAGTTCGGGATCGTAGAAAGACAGAAGGTGGCGGGCGAACTCGGCAGGAACGAGGCCGAGCGCGCGCGACCAGGCTTCCATGGTGTCGGACGGGACCCTGCCGAAGCCGTTCTCCACCTGCGAGACGAAGGTGTAATATTTGAGGCCCAGCCTCTCGGCGAGCTGGATCTGCGACAGCCCGGCCTTTTTTCGCGCCTCCTGGAGCCAACGGCCGGCCGCCCTGCGCAGCTGTTTGGCGTCCGGTGACGCGCTGGCGAATTGAATCGATGCTGCCATCGAGAACCCTCTTGCGCCGCCGCCATTTCAAAGTTACGAAACACGATGTCACGCTACGCGCGACACTGAAACTTTTTAGCACGTTACGTCCGCAGGGCCAAGGTCGACTTGTGCCTCCCGTGCCGCATTTCGGGACGGGCGGACGCGCCACCGATGTTGGAGGAAACGCCATGGCCATCCATGCCCGTTCGCAGCGAGACGATGTCCAGGGTCCGGAGCTCGCGCTGGCGGGAGCCTCGGGCCTGATCGCCGCGACCGTGCTCCTGGCCTCCTGGAACCTGCCCTTCGCGCTTATCCTTCCGGTCACCGGTCTCGTACTCCTGGTGGCCGGCTTCGGCCTTGCCGCGGTCGTCTGGAAGCACCCGGTGCGCGGGAGTCGGCTCTCGTATCGGGACGTGGCCGCGCTCCTCGTCTTCTTCGGCTTCGGGGCCGCGCTCATGAGCGACACGGCGTCGCTGTCGCCGCTTTTCGCCGGCGAAGGCCGCTGAGCGCGCCCGACCCCAAGAGGTCCCGAACGCCAGATTCGCCCGTCGCCGCCCGGCACGTCCGTCGTGCCGGCAGCTTTAGTGTCAGAGCATCGTCATGGATTACCTGATCAGCCTTGCCGTCGATCCCACCGTCTGGGCGGCCCTCGTCGCCCTCATCGCGATGGAGGTGGTGCTCGGCATCGACAACCTGATTTTCATCTCGATTCTCACCAACAAGCTGCCCGCCGCCTACCAGTCGAAGGCCCGCCGCATCGGCATCGGTCTCGCCCTCGGCATGCGCCTGATCCTGCTCGGCAGCATCGCCTTCATCGTCCAGCTCACCGAGCCGATCTTCGCCGTCTTCGGAGTCGACTTCTCGTGGCGCGACCTGATCCTGATCGGCGGCGGCCTGTTCCTGGTGTGGAAATCGACGACCGAGATCCACCACAACCTCACCCCCGACCACGGTCCCGACGTGTTCGGCTCGACCGCCGCGACCCTCGGCTTCGGCGCCGCCATCGTGCAGATCATCCTGCTCGACCTTGTGTTCTCGCTGGACAGCATCATCACGGCCGTGGGCATGACCGACCACCTGCCCATCATGGTCATCGCCGTGCTCGTGGCGGTGTTGACTATGCTGCTGGCCGCGGACCCGCTGGCCCGTTTCATCCACAACAACCCGACCGTGGTGATGCTGGCGCTCAGCTTCCTGCTGATGATCGGCATGACCCTGATCGCCGAAGGCTTCGGTGCGCATGTGCCCAAGGGCTATGTCTACGCGGCCATGGCCTTCTCGACCCTCGTCGAGGGCCTGAACATGCTCTCCCGGAAGGTGCGGACACCGACCGGAGATGACGCCGCGGCGCATGCCGTCGCGGACGGCCGCGTGCGGGGCGAGACGCGCCTCGCGAACGAGCCGCCGCGCCGCGCCACGGTCGCGCGCGAGAGCGAACTCGCTTCAGGGTGAAATCGGCCCGCGATCTTTTGCGGCGTGGCCCGGAACGCCACCCGTCCCCGGCTGGGGGCTCGGCCGGACGTCGTCAGCCGCCCTTCGGCCGCGTCATCGCGAACCTGCCTTCCGGCAGCGCGACGAAATAGTCGCGGTAGCCAGCGCGCATGATCGGCCGCATCGCCGCCGTGTCGACGATGCCGTCGACGATGAAGCGGTCGTCGATATGCACCCCGAGCACCTGCCCGATCACCAGAAAGTAGTTGGCCGGCCCGCCGTCGGCCGGCGTCAGCGGCACGGTCTGCAGATATTTGCATTCCAGCGCCGCCGGCGCGTCCGCGACCCGCGGCGGCCTGACGAGGCGCGACGGCGCCGCCGCAAGCCCGGCGAGCGTCATCTCGTTCTCGCCGCGCGGCAGCGGCGCCGAGGTGACGTTGACCGCCTCGCGCAGGTCCCATGCCGCGAAGTTGCACACGAACTCGCCGCTCTCCTCGGCGAAGGTCAGGGCGTCCTTCCTGCCGTGCGACGAGAACGCCACCATGGGCGGCACGTCCGACACCGCGTTGAAGAACGAATAGGGCGACAGGTTGATCTCGCCCCTGGCGCTGACGGCCGTGATCCAGCCGATCGGCCGCGGCGCCACCAGCGCCTTGAACGGATCGTGCGGCAGTCCGTGATTGCGCTTGGCGACCTCGTAGAACATCGCTTGCTCAGTAGCGGGTGACGACGTCGCTCAGGGCCGGCCGCGGCCGCTCGACCGGGCGCTCCTTGGGCGTGCCGATATGAATGAAGCCGGCGACGCGCTCGTCCGGCGTCAGGCCGAAGGCATCGAGCACCCGCCGGTCGAAGGCGTACCATTCGGTCAGCCACGATGTGCCGTAGCCCATGGCGTTGGCGGCCAGGACCAGGTTCATGCACGTGGCGCCGGCGGACATGACCTGTTCCCAGTCCGGGATCTTGACGTGTGGCCGGGCCCGCGAGACGACGGCAATGACCACCGGCGCCCGCGCCAGCCGGCCGCGCTCGAACGCCACCTTCGCCTCGTCCGCCTCGGGCTGGTCGGCCCGGAAGGCGGCCGCGATCACCTCGCCGATCCGGGACCGCGCCTCCCCTTCGAGCACGATGAAGCGCCAGGGGACGAGCCGGCCGTGGTCGGGCACCCGGGCCGCAATGGTTAACAGCGTGTCTATTTCTTGCGCACCGGGCCCCGGGTCGCCTAGAAGGTGAGGCGCAACGGAGCGGCGGGTGCGTAGCAACTGCAGGGTTTCGTTCATCGCAGCTTCAGATGCGTGTGGGACAATGGTGCTCATGGTACTGCGTTCCACGCCCGTCTGGGCGTGACATCAAGGGGGGCTGCCGTGGTCGCCGGAGCGGGTCTCGGCCGTCATAAACACAAGAAGAGCGGTTTCAAACCGCTTCCGTTCATCCCCACCTCGATTGCCCCTTTGGACGGGGGCTGAAGCGGCCTGTCCGGGTCGCGTGTGTGCCCCGCCGCGCGGGGCGTCGGCGTGCGTGTGTCTTCAAGCTGCAAGTGATGAATCTCGACCAACCACCGCATCTCCGCTCCGAATGGAGCCGCCGCGACCTCGCCGTGGCGGCCCTGGCGGTCCTCGCCTTCTGGTCCGCCGCCGCGCTCATGTGGCCGCTGACGCACAGCGTCGTGCCCTGGGACTCGAAGAACCACTTCTATCCCATGCTCCGCTATCTGGGCTCGGCGCTGGCCAACGGCGAGCTGCCGCTCTGGAATCCCTATCATTTCAGCGGGCACCCCTCGGTCGCCGACCCGCAGTCGCTGCTCTTCACGCCCACCATGCTGCTGTTCGGCTGGCTCGTGCCCTCGCCGTCCATGAAGCTCTTCGACGCCGTCGTTTTCGCCCATCTCCTGCCCGGCGCCCTGGCCATCCTCGGCCTCTTCCGCCGGCGCCGATGGCACGCGGCGGGAGCGGTCGTCGCCGCCATGGTTTTCGTCCTCGGCGGCTCGGCGTCGGCCCGTCTTCAGCATACGGGCATCATCTTCAGCTACGGCTTCTACCCCCTCGCGCTGCTGCTCCTCGAGGAGGCGCTCGATCGCCGCTCGTATCTGTTCGGCGCCCTGTTCGCCGTCGTCGCCGCCTTGATGACGGTCGGCCGCGACCAGGTCGCGTTCCTGTGCGCCCTGTCGCTGATCGGCCTGCCGGCCTGGCGGATGTGGAATGCCGAGCGCCCCGTCGCGTGGCTCAGGCAGCGCGTCGTGCTGCTGGCCGCGATCGGCCTGATGGGCGGCGCGCTGCTCGCCGTTCCGACTCTGCTCACCATGCAGTTCCTGATGACCTCGAACCGGCCCTCCTTCGGCTTCGGCGTGGCGGCCATGGGATCGCTGCCGCCGGAAAGCCTGGCCACGGTGCTGTTCGGCAACGTCTTCGGGTCCCTGCGCTGGACCTACGACTATTGGGGCCCGGGCTGGGACACGCTCGCGGAGGGCACGTGGACCGACCGGGCCATCAACTACCTGTTCGCCGGCACCGTGCCGGCGGTGCTGATCATCTGGCACGGCATCGCCGGCGGACGGCTGTTCGCGCGCGAGTTCCGTTTCTTCCTGGTCCTCGGCCTCGCGGCCCTCGCCTATGCGCTCGGCCGCTATACGCCGGTTTTCGCGTTCATCTTCGATCATTTCCCGGGGGTCGATCTGTATCGCCGCCCCGCCGACGCGACCTTCCTGATCAACGTCGCGCTCGCCTTCGCGTCCGGCTACCTGGTGCATCGCTATATCGCCGACGGCGCACCCGACCTTCGTGCGTTGCGCGCCTCGGCCGCGACGCTGCTGCGCGGCGCTCTCGCCCTCGGCCTCGTCGCCGCCGCCATGATCGCGGCGCTGACCTTCGCCGGCCGCGCCAGCCAGACCGTTGCCGCCGTCACCGAGATGGCCCTCGGCCTTGCCCTTGCGGGCGGCATCGCCTGGCTCATGGTGACGGCCCGCGCCGCGCCGGCCTATCGCCTCGCGGCGGCATCGGTGCTGGTCGCCTTCACGGCCGGCGAGCTGATCTGGCGCAACGCGGCCTCCCCGCTCAACGCCGAGCCGGCGGACCGCTATGCCGTCTTCCGCACCTTGCCGCCCGAGCAGCTGCAGGGCCTGCAGCTGCTCAAGACCGAGCTTGCCGAGCGCAACGCCCGCGGCGAGCGGCCGCGGGTCGAGATCCTCGGCCTTGGCGGCGCCTGGCAGAACGCCTCGATGGTGCTCGGGCTCGAGGACACGCTCGGCTACAATCCGCTGCGCCTCGCCGATTACGAGCGCGCCGTCGGTCCCGGCGAGAACGCCGCCGATCCGAATCTGAGGCAGTTCCCGCGCACCTTCCGCGGCTACCGCTGCCAGCTCGCGAGCCTTCTGGGCCTCGAATATCTCGTGCTCGACCGCCCGCTCGAGCGTCTGCCGCGGCATTTCCCCCGGCTGTTGGGAGCGAAGCTGCTCTACGGCTCCGGCTCGATGTGGATCTATCGCCTGAGCCCGAGCGCGCCGCGCGTCTATCTGGCGTCGCGCCTGATCGCCGTGGAGTCCGAGAGCGTCCTCATGCAGGACGAGCTGCCCGAATTTGACCGGGTCGACGAGGCGCTGGTGGACAACTGGGACGTCGAGCTGGTCAAGGGCGATTACGGCCTGCGCGACACCGCTACCGATCCCGACCCGCCGAAGGGCTCGGCGCGCATCACCGCCTACGGACGCAACGACGTGACGCTCGAATACGAGGCCGACCGCAACAGCGTGTTGATCCTGCACGACATCTACTATCCGGGCTGGGAAGCCTACGTGGACGGAGAGCGCCGCCCTATTCTGCGCGCAAATCTGTTGTTCAGAGGGGTCGAAGTGCCGGCTGGCCGCCATCGGGTCGAGTTCCGCTTCCGCCCGCTGTCGATCGACAACCTGGTCGCGGCGGCGACGGAGCTTCTGACCAGCGAAGACGAGGCGGCGGCCGAAACCGTGACCCAGTAGAGGCCCGCCTGCCGTCCATGTCCCGCCTGAACGTCGCTCTCGCCGCATTGTTGGGAGTCCTCCTGCTGCCGGCCGCTCTTCCGGCTCTGGCGCAGCTTCAGGGCCAGGCGCCGATCGCGCCTGGTTCCGGCCCGGGCCTGAGAGGGACGCCGGAGGCCGACAACGTCCATCTGAGCGCGGTCTATGCGGGTGACCAGAGGCCGATCCAGTCGGGGCTCGTGTGGCGCGTGTTCGAGGAGCGCGGCGACGGCACGCGGCCGGTCGTCCTCAAGAAGTCGACGGCGGCGACGGCCGCCTTCGCGCTGCCGCCCGGCACCTACACCGTTCATGCCGCCTACGGCTTTGCCGGCGCATCCAAGCGCATCTCGGTGCAGGGCAGCCCGGTGGTCGAGCGCCTGACGATCAGCGCCGGGGCGCTCAAGATCGGCGGCACCATCGGCGACAGCCCGATCCCCGGCAACCGTCTCTCGGTTTCGGTCTACGTGCCGGTCGGCAACAACTCGGAAGGCCGCCTCGTCGCCGGCAAGGTGCGCGGCGGCGAGGTCGTCCGCCTTCCCGAGGGCCCGTATCACGTCGTGTCGACCTACGGTGAATCGAACGCCATCATGCGCGCCGATCTCACCGTCGAGCCGGGCCGCGTCACCGAAGCGACGCTGAACCACCGCGCCGCCACGGTGACGCTCAAGCTGGTCGCCTCGGCCGGCGGGGAGGCCTTCGCCGGCACCGCCTTCAGCGTGCTGACGCCCGGCGGCGACGTGATCCGCGAGGCGATCGGCGCCTTTCCGTCGTTGACGCTGTCGGAAGGCGATTACGTGCTGATCGCGCGCCACGAGGGCCAGATCTACACGCGCGAATTCAAGGTCGAGAGCGGGCTCGATCGCGACATCGAGGTCCTGGCGAAGGTGCAGTGATTGGAGCGGGATCGCGCCCGCTCCAGTCATTCAGAGCACGTCACGCCGCGCTCGCGGCCGGACGCACCGCCCTTTGCATCAGAAGGTCCGTGTCGATGCCGAAGGCGCTTGCGAAGGCGGCCCGGCCCCCGGCGCTGATCGCCAGCGCGCGCGAGTCGCGCAGGCGCTGCAGCCAGCCGCGCGCGAGGCAGTGATCGCACAACGCCGCGCCGACCGCGCCCGCGAGATGATAGCGCCGTTCCGTCCAGTCGAGACACGGGCGGCAGAAGACGCGGCGGCCGGCGCTCGAGCGCGCCAGGTCGATGCCGAGATCACTGAAGAACGCGCGCCCGCTCGCCGTCACCTCGCCGCCCCCATCCGCGAACACGACGTGGCCGCGGTCCTGGAGGGCATCGGCGATGGCGACGCCGACGCGGCCGGCGATGTGGTCGTAGCAGGTGCGCGCCGTCGCCATGGTTTCGTCCACCCGCGAGCGCGGCGTCGCCGCTGCCGGTGCGTCGGCGGCGACCAGCCCGATCGCCTCGATCGTCTGCGCCACCAGCGCCGAGGCGAGCCGGAAATAGCGGTGGCGTCCCTGCGGCTCGACGCTCACCAGCTTGCCGTCGAGCAGCTTGGCGAGATGCGCGCTGGCCGTCGCCGGAGCGACGCCCGCCAGGAAGGCGAGCTCCTTGGCCGTGCGCGCACGCCGGTCTATCAGCGCGGAGAGGATGCGCGCGCGGGCCGGATCCCCGACGACGGAGGCAATCCAGGCGAGGTCGGCTCCCGGCTTCATGAGGCGACCTTAGCGGACAACGCGCGCGGTGGCACGGGCGATTGCTTCGCTCCCGGCCGAAGCGATCGCAAGGGACGCCAGTCCGCCGCCGCGGCATCATTTGCACCAAGCGATGGAGCGCAAACATGCATGGGACATTGCCCCCGGTCTCCGCCTCGCGCGGGCGCGTCAGGAGCGGCTGGATCACGTGGTTGCTGCGGTGCGCCGCGCGCATCAGCGAGCGTCGCCTCCTCAGAGAACTGAATGACGATCAACTCAAGGACATCGGACTGACGCGCGCCGATGTGATGCGCGAGTGCCGCCGCTGGCCCTGGGACGGCAGCAGCGAATGAACCGAATAGCGAATGGAGGGCTTCCGGCCCCCTATTCGCCATTCGCTATTCGCCACCCGCTCTCCTATTCGCCATTGGCCCGCTCACCCGACGGTGCCGGCGACCACGTGATGGCCGTCGAGCGTCAGGTGCTGCTCCGGCTCGGCCTCGGTCGCCTTGCGTGCGCGGGCAACGTCCGCCGGCTGCGCCTCGCGGGCGAGCGCCGCGATCGCCTCGTCGAGGCCCATCGAACGCTGCTCCTGGCTGCCGAGGCGGCGCATGTTCACGGTGCGCTCGGCGGCCTCGCGCTTGCCCAGCACCAGCAGCACCGGCACCTTGGCGAGCGAGTGCTCGCGGACCTTGTAGTTGATCTTCTCGTTGCGCAGGTCGGTCTCGACGCGCAGGCCGGCCTCGCCCGCCATGGCGGCGACCTCGGCGGCATAGGCGTCGGCTTCCGAGGTGATCGTCGCGATCACCACTTGCACCGGCGCCAGCCACAGCGGGAAGTGGCCGGCGAAGTGCTCGATCAGGATGCCGAGGAAGCGCTCCATCGAGCCGCAGATGGCGCGATGCACCATGACCGGCGTCTTCTTCTGGCCGTCGTGGTCGACGTAGAAGGCGCCGAACCGCTGCGGCAGGTTGAAGTCGACCTGCGTGGTGCCGCACTGCCAGTCGCGGCCGATGGCGTCGCGCAGCACGTATTCGAATTTCGGTCCGTAGAAGGCGCCCTCGCCCGGATTGACGCTCGTCTTGATGCGGCCGTCCGCGCGCGCCGCGATCTGCTCGAGCACGCGCGCCATCACCTCTTCGGCGTGGTCCCACATGGCGTCCGTGCCGACGCGTTTCTCCGGACGCGTCGAGAGCTTCACGACGATGTCCTCGAAACCGAAATCGGCATAGGTCGATAGGATCAGGTCGTTGATCTTCAGGCACTCGTCGGCGAGCTGGTCCTCGGTGCAGAAGACATGCGCATCGTCCTGCGTGAAGGCGCGCACGCGCATCAGCCCGTGCAGCGCGCCCGACGGCTCGTAGCGCGACACCGCGCCGAACTCGGCGAGGCGCAGCGGCAGGTCGCGGTACGATTTCAGGCCGTGCTTGAAGATCTGCACGTGGCCCGGGCAGTTCATGGGCTTGATCGCGAACTCGCGCTCGTCCTCCGTCCTGGTGACGAACATGTTCTCGCGGTACCACTCCCAGTGTCCCGACGTCTCCCACAGCGACTTGTCGAGGATCTGCGGAGCATTGACCTCGCGGTAGTCGATTTTCAGGCGCCGCCGCATATACGAGACGAGCTCCTGGAACACCGTCCAGCCCTTCGGGTGCCAGAAGACGACGCCCGGCCCCTCCTCCTGGAAATGGAACAGGTCCATCTCGCGGCCGAGGCGGCGGTGGTCGCGCTTCTCGGCTTCCTCGAGCTGCGTCAGATAGGTCTTGAGATCGTCGTCGCTCGCCCACGCCGTGCCGTAGATGCGCGTGAGCATCGGATTGCGCGCGTCGCCGCGCCAATACGCGCCGGCCACCTTCATCAGCTTGAAGGCGTTGCCGATCTTGCCGGTCGAGGTCATGTGCGGGCCGCGGCACAGGTCGAACCACTCGCCCTGGCGGTAGATCTTCAGATCCTCGCCCGCCGGGATCGCGTCGACGAGCTCGACCTTGAAATACTCGCCCTTGCCGCGAAACACCTCCTTGGCCTTGTCGCGGCTCCACACTTCCTTGGTGAAGGCTTTGTCCTGCGCGATGATCTCGCGCATCTTCCTTTCGATGGCCGGGAAATCCTCGGGCGTGAACGGCTCGTTGCGCGCGAAATCGTAATAGAAGCCGTTCTCGATCACCGGCCCGATGGTGACCTGCGTGCCGGGATAGAGCGTCTGCACCGCCTCGGCCAGCACGTGCGCGGCGTCGTGGCGGATCAGCTCCAGGGCCCGCGCGTCGTCGCGGCTCACGAATTCGATTCTGGCATCGCTCGTGATGGCGTCGTCGAGGTCGGCCAGCCGCCCGTCCAGCGCCATGGCGACGGTGCGCTTGGCGAGGGACTTGGCGATGCCCTCGACGACCGCGCGGCCGGTGGTGCCGGGGGCGAACTGGCGCTGCGCGCCATCGGGAAATGTCAGGGTGATCATCGAATGACTCCTGGCTCACTCCTGCAAACGAGGCAGGTAAGCGGGTTGGGGATGCTGGCTTTAATCGATTTGGGTTGCCGGGAGCAACCCGGCGCGCCAGACTTGCCGAGAGTTGTGTGTGAAGCCGCTCACACGGCGGCGGTTTGCATAGGGATACGTTTCACAGCGGATTTTCGATCTGGTTAAGCTCCGTGGAGGTCGCAATGGCGACCAACATCGTCATAGGCGTCATCGTTCTTTCCTTGCTGGTGCTATGGCTTCGCTGGGGCGGCGTGTGGGATTACGTGCTGCGCTGGCTGCATGTCCTGTGGGCCTGCCGCGTGAGCGTCGTCAGCGTGCTTGCCGGCTACCTCTTGATGGCCAAGGTGCCTCAGGCCCAGGACGTCTTTGCGGATACTTCGGTCGGCGCGGCCTTCTGGCTGCTGTTCTTCGTCTTCGCCTTCTTCATCTGGGCCCTGCCGGTCCACTACGCCGCCCGCCGCATGCTCGACCGCGAGGAATGGGCACTTGCGAACCGCCTGCAGGGGCCGGCGCGGGTCGCGGAACAGGTGCGCCTGATCAATGCCTATGAGCGCGCCATCGTCTGGGTGCCGCGCCTCCTCGGCATCGCCTGTTTCGGCGCCATCGGGCTCGGCATGCTGCTCTCCCGCGACAACCTGGCGCCGGCCGCGCGCATGGATCTGGTCGCCGACGCCCGCGAGCGGATCGGCTGGCTGCTGTTCGCCAACACCATCGTCGCCGTCGTGTTCGCCTGGTTCGTGATCCGGCGCTCCGCCATCATGCGGCAGGTCGGCGTCGAGCGGGCGGCGCAGCCGGCGCACCTGCCGGGAGTGCCCGCTGGCGCGATCGGCATCAGCGAGAGCGGGCCGCTCTGGCTCGAGCGCCTGCTCAGTTCATCCTATTGGCGGGCGCGCGCCGTCGGACCAGCCTCGCAATTCTTCGCCGACCTGCTCGCGACAAGCTCCGTCGTGATCATCTCCGGCCTGTTCATCCTGGTCTTCGTCGACCCGCTTCAGGTCGCGGATCGCGTTCCGCGCGCCGTGTTTCTCGTCTTCATGCTCGGCGCCCCGGTGGTCGGCCTGACCTGGGTCGCGGCCTGGTCGCACAAGCTGCGTGCGCCGCTGCTCGTCATGGTCGCCGTGACGCTCGCCCTCGTCGCAACCTTCTCGCCGCAGTTCCACGACGCGCGCCAGTTGCCGCTGCGCGACGGCGACAAGGCGGCGCAAACGGCTGCCCGCCAGATTACCTTGGCGAGCGCCGCCGCCCGCTGGATGACGGCCAACGACTGCACGATGCAGGATCCCCAGCGCTGCCCGAGCCCCATCATCGTTGCGGGTCAGGGCGGTGCGAGCCGCGCGGCTTTCTTCACCGCCGGCGTCCTCGGCGAGCTTCTGCACACGACACGGAGCGACGACCGCTACCGTGATTTCGGGCGGCAGCTTTTCGCGCTGTCGACCGTTTCGGGAAGCTCGCTGGCCGCCGTCGTGACGCGCGCCGCCCTCGAAGACAGCGTGGACCGCGCCAAAGGAGAAACGGCGTGGCGCGAAGGGCCGTGCGGCACCGCGCCGGACGGAGTTTATTTCCGCTCGCCGCGCGCTTCCGCGGCGGCGCGGGCGCAAGCGCCGGAGACCCGCCGCAACTGGCGCGCCTGTCTGCAGAACCTGACCGCCGGAGATTTCCTGTCGCCGGTCTTTGTCGGCGTCGCCATCCGGGATCTCACATCCGTGCCGAAATGGTTCCGCGGCCGCGATCCCTGGTGGCAGGACCGGGCGGTCCTGCTCGAGCGCGCCTGGGAGCGGCGCTACGCTGCCATCGTCACGGCCAGCAAGGACGCTCCGGCGAGCGCCCGTCATCCGGACGGGCTGGAGCGCCGGTTCGGCTATCTGACGGCCGAAGGCGGCGTTGCGGCTGCCCAGGGCAGCTGGATCCCGCTGTTGTTCGTGAACGGATCATCGGTCGAGACCGGCCGCCGCATCCTGTCTTCGGACGTCAGGCCCTGGCAATGCCGGACCTACCCGGACGGCAAGCGCGGCGTGGCGAGCCATCTCGAGGAGGGCTACGATCTGTTCGAGATCGTCGGCAGTGGCGCAAGCGCGCCCGAGCGGCCGCAGGCGCCTTGCGCCGAGCCCAAGCTCGCGTCGAGCGAAGGCATCGTTCCGCGCGCGGTAGTCACCGCGTCCGACGAGGGCGCCGATTTTCGGCTGTCGACGATCGCCACGATGAGCGCCCGCTTCCCGATCATCTCTCCGCCCGGAACCCTGCGCAATCAGGACGGCAACACCGTCGACCGCATCGTCGACGGCGGCTTCTTCGAGAACGACGGCCTTGCCACGGCCGCCGATATCGCCGACGCCCTGATCGCCGAATACGGATTGCGGCCGGTGATCCTTCACATCACCAACGAGCCGCTCGCGCTGCGCGACAGCGACTGGCGCGATCCGCGGCCCGAGCCCTCGCCGACCCTCCCGGACGCCAGGGAATTGACCTGGCTGCAGTCGGTCTCGATGCCCATCAAAGGCCTTTACGAGACGCGCAGCGGTCACGGCAACGAGGCCGCGAACGTCGCCGTCCGGCTGGTCGAGGACCATGCCCGCTACACCTTCTGCAACGGCGGCGGGGACTGCGCCATCCCGGCGCACTACATTCGCGTCGCCGTCTACGACAGCCTCATGGAACGCAAGGACAGCCCGACCAAGCTGCCGGAAGTGTCGATGAGCTGGTGGCTGTCGCAGCCGGTTCAGGCCTATCTCGACGCCCAGCTCGCGCATCCGCGCAACCGCTGCTCCCTCGCCATCATGGCATGGCATCTTGCCAAACGCGACGCTGCTGCCGACCGCGTCTTCACCGAACCGCAGGCGTGCGGCTCCGGCGGCTGAACGAAAACCCTATCCGCCCCGCGCCTGACCGGACGCATCCGTTGCAGGTTGCGCGGGCGGCGGGTTGACGCCGCGCCAGCGGCCGTAGCGCCACGGCGCATACCAGCGCGCCCGGAGCGGCAGTTCTTCGCAGACAAGGTCGATGCCGCTGGTGCCGAGCGGGCCGCACCGGCAGATGCGCGCAAAGCCCATCCAGCCGCCAGCCCACACGCCGTGCCGGCTGATCGCCTCGTCCGTGTATTCGGAGCAGGACGGCAAGTGCCGGCACTGCCGGCCGATCAGGGCCGAGAGCGTGAGCTGGTAGGCGCGGATGAGGTGGTGGGCACCGCGGCGGGACAGCATGCTGAGCGTCGCGCTCACCCTGCTGCGGAAGCGGACTGCCGCGCTTCGATCTGGCCGAGCGCGTCGACGACCGCGTCGAAGGTCAGCATGGTCGAGGCGTGGCGGGCCTTGAAGTCGCGCACCGGCTCGAGCACCGCCAAGTCATGCCACTTGCCGTCCGGCGGCGGCCCGTTCTCCTTGAGCATGCGCCGCATGGCGTCGCGCACCGCGCGCAGCTCCCCGGCCGTCGACCCGACCACGTGCCGCGCCATGATCGACGAGGATGCCTGGCCGAGGGCGCAGGCCTTCACCTCGTGGGCGAAATCGGTGACGAGGTCGCCGTCGACCTTGAGGTCGACGGTCACGGTCGAGCCGCAGAGCTTGGAATGGGCCTTGGCGGACGCATCCGGCGCCGGCAGCCGGCCGAGCCGGGGGATGTTGGCGGCCAGTTCCAGGATGCGCTTGTTGTAGATGTCGTTCAGCATTGCAGAAGCTTGCCCGGAAGGCTGCATTGCCGTCCGGTCCTCCAGGCCCAATATATAGGGGCAGGCCCTCGCCAAGGCGAGCCGCGGCCGGTTCCGGCCGAGGAATAGTTCCCCTGGGCAGGGCCGGAGGTTGCGGCGGAGTGGCGCCACGATAGGTCAGACAACAAGGCGGGAGGCACCACATGGATGCCGTGGTTAAGTCCTTGTCCGCGCGTATGGCACAGGCCACCGCCGACAAGTCCGTTCAGCGCCCGAGCCGCGAGGAGGCCGAGGCGGCCGTGCGCACCCTGATCCAGTGGGCGGGCGACGACCCGTCGCGGGAGGGGCTGGCCGACACCCCGATGCGGGTCGTCAAGGCCTACGAGCAGCTCTTCAAGGGCTATCGTGACAAGCCCGAAGAGATCCTCGACCGGGTCTTCGAGGAGGTCGAGGGCTACAGCCAGCTCGTGCTGGTGCGCGAGATCCCGTTCTATTCCCATTGCGAGCACCACATGGTGCCGTTCCTCGGCAAGGCCCACGTCGCCTATTACCCCTCGGGCGGCGTGGTCGGCCTGTCGAAGCTGGCGCGGCTCGTTGACGCCTATGCCCGCCGCCTGCAGACGCAGGAAACCATGACCGTGCAGATCGCCGAGGCGATCGACAGCGTGCTCAAGCCGCACGGCGTCGCCGTAATGCTGGAGGCTGAGCATTTCTGCATGTCCATCCGCGGCGTGCAGAAGGAGGGCGCCACGACCATCACCACCCATTTCACGGACCGCTTCCGCGACGAGCCGGCCGAGCAGGTCCGCTTCCTCACCCTGGTGCGCGGCGGCTAGCTGGCCCGTTTGATCTCTATGGGCGAAGCGGCCCCTGCTTCGCAGATCATGCTTGGCGCTTGACCTCACGGGTCATTCGCGTCTCTTGAACGGCGCCCGGCCTTGCTGCCGGGCGTTTCGTTCCGGATCATGGGTCATGAACGCTCCGTCCCCTTTTCCCCCGCCCGGCTCGCGGACCGAAGTCGAGGAAGGCGCCGTCCTGATGCCGCGCTTCGGGCCGGACGGGCTCGTCACCTGCGTCACCACCGACGCCGACAGCGGCGAGGTGCTGATGGTCGCGCATATGGACGCCGAGGCGCTCGCCCGCACCATGAAGACGCGCGAAGCCTGGTACTGGTCGCGCTCCCGCCGCGAATTGTGGCGCAAGGGGGCGACCAGCGGCCAGGTTCAGAGCGTCGTCGAGATGCGGGTCGATTGCGACCAGGACGCCGTGTGGCTGAAGGTGCGCGTCGGCGGCGACGGCGGCTGCTGCCACACGGGCCGCCGCTCGTGTTTCTACCGCGTCGTATCGCTCGCCGAGGCGGGCGCGAGCGCCCTTCGCCTGAGCGAACAGGGATGATTCGTTAACCTTCGTGTTCTTGGCGTCCCATATGTCACCGGGATCATTCATAAGCGCTTCATGGATGTGTGAGATGTTGATGGCGGCTTTGGGAAAGACCTTGCCATGTTGTGGGACGGCATTGCCCGCCGTGCCTTCGGACCCGGCGGCGAAGGCGGAGAGACGGTGAATAGCGTTCCCGCCGAGCGCGAGCCGCGCAAGCGGCTCAAGATCGGGCTGGCGCTCGGCGGCGGCGCCGCCCGCGGCTGGTCGCATATCGGCGTCATGCGCGTCCTCGAGCGCGAAGGCATCGTGCCCGACGTGATCGCCGGATGCTCGATCGGCGCCGTTGTCGGCGGCTGCTACGCCGCCTCGCGGCTCGACGAGCTCGAGACCTTCGCGCAGTCGCTGACCAAGCGCCGCGTCATGGGACTTCTGGATTTTCACATCAGCGGCTCGGGGCTGATCGCCGGCGACCGTCTCAGGCGGCTGCTCGAGCGCGACCTCGGCACGGCGCGCGTCGAGTCCCTGCCCTTGCGCTTCGCCACCGTCGCCACCGAGCTCGGCACCGGGCACGAGATCTGGCTGACGCGCGGGCCCCTCGTCGAGACGATGCGCGCGTCCTATGCGCTGCCGGGCGTGTTCGATCCGGTCAAGCTCGGCGGCCGCTGGCTGATGGACGGCGCCCTGGTCAATCCGATTCCGGTCACCGTGGCCCGCGCCCTCGGCGCCGATCTGGTGATCTGCGTCAACCTCAATGGCGACATCCGTCTGCGCGGCACGGTCATCCAGTCGCACGGCGCCGACGAGGACATCGTCGAGATGGCGATCGAGGAGCCGCGCCGCTGGGCCTTCTTTGGCGGGCGGCGCGAGGCGCCGGCCCGGCCGAAGATCTCCGACGCCCCCGGCATCGCCGCCGTGATGGTCGACGCCTTCAACATCACCCAGGACCGCATCGCCCGCTCGCGCCTCGCCGGCGATCCGCCCGACGTGATGATCTGCCCGAAGCTGTCGCCTGTCGGATTGTTCGAGTTCCATCGCGCCGACGAGTGCATCGAGCTCGGCCGCGAGGCGACCGAGCGCGCCCTGCCCGACATCTACGAGCTGATCGAGGAATCCCGGAAGGTCGGCTGAGACGGCGCTCGCCGTGGGGCGGGACGATCGAAGCGGTCCCGCTTTACCTGCGCAGGCTCATGCGGTGGCGATGTAGTCGCGCAGGGCGCGGCTCTCGCCCTCGATCTCCGCCAGGCGGTATTTGACCACGTCGCCGATCGAGACGATGCCGTTCAGCTTGCCGTCCTCGACGATCGGCACGTGCCGGAACTTGCCGTTGGTCATGATCTCCATCAGTTCGTTGATGGCCGAGCGGCCGGTGCAGGTCACGACCTTGGCGGTCATGTAGCGCGACACCGGGTCGCTGAGAGCCGCGGCGCCCTTTTCGTTGATGGCGCGGACGATGTCGCGCTCCGACAGGATGCCGAGCACCGGCTGGCCGCCGCTGCTCACGACGACCGCGCCGATGCGCTTGTCGGACAGGGTGCGTGCCGCCTCCGCCAGCGTGCATTGCGGGTCGATGGTCACGACGTTGCGACCTTTCTCGGAAAGAATGTGCTCGACATTCATGCCCTGCTCCCTGGCGCGTCGGTTCCGCCGGCTGCGATTGTGCGAGGTGCCGGCCCGTCTTTCAAGTCACGCGTGTGCGCACGCCTCCCGGCGGGTCGATCAGCGGGAACAGCAGGAGGCCGACCAGGAAGCCGCCGATATGCGCTTCCCAGGCGATGCTCGCGTCGGTGATGCCGAGCGGTGCCGCGACAATTCCGAACAGGAGATTGACCGCGAACCAGAGGCCGACGAACAGCGCCGCCCGCGAATTCGCCAGAAGGCCGATGAGGCTCGACCGGGGCTGATCGAAGTCGCCCGTCCACCCGGACCGCAGGCCGCCGCCGAACATGAAGCGCGCCGCCGCCGCCATCATCCCGGACACCGCGGCCGAGGCTCCGACCATCGGCATCACGCTGTACGGATGGGCCAGCCAATGGGCGGCGGCTCCGCCGACCGCCGCGGCGAGCGCCAGGGCGAGGAAGCGCAGCCCGCCGCAGCGGCGCGCGACCGGCGTGCCGAAGGCGGCCAACCACAGGCTGTTCAGGACCACGTGGCCCCATGAGCCATGCAGCACCGCGTAGGTGACGGGCGACCAGTATGGCGATGCGCCGTCGCGCAGGACGTATTGCGCCAGCGCCAGGCGCAGCGGCGCGTCGGCCTCTGCCCCGTCCTTGCCGACGCGGTCGAGCAACGCTTGGGGCGTCGCCAGGTCCCAGGCGGCGGTCCACTGCGCCGGGATGAAGGCGAGGTCGAGCAGCAGCCGCAGATCGGTCTCGTCCGACAGGACCGAGCGCAGCCCGTGCGCCGCCAGGACCAGCCCGATGCTGGCCACGACGACGGCGGGGATGTTGAAGATGGGCTCGCGGAGCCGTCGTTCGGGGGGCAAGGTCTGCAGCATCACGTCTCAGGGCACGATCCGGCGAAAGCCTGCCCGGACGTGATCCGGGATGGACACCACTTCGCCGAAAAAGGCATGTCCCGGACTTGATCCGGGATCATGCGGCTCAAGAAGGAACAGGGCCGGACCGATTCAACCTGAAACGATCCTCGCCCTAGATGGCGACCCCGCCCCGCCGCGCAAGCCGAAACCGATCGGAATCGCCGCGCCCGGCCGCGGCGCGCTCTTAACCTTAAGGATTGGTTTCCGGCACCTCGCTGCGGTTTCGGCGTGTCCCCTGCAGGAGAAGCGCTAACCTCCGCGGCGCGCGGCGGAATTGCCGCCGCCAGGGGGCGATTGGTTCAAACAGGGACGGTCGACGGCGCGAGATGTGCCGGCCGCACGAGGCATGAAGCACGCCACATCACGGATGCTCTTCGCTTATTGGGATGCGTTGCGCGGCCAGCGCGCCGCGCCCGAGCGCCGCGATATCGACCCCGGCGAGATCCGGCATATCCTGGCCGATTCCTTCATTCTCGAGACCGAGCCCCACGGCGCCGCCTGCATCCGCCTCGCCGGCACGCGCCTGTGCGCGCTCTTCGGCCGCGAGCTCAAGGGCAGCCCCCTGCACGAGCTCTGGCCGCAAGCCGGGCGCGAGGAGATCAGGCATTTCATCGAGATCGTCAGCGACGAGACCGCTGGCGTCGTCGCCGGCCTCGTCGGCCTCACGCCCGAAGGGGCGACGCTCGAGCTCGAGATGCTGCTCTTGCCGTTACGCCACAGCGGGCAGACCCACAGCCGCATTCTCGGCGTGATGTCACCGATGCTGGTGCCGCCGTGGCTCGGCCTTCACGCCCTCGACTGCCTCGAGACCGCCTCGCTGCGCGTGATCTGGCCGTCCGGCCGGGCGCGCCAGGAGTGGCGGCGGATCGAAACGCCCGCGGACAAGCGCCGGCAGTTCGTGCTCCACCAGGGCGGGCGCGTCTCGGACCGCGAGCCGGCCTGAGCGGTCGGAGCGACGGCTTCGCCGATTCGATCCGCCATAAGCGCGCGTTAACTGCTGCGCCCTATCGTCTTGCCCGGACCATCTTCTGGCATGTGACCACCGAAGGGCATGACGCAAGTGCAACGCCTCGCAGCTGCCGGGCCACGCTCACGACCGGTCGAGCGGCGGCGGCATCAGCGCGTTCGGGTCGCGCTGCTCGGGCGCTACATGCTCCCCAACCGTCACGAATACCCTTGCCAGACCGTCGACATCTCGCCCGGCGGCGCCCTTCTTCTGGCGCCGGTCAAGGGCGAGATCGGCGCGCGCATCATCGCCTATTTCGAGCATATCGGCCGCCTCGAGGGTGAGGTCGCCCGCCATGTCGAGCAGGGTTTCGCGATCTCTTTCTCGGCGACCATCCGCAAGCGCGACAAGCTCGCCAGCCAGCTGACCTGGCTCGCCAATCGCGAGGTGCTCGGCCTGCCGGAGGACCGCGGCCACGGCCGCATCGTGCCGATCAATCCGGTCACCATGCTGCGTCTCGATGACGGGCGCCAGCTGCCGGTGCGGCTGATCGATATCTCCCGGACGGGAGCCGGCGTGTCGATCGACAACGGCCCGGACGTCGGCACCAGCGTGATCGTCGGCAGCACGCCCGGAAAAGTGGTGCGCCGCTTCCAGGACGGCATCGCCGTGGAATTCCTGCGGCCGCTGCCGCCCGAGCTTTTCGACGAGAACATCGTCCTGTAGCGCGCGCCCATCCCAGGCGTCATTCGGGGACGCGGCGATCCATCCATCGCGCGCATCCCGCCCCGCCTGTCATGCCCGCCCCCTGTCATGCCCGCCCTTGTGCGGGCATTCCGGTTTGGCGAGGGCATCGCCGCGGCAGCGCCGCACGAGTCACCGCGCTTTGAGCCGGCGCGGAGGTTTCTGCATCGGCGCTTCGGCCGGCCCTGCCGGCAACGGCATCCACCACGCCGGCGGGTCCATCAGGCTGTCGGCGTCATCATACCAGCGCACCGGGGCACGGCGGGCGATCCGGACATGTCCGTGCTCGCTGGCGACGAGGACGCGCGTTCGCGTGGGTGCGGTCTGGGCTGGCTGCCACTGCATCCGGCGACCAAAGCCAGAGCCGCCCGGGCGTCGCAATCAGGACGGCATGGTAAGGTTACTGCGCCGGGGCGGGCGGGGCTTCGTCGCTTGCGGCAGCGGCGCGGGAGACGAGGGGATCGTGAGGCATGCCTGCAGATCCGCCGGTCGTTTGTTGCATTCACATGGAGCATTCGGAACGATTTGGCTTCCTGCGCAGTTGATCCCGCATCACCGGCAATCCGAATTCGTGGGCGCTGGTGGCTGAGAGATGCGCGTGCTCCCGCCTGCAGGACGAGGGAGCCCGTCATGGCCTCACCCCCTCGGAAGCACCGTACATCGGCCGACCACGATGCGCAGGTGATCCAACAAACCAAGGAAATTATCGCGCGCTCGTTGGAGTTGCTCCGCCGGACGGCGCACCTGGTCCCCCGACCCGTTGACACGACCTCTCAGACGCCAAAGGGACGCCGGCCGCGCTCCGAGCCATAGGGCAGCGGCAAAGCCCGCCGCGCACCTAGCCGGACACGCCCCGGGCGGTCACCGCTTGCCGAACAAGGCGGGTCCGGGACCTGATGGAATAGACGAGGCAGATCTTTGCCGGCGCCGCGATGCCTCCCATCGCTCCGGGCAATCGCGGCCGGACTGCTGAAAATCTTCGGTCTATTCGGGCGCGTGACTCATGCCCTCACCTAACCGAGGAGGGTTCACGCCGTTGCTGACGATAAACAGCAGATGAACGGGGCTGGAACGCAGTGGCGGCCTCTTACGTTGCGCCTCCCGGAGGCTGTTCCGTTTGGAAGGAAAACCCATGAGAACGCTTTTTGTCACCGCTGCTGCTGCGCTCGTCGCAAGCGCGGCCTTCGCCCAGACGTCGACCACCACGACGACGACGACAGGCGGATCAACAACCACGACCACCGAGCAGTTTTATGTGGTTCGCGATCCTTCGACGAAGCGATGCACCGTGACCGCCACGAAGCCTAGCGGCGGCACGACGGTGGTCGTCGGCGATACCATCTACAAGTCTCGCACCGAGGCCGAAACGGCCGTGACGAAGGTCTGCACCAACTAAGGCGCGACGAGCGGCAGGGTTCCTGCGGCCCTGCCGCTCATCGCTGGAACAGCATGCGACGAAAGCCGGCACAGCGCCGCTCACGAGCCTGCGCATGCCGGCGCCAAGCAGGACAGTCAACAGGTAAGTAGGTCCCGCCGCCGCGGACGGCGCGAAACAGCATCCGCCCAGAACGCCGCCCTGCTCCGAAGGCCGCGGTGCCCGCCCCATTCCTTGCCGAAACCTTAACGCCGGCCGGCCTCCTCGTCGGGCGGCGACCTTTACCCCTCACGGCAATCTCAGCCGACCGCCGCCGCGACCGGGGCGGCCGGCGCCCCGCCCCCAGGGGAAAGGCCCTAATCCGCCGGGCCAGGGTTAATCGGCGGTTAGCCAGACAGCTATCCTTCGAGCGACCCGGCCAAGCCCCTGTTCGGCGTAATTTCCCTCGCCGCGTCAAAGGCTTGAGATCGATCAAATTGAATCTATCCGGTTCAGCGCCGCGGAAGGCCTGAGGGGCATGCTCTCCTGCGTGGAAGGGGGGCAATCATGACAAACATCCACGACATTCTTCGATGGGGGCTGGTGGCCGCGGCCATGTTCGGGGCCACCCAGACGACTTCAGGCCAGACCCTGGCCGCCCTGCCGGCGGCTTCGGTCCCGGCTGCCACGGTCGGCGAAGCCAGGCCGGTGCTTGGCTGGGTCGGGTTCTGCGAGCGTCATCCGCGCGAATGCGAGGTCGACGTCGCGGAGCCGGCGACGATCACGCTCAACGGCCGCCTTTGGCAGACCATCGTGTCGGTCAACCGCCAGGTCAATAACGCCGTCAAGCCGATGACCGACCAGGCGCATTGGGGCCTGGCCGACAGCTGGGATTTCCCGAGCGACGGAATCGGCGACTGCGAGGACTACCAGCTTCTCAAGCGGAAGCTTCTGTCCGACGCCGGCCTTCCGCGCCGCGCCATGCGCATGACCGTCGTCCTCGACGAGAAGCGCGAGGGTCATGCCGTGCTGATGATCCGCACCGATCGGGGCGATTTCGTCCTCGACAACAAGACCAGCAGCATCCTGCCCTGGCACCAGACCGGCTACCTCTACGTCAAGCGCGAGGGCCAGGACGGCAGCGCCTGGGTCTCTCTCGGCGGGGCCACCTCGCCGACGGTCACTGCCAACCGCTGAACCACCTTCGGGGAGCTTGCGAGTCCGGTCACGTCCCCACCCCTCCCGTCCCCAGACCGGGCCCGCCGCGGGGCCAGTCGCAAGACTGGCCCCGCATCTTTTCGGGAATCCATCTTGGCCAGTCGCAAGACTGGCCCCGCATCTTTTCGGGGACCCGTCCTGGCCAGTCGCAAGACCGGCCCCGCATCTTTTCGGGAATTCATCCTGGCCAGTCGCAAGACCGGCCCCGCATTTTTTCGGGAATTCATCCTGGCCAGTCGCAAGACCGGCCACACATCTTTTCGGGAATCCATCTTGGCCAGCCGCAAGACCGGCCCCGCATCTTTTCGGGGCTCCGTCCTGGCCCGTCTCAGACTGACCCCGTATCTTTTGTGCCACTATGGAACTAAACTGCGACCGTGGCGTTAGCTTTCTCTTAACTTTCGGCTTGAGCCGGCCCGGCCCCCGTGCGAGCTTGATTCCAAGAATCGTCAAGCAAGCAACAGGAATGGGGGCATGCGGCAGGCCGTTTTCGGGCGTTTGAGTACCAGTGCTCAAGTCTGGGCGCCAGCACGCGTATTTGCAAGCCTCGCCGTCCGCGCCATGCGCCTCGGCGCCGTGGTGTGCGCCCTTCTGGCCGGCGGCGTTGCCGCCCAGGCGCAGACCCTGGCCGCTCTCCCCTCGGCCCAGCCGATCGAGAAGAATGGCACGGCCCGCCCGGTCCTGGGCTGGGTCAGGTTCTGCGAGCGCTACGCGGAAGAATGCCGGGTCGACACCTCCGAGCCGGCGCTCGTCACGGTGACGCCGCAGGTCTGGCGCGCCATCGTGGCAGTCAACCGGCGCGTCAACGCGCGCATCAAGCCCCTGACCGACAAGGAGCATTGGGGCGTCGTCGACAGCTGGGACTTTCCGGACGACGGTCTCGGCGACTGCGAGGACTACCAGCTCCTGAAGCGCAAGATCCTTGTCGAGCAGGGGCTGCCGCGCCGCGCCATGCGCATGACCGTGGTGATCGACGAGCAGGGCGAAGGCCACGCCGTCCTCATGGTGCGCACCGACCGCGGCGACTTCATCCTCGACAACAAGACCAATTCGGTCCTGGCCTGGGACAAGACCGGCTACGTTTTCGTGAAGCGTGAAGGCCAGGACAACGCCACCTGGGCGTCCCTGGGCGGACTTGCCTCGCCGGTCACCACCGCCAACCGCTAAGCATGACCCGGCGAAGTGGGCCCCACTTCGCCGACCAAGGCTAAGCCCCGGACTTGATCCGGGATCATGCGGCGCTGAGCTGACGGCAGCTGGATCGAGGGTCCCGCTCGGTTTTCGCGGATAAGCTTTGAGAGGGATGGCCCTGGCCATCCCTTTTGCTTTTGGTGATGATGCCACCTTGCAAAACCGAGGGACGATGACGAGCACGGTAGCCGCCCCGGATTGGTCGACGATCCCCGCCCCAGGCGATGACGGGGCCACCGATCACCTGCTCGGCGCCCGGATGGCGTCCGTGCGGCTCCCGGCAACGACCGGCGATGCCGTCGATCTGTCGGCCTTGCGCGGCCGCACGATCGTCTACGCGTATCCCCGGACCGGGAAGCCCGGCATCGACAACCCGGACGGGTGGGACATGATCCCCGGTGCGCGAGGGTGCACGCCGCAGACCTGTTCGTTCCGCGATCACTTCGCCGAGCTGAAGGGCCTCGGGGTGCAGCATCTGTTCGGCCTCTCGACGCAAGACCCCGACTATCAGCGTGAAGCGGCCGAGCGCCTGCACCTTCCGTTCGCCGTCCTGTCGGACGAGGATCTGCATCTGACGCGGGCGATGAAGCTGCCGACCTTCGAGACGAGCGGCATGACGCTCCTGAAGCGCTTCACGCTCGTGATCGATGACGGCATGATCAGCCACGTGTTCTACCCGGTTTTCCCGCCCGACCGCAGCGCCAGCGACGTGATCGACTGGCTACGTCGCTAATTCACCCTGTCATGGGCATCCTGCGGCCGAGCCCGCCGGTGCCAGCGGTGGACGGCGACTGCAGCCCAGATCGCCTCGACCATGCCGAACGGCCAGGCGCCCTGCAGGAAGCCGTAGGCCGAGGCGAGCGCGCAGGCGCCGGCGAACGCCAGGACGAACCAGTGGCTGCGGGCCTCGAGCGCGTAAAAGACCAGCATCGCCGTGACGGCGACGAGGCCGAAGGCGGTCAGGTTGTCCACCGGCTCAGAGCATGATCCGCCAAAGTGGACACCGCTTCGGCGCAGAGATCACGCCACCCGAAAAGAGATAGGGTGATGCGATTCAATCTGGCGTCCCGCTCTCAGTCGACCCGCGTCAGGCCCTTGGCGAAGCGGTTGAAGTTGCGCACGTAGTGCAGCGCCGTCTGGCGCAGGCGCTCGGCCGCGGCGTCGTCGAGCGTGCGCACGGCCTTGGCCGGCGCGCCGACGATCAGGGAATTGTCCGGGAATTCCTTGCCTTCCGTGACCAGGGCATGGGCGCCGACGATGCAGTTGGAGCCGATGCGGGCGCCGTTGAGGAGCCGCGCGCCCATGCCGATCAGCGAGTTGGCGGCCACCGTGCAGCCATGCAGGATGGCGTGGTGGCCGATGGTGCAATCCGCCCCGATGGTCATCGGATAGCCGGGGTCGGTGTGCAGCATGCACCCTTCCTGGATGTTGGTGCGCTCGCCGAGATCGATCAGCTCGTTGTCGCCGCGAATCACCGAGCCGAACCACACGCTCACGTCGGTTCCGAGCCACACGCGGCCGATGACATGCGCGTCCGGCGCGACCCAGAAGCGGCCGGCCTCGGGAAGCAACGGCGCAACGCCGTCGAGTGCGTAAATCGGCATCTGTCCCCTGCCCTCGTGGTCCCTGTGCTGTCGGGGGACAAGAGCTTGCGCGGGGACAGGCGTCAAGCGCCGGCGATCAGGTGCGCGAGGTCGAGGACCACGCGCCCGCACATCAGGCTCCAGAAGCCGGCGATGAGCGTGGCCGCGAACACGAAGCCGATCGGCCGGCGCTCGAAGCGGCGGCCGCGCACCGTGTTGCGCAGGATGATGAAGGGCGCCGAGAAGACGAGGATCGGCACGCAGGCGAGCGCCGCGACGCCCCCCTTCTCGAGGAGGCCGAAACTGGCGCGGCGGTTGGTGAACAGCTCGAAGGCGCTCGCCAGCAAGCCGGCCAGGGCGAAGCCCAGTCCGAGCGCCAGAAAAGATTCCATAGCTCCGGGGTCGATCTGCATGGAGGGGGCCTCGCCTTCGCCGCGAGCCCACCCTGCCCCGCTTTTAACGGAACGTTAAGCGTTTCCGCCGGTCACGGTAAATACGTCCCGGACCGGCCCATTCGGCGCGCCCGCAGGCGCGTCCCGGCCCGCCGCGCCTCAATCCTCGAGGTCGGTATCGAGGATCGCCATCTGGAAATTGAAGGAGCGGTCGCCCTCCTCGTCGTCGACGAACAGCACGCCGATGAATTCCTCGCCGATATACACCTCGGCCGAGTCGGTCTTCTTCGGGCGTGCGACGACGCGGATCGCGTGGTTCGAGAAGGTCTGGCGCAGATAGCGCTCGACCTTGGCCATTTCCGTCTTGTCCACCGAGACCTCATCAGCTGTGCCGCGCCGAGCCCATTGCCACGCGCTGGCAGCAGGGGCAAGCGTAAAGCATGACCCGGCAAAGTCGGAACCGCTTTGCCGGAAGGATCGTGCGGCCCCGGAAAATGGCAGCGCGAATCGCTTCAATGTGGCGCGATCCCCGCTCCCCTGATCAGATTCCTTCCATATCGCGGATCAGCTGGTCCATCGAGCGCGCCGGCTCGGCGCAGCCGGCGGTGCCGACGACGCGCGCCGGCACGCCCGCCACCGTCGTGTTGCGCGGCACCGACTGCAGCACCACGGAGCCGGCGGCGACCCGGCAGCATTCGCCGATCTCGATATTGCCGAGGATCTTGGCGCCGGCGCCGATCATGACGCCGCGGCGGATCTTGGGATGGCGGTCGCCGCGCTCCTTGCCGGTGCCGCCGAGCGTCACATCCTGCAGCATCGAGACGTTGTCTTCGATGACCGCGGTCTGTCCGACGACCAGTCCGGTGGCGTGGTCGAGGAAGATGCCGCGGCCGATGCGCGCCGCCGGATTGATGTCGGTCTGGAACACCTCCGACGACCGGCTTTGCAGGTAGAGCGCGAAATCCTGCCGCCCGCTGCGCCACAGCCAGTGCGCCAGGCGATGCGTCTGGATGGCGTGGAAGCCCTTGAAATACAGCACCGGCTCGATCAGGCGCGTGCAGGCCGGATCGCGGTCGGCGACCGCCGCGATGTCGGCGCGGAACGCCTCGCCGATGGCCGCGTCAGCCTCGACCGCCTCCATGAAGGTCTGCGCGATCAGGTCGTCCGAGACCACCGGATGGCCGAGCCGGGCGGCGACGCGGTGCACCACCGCCGCCTCGAGCGACGAGTGGTTGAGGATGGTCGTGACGATGAAGCTGGTGAGCGAGGGCTCCTGTCGGATGATGCCCTCGGCTTCCTGCCTGAGGCGCGTCCAGATCGGGTCGACGATGCCGGCGATCGGCTCCGCGCCTTCGCCTCTGGGGCGGGTCTGGGACATGATCGTCACTCCTCATCGCGGGGTCGCCTGGACCATGAAACGTGGAAAGCCGGCCGGTGCCATTGGCCAGCCCTGCCGGGGTGAACGGCCCCTGCCGCCCGCCTCCTATTTAAGGTCGCTCCGCCAGGAAGGCGAGCACGCCCTCCTTATGCATCTTGTCGCCGACCGCGAGATTGTGATCGCGCCCGGGAATGTCGAGCGCGCGCGCGTTCGGCATCAGCGCCGCCAGGGCGTGCGGCGGGCCCGCCACCTCGTCCCTGGTGCCGACCGCGATCAGCGCCGGGACCTTGATCTCGGCCACCTGCTCACGCGACAACACCTGCCGCGAGCCGCGGATGCAGGCGGCGAGCGCCTTGAGATCGCTCTTCGTCTGCTCGGCGAAGGCGCGGAACATGCGCCCCATCGGGTCGCTCACCGCCTCGAGCGACGGCGCCTCCAGCGCGTCGGCGATGCTGGTCGGCAGGCCGATGCCTTCGACCAGCTTGATGCCGATGCCGCCGATCAGGGCCGAGCGCACGCGCGCTGGATGCTGGAGCGCCAGATGCGCCGTGATGCGCGCTCCCATCGAGTAACCCATCACGTCGGCCTGCGCGATGTCGAGGTGGTCGAGCAGGCGGCGCGCGTCCTCGGCCATGATCGAGGAATGGTAGGCCGCCGCGTCGTAGAGCTTGCCGCTCTGGCCGTGGCCGCGGTTGTCGAAGGCGATCACCCGGTAGCCGGCCCCGGTCAGGGTCTTGACCCAGAGCGTGTTGACCCAGTTGACGGCGTGGGTCGAGGCGAAGCCGTGGATCAGGAGCACCGGGTCGCCCGGGCCCTGGGCCGGCGCGACGTCGATATAGGCGATGCGCACGCTGTCGGAATCGAAGAATTGCATGGGATGGGTCCGGAAAGCGGCGGTAACCTAAGGAGCCGAAAGCGGCCGGGCAATGGGGCCTGCAGCCATTCCGGATGCTGTCAAACGGGCCGTTCCAAAGTATAATCGCCACGCTTTTCTTCGCTCCCCGGGGGCACCGATGAATACCGTCACCGGCACCCAGCCATCCTTCACCAACCTGACGCCCGGCGATCCGGCGCCCTGGTTCCGCCAGCGCTCCGGCAGCAACCCGGCCTACGTCTTCGACACGGCAGCCGGGCGCTACCTCGTGCTCTGCTTCTACGGCTCCGCCGGCGACGCGCGCGGCCGCAACACCATCAAGGAGGTGCTGGCGCGGCGGACCTTGTTCGACGACGTGCGCGCCTGCTTCTTCGGCGTCAGCCTCGACCCGCAGGACGAGGCGGAGAATCGCGTCGCCGACTCGATGCCGGGCCTGCGTTTCCTCTGGGATTTCGACGCCACCGTCAGCCGGCTCTACGGCGCCGTGCCGAAGGACGCCGAGCCCGGCAAGGAGGTGCGCAGCCGCCGCTTCTGGATCGTGCTCGACCCGATGCTGCGCGTGCTCAAGGTCGTGCCCTTCGCCGACAACGGCCGCGACGTCGCCGACCTCTTCGCTTATCTCGAGACCCTGCCGCCGCCGGAGCGCTTCGCCGGCTTCGAGATCCAGGCGCCGATCCTGATTTTGCCGAACGTGTTCGAGCCGGACTTCTGCCGCCATCTGATCGACCTCTACGAGAAGAACGGCGGCGAGGAATCGGGCTTCGTGCGTCAGATCGGCGACAAGACCGTGATGATCGCCGATCCCGACTTCAAGCGACGCAAGGATTTTACGATCGACGATCCCGCCCTGATCAAGGCGCCGCGTCGTGCCCGAAATCCAGAAGGTGCACCATTTCAAGGCGACGCGCATGGAGCGCTACATCGTCTCCTGCTACGCGGCCGAGGATGGCGGTCATTTCCGCCCGCACCGCGACAACACCACCAAGGGCACGGCCCATCGCCGCTTCGCCGTCTCGATCAACCTCAACGGCGACTTCGACGGCGGCGAGGTGAGTTTTCCGGAATACGGACCGCGCAGCTACAAGGCGCCGGTCGGCGGGGCGGTCGTGTTCTCGACGCCGCTGCTGCATGCCGTCTCGAAGGTGACGCGCGGCCGCCGCTACGCCTTCCTGCCATTCCTCTACGATGACGAGGCCGCCAAGATCCGCGAGGCCAACAACGAGTTCCTCGGCGAGGGCATCGGCTCCTACAAGTCGAGCGCCAAGGCCGGGGCCGCGTAAGCCTCGCGCGGCCCGGACTTCGCGCTGGCGTGACCGGATCAGCGGCGACGATCCCCCCGGACAAGCTGAGATGCTCTGTGTAAGGGGGTTGCAGGCACCGCGACCAAATTTCTATTCGTCAGGTTCGTCGAAACGCTTCCCGCCGTTGTGGCGGGCGGGGAGCCTGAGCGAGCGCAGCTTGTGCATGAGATCGAACGACTGGCTGAGAAGCTCGCGTGACCGCTGCTGCCTGTCCTCCATCTCGGCGACGAGACGCCGCGTCTCGGAGATGATGTAATTGCAGCGCTCGATATTTTCATCGCGCTTCATGGTCGAAAAACGCCCGACGTGGGCGTAGCGTTTCAGCGGGGCCGTTTCCTCTTTCCGCACCGCAGTTAACGCATCATGCTTCCGCGCCGGCGGTGCGCGATTGCGCCGTGACGACGAGCGCTGCGACCGCCACCGCCAGCGGAGCGAGCGACACCCAGAGCACCGTGTCCCAGCCGTAGCTGGCCAAGAGGCCACCGGACGAGAACGAACCGAGGGCCATCACCCCGAACACGATGAAGTCGTTGAGCGCCTGCACGCGCGTCCGCTCTTCGGGCCGGTGGCATTCCAGCACCAGCGCCGAGGCGCCGACGAAGCCGAAATTCCATCCGACCCCGAGCAGGGTCAGCGTCAACCAGAAATGCGCCACATCCACCCCGCTCAGCCCCACGGCGGCCGACGCGGCGGTCAAGGCCAAGCCGGTCGCCACCACGCGCGGCGCGCCGAACCGCGCGATCAGCCGTCCCGTGAAGAAGCTCGGGCCGTACATGGCGATCACGTGCCACTGCAGGCCGAGATTGGCATCCTCCTGCGACAGGCCGCACAGGTGCATCGCCAGCGGAGCTGCCGTCATCAGGAAATTCATCAGCAGGTAGGACACCATCCCGCAGATCACGGCGGCGATGAATCGGGGCTGGCGCAGGATCGCGGCGATCGGTCGGCCGCCGGACATCTCCGCGGCGGTCGGCGCCGCAAGGCGGATGCCGAGCAGGACGAGCGCCGAGACGGCGGCCACCGCCGCCTGGGCGAGGAAGGTGGCCGCGAACAGGTAGGGCGGCCACAGATTCATGGTGTGCGTGACGAGCTGCGGGCCGATGACTCCGGCGAACACGCCGCCTGCCATGACCGCCGACAGCGCCCGCGCACGCCGCTCCGCCGGCACGCAGTCGGCGGCGGCAAAGCGGAAGGAGAGCACGACGGCCGCATACGCACCGCCGAAGAAGGTCGCCGCGCAGAACAGCCAGAACGAGCCCAGCACAACGGCCAGCGCGGCCAGGAAGCCGGCGAGCACGCCGCATCCCGTTCCGGCCAGGAACGCGGCGCGGCGCCCGTGACGGCGGGCGATGGCGCCGGCCGGCAAGGTGCACGCCGCCATGCCGACCACGAAGATCGAGACCGGCAGTGTCGCCAGGGCCTTGCTCGGCGCCAGCATGTTGCCGACCACGGCGCCAGTCGCATAGACGACCACCGAGTTCGCGCCGGCGAGCGCCTGCGCGACGGCCAGTCTCAGGACGTTGCCCGTTCCCGACCGGGCATGATCGGCCGGCGCCAGGCCGGGGGCCGGATCTGCTGCGGCATGCAGGCGGTCGCGATGAGCCATGGCACGTTCCTGGATCGGTGCTTCGTCGGGACTTTGCGGTGGGTCAGACAGGTGGCTCGGCGTCTTACGCACGGGCAGATCCCGCTGACGCGCATGACTTGGTTCAGGATCCCGGGATTTGACGGACGTCTCGGTGCAGCAGGGGCGCATCCTTGATCCAGATTCTGGCGCCGCTCGGTCCGACATCGGCGCCGAGAGGCGTGCCCGCGGGCAGACGTCCCCAGCTTTGCGGTTCCAGCCGCTCGTCACCGATGCGCAGTCCGCCGGCCAGGACCAGGAATTCGAGGCCGCGACCGTTCTCCACCCGCACGCGTCCACCGGCGCTCCAGTCTTCGAGGCGAACCTCCTCGTGGCCGTCGTCGAACAGGACGGTCGCCGCGAGCGCGCCTGCTCGTGGAGCGACGGTGCGCCCTTCGCCAGGCTGCCGAAAGACCTGCACGTCGTCGCCGTCGCGAAACTGCCAGAGGCGGACGAAGATGGTGCAGCCCTCGCGTGACGCCGGGATGTGGGACGTGCCGGGCGGATTGCGGAAGTAGCTGCCGGCGGGATAGTCCCCGTGCTCGTCCTGGAAGACGCCGTCGAGAACGACGATTTCCTCGCCGCCGCCATGGGTGTGACGCGGAAATGCGCTGCCGGGGGCGTAGCGCACGATGGAGGTCGCCCGCGCGACCTCGTCGCCGATCCGGAACAGCATGCGTCGATCCACTCCGGCCGCCGGACTCGGCGCCCAGTCCTGTTTGCCGGCGTGGACGATGACGGCGCGCGACAGGTCGTCGTTGATACGCATGGTGCGTCCCCCTCGTGACGAGTTTCGCGTTCCGGGACGGGATGGCCCTCGGTCCTGCTTCAGCCGTTTATAGCGAACGCCCCACTGTCCGTATTTTCACAGCCTGCCAAGTCTTGTAGATTAGTGGCCAAAGTGAAGGCTGGCCATGAGATGGCACTTGATCCACGCGCCGCCCGGTCTGGCGCCGCCTCGCCCGATGACCGTGCGCGTGCAGTCCATCCCGGCGCGGCACGCTTTCCCGGAGCACGACCACCGCTGGCACCAGGTCGTCTATGCCATCTCCGGGGTGCTGACGGTGGCGGTGGAAGGGCGCTCCTTCGTGATCTCGCCGGAGCAGGCCGTGTGGCTGCCGACGGGCCTGCGGCACCGGGTCGGCTCGCTGCTCGGTGCCGAGTTCCGCAGCCTTTGGATCGCCGACGATGCCGGCCGCGGCCTTCCGGAGAGCCCGACCGTGTTCGGTGTCTCGGCGCTGCTCAAGGCTCTCATCATCGAGGCCGCGGCGATCGAGGGAGAGCAGGGTGGTGACGGGTATGCGGGCCGGGTCACCGGCCTAATCCTTGATCAGCTCCGGCGCGCGCGCCCCCTCCCCGGCGCGCTGCCATGGCCGCGCGCGGGATCCTCCCTGACGGCGCTGTGCGAGGCGCTCTATGCGGATCCGGCCGAGGCGCGCGGGCCTGACGCATGGGCCCGCGAGCTCGGGATGTCGCAACGCACCCTGGCGCGCCGCTTCGAGGCCGAGCTGGGGATGAGCTTGCGCTCCTGGCGGCGGCGCCTGCGGCTGTTCAAGGCGATCGAGCTGATGGGCGGCGGCCTCGGCGTGACCCAGACGGCGATGGATCTCGGCTACGGCTCGACGTCGGCTTTCGTCTATGCGTTTCGCAGCGACATGGGTTGCAGTCCGCAGGCCTACATGCGCGGCCGCAATGCGGACCGGCGCGCCGATCTGTAGCCGCTCTCCATCGCATGAGAGACGGCCCTGCCGACGCGGCGCGCTTGCACCACGGGATGTGGTCGCTTGTGTCTACGGCCCGGGCTCCGTTTCTGCTCCGGGGATTTTGTCCAACCCGGCGATCCACGGCTGCGCGGAGCGGCGCCAGATCTGCGCGCGCGGCGCCAGCTGGTCGCGTTGCCGGATCGTGCCGATGCGAAGGTTGTAGCCGCTCGTCCGGTCGTCCGGCGAGGCCGAGTAGATCGGCGCGCCGCAGGTCGGACAGAATGTCTGTTCCCGCCGCCTGCCGCTGTCGCCGACTTTGACGTAAGTCTTCAACTCGCCAGAAAGGAGCCGGAAGTTGCGCGGCTGCGCGACGACGGATGTGCGGAAAGCGGTCCCCGACAGCGTCTGGCAATCCGTGCAATGGCAGATCGTTGCACTTTCGGGGTCGACCTCCGCCTCGTAGGTGACCAGGCCGCAGTGGCAGCATCCCTCGATTTTCACTGCAGCCCCCCTCGCTCGCGCGCCAGGCCTGTGGCGAGGCGCACCTCACGCCCGCTCTTCCTGCACATCGCCGGTAGCGACGGCGCACCGGGCTCGCAAGCCAAGGCCTCATCAAGGTCTTGGAGCCATCGTCTCGCAAACCTGTCACAGCCGGTCGGCCCTGAACAACTCCGCTGCATCAGGGAGCCTGGATCTCCTCTGCGCTTCTCGGTCCGGCTGCTTCGATCTCCGTCATGAGTTCCTGCGCCATTTCCTGAAGACGTCGCCGCTCCGCGTCCGAGAAGGAGCGTGGCTTGGTGTCGATGACGCACAGCGAACCGAGCGTCAGGCCCGCCGAGGTGCGCAGGGGCGCGCCCGCGTAGAAGCGGATGCCCTTCTCGAGCACCAGGGGGTTGTCGGCAAATCGCGCGTCCTTCGTCACATCCTCCGCCACGACCGTCTCGTCCGACGCCATGACATGCCCGCAGATCGATGTCTCGCGAGGCTCGCTCTGGGCCGCCTGCGGGTTCGAAGGTGAGCCGGCGACGTTGGGCAGGACAGGCTGGCCGTCGTCGATGAGCGAGACCAGCGCGATGGGCGCGTCGAACGCCTGCGCGACGCGCTTTGTCGCCGCGTCGAAGCGGGCCCTCGCGGCGGAATTCAGGCCGAGTTCGCGCAGGGCTTCGAGCCTCTCATATTCGTGCTCCGGTGCCCCGGCAGGTTGTGCGGCCGAAGGCTGCCGCGACGCCCAGGCCTCCACCTGCTTGGCGCAGGTCTCGATCGAGACGACCGCCGCGTCGGCCGACATCTGCCGCGCCAGGTCGTCGGTATGGCCGGCGTGAGGAGGCGCGTTCCAGCAGCAGACGATCAGCCGCACCATCGGCGCATGCCGGCGAAGGCGGCGGCAGATGTAGCGCGCGAAAGCCTGGGGCTGCGGATGAAAGTAGGACAGGCAGACGACCTTCACGCCCTTAAGATCGAGCTGATTGAGGGCGCCTTCGCTGATGGCGATCGGCGGCAGGACGCGCGCGGCGATGGCCCGTTCGGCAAGGACCTGCGCCAGCATCTCGGCCGCGGCTCCGTCGAGTTCGGTCCGGCCGGCGATGCACAGCACAGATGTTTCTGCCGCTGCACGCGCCGTCCCGGGCTGCCCGTTCTCCGGCACATCGGCCTTGCCGCGCTTTTCCTCGACGTGCTCTGCGACCTCCCGCACGACGCAAATTGCGGTGTTCGCGACAAGGCGCCTGAAACTCGTGTCGGTGGTGCTGCGTTGGCGGTCGTTCTCGGCCAGGCGAAGCGCCGGCAGCGCCACATGGTCGTAGAACTCGCCGGATGAATGCTCGTCCACGTAGCTTTCGGCCACCTCGACAGCCTCTTCGAGGCTGCCGTCGAGCAGCCGCTGATACAGCCGCTCCTCCGGCGCCAGCACCGGATCGCTGCCGAGGAGGACGCCGAGGAATTCGAGCTGCGGCACATAGCGGCCGATGACGACCAGGCAGACGGTCAGGGGCGTCGCAAGGAAGAGACCGACGGGCCCCCAAAGCGTCGTCCAGAAGATCGCCGCCATGATGATCGCCAGGGACGAGAGGCCGGTGCTGGAGCCGTAGAGCCACGGCTCGACGACGTTGTTGCTGACGAGCTCGGCGAGCAGGAACAGGCCGATGACCCACAGGAGCATCGACCAGCCCGGATCGACCGCGACCGCGAGGGCGACGGGGAAGAGGGCCGCCAGGAACGGTCCCAGATAAGGGATGAAGCGCAGGACCGCGGCCAGCAGTCCCCACAGGACCGCATTGGGCACGCCGATCAGATAAAGGGCGACGCCGATCGGTATGCCGTAGGTCAGGTTGACCACGAGCTGCATCAGCAGGTAGCGGCTGACGCGGGCCGCCGCGTCGTTCAGCGCCTGCGTGCTTCTTTGCAGGTCGCCGGCCCCGGCAAGCTTGATGAAGCGGTCGCGCAGGTCTTCCTGTTCGAGAAGGATGAAGATCACGAAGATGACGACCAGACCGGCGGTCGCGAGCGGCGCCAGCAGCGGTCCGACGACCGCACGAATGACTTCGAGCGGCTGCGCCTCAGCCCGTTCCAGCCTGACCGTGACGGGCTCTTGCGCCGCCGGCTGGCCGCGAAGGTTGCGCCCGGACGGCTCCGGCGTTTTGTCCGGCCCCGAGATCTCCTTGCTGAGATCCTGGATGGTGGTGGTGACCTTGTCGACCACCCCGCCGCCTGGGGCGGAGGCCTGGAGGGATCTGATCTTCTGCGTGATGGTCGTCTGGTAGCTCGGAAGATTGTTGGCGAGCTGCACGATCTGCCGGCCGACCACGAAGGTGATGCCGCCGATCAGGGTGAAAGCCAGGGTGACGGCCACGAGCACGGCGGCGATGCGCGGCAGCCGGAGAATCCTCAGCCAGTTGACCAGAGGATTGAGAGCAAAGCTCAGCAGGACGGCCAGGGCAAAGGGGACGAAGATGTCCTGGCCGAAATACAAGCCGCCGATCGCCAGCACGACGCCGCCCGCCGTCAGGATCGAGGATCCGGTCCTGCGCGGCGCGGATGCCGGCTGAATTGGAGACGTGATCGGGTCGGTCATGGATCGCCGGCCTGTTTAGGCCATGTGACAACCCCGAACCCGACGGTTGGGTCCGGCGACCCATCTTCACCGCTCTTCTGCTGCGGGTCGAGCCTCGTTCGCACCGGTGCCGAAGGTCGGCGCTTCAGGGCTCGGAGGAGACCAGCTCGTACATCGCCTTCACCGCGACGGGATAGCCGTTGGTGCCGAGTCCGGCGATGACCGCGGTTGCCACCGGCGAGACAAAGGACCGGTGATAGATCGGCTCGCGCCGATGGATATTGGAGATGTGCAGCTCGATGATCGGCCCGGGAAACATCTTGAGGCTGTCCATGATGGCCATGGAGGTGAAGGTGAATGCGGCCGGGTTGATGATGATGCCCGCCGCCTCGTCGATTGCTTCATGCACCCATTCGATCAGCTCGTATTCGCGGTTCGATTGCCGGAAGACGACCGGCCTGCCTGCGGCGGCGTCGCGGCACATCGCCTCGATCTCGGCAAGCGTCGTGCGCCCGTAGATGTCGGGCTCGCGCGTTCCGAGACGATTGAGATTGGGACCGTTGAGAACGTAGATCGGCTTCGCCATGTCTTGCCTTGCCATGTCTTGCCTTGCCATGTCTTGCCTTGCCTTGCCTTCTTGAGCTCTTGGCTTCGTTGAGCATTCGGGGGCGGCCCGCCTAGCCCTTGTAGCCCATGAGCCGCGGCAGCCAGAGAACCGTTTCCGGAATGAAGGTGATGATCGCCAGGGCCACGATCATCGCCAGGACGAAAGGCGTCGTGTCGCGGATGACGTGGCGCAAAGGTGCGCCGGAAATCGCCGAGACGATGAACAGCAGCAGCCCGTAGGGCGGCGTGATGAGGCCGATCATGATGTTGAAAACCGTCACGACCCCGAAATGCACGAGGTCGATGCCGAGGGCTTTGGCGGTCGGGATGAAGATCGGCAGGATGACCAGGATGATGGTGCTGCCTTCCAGCAGGCAGCCCAGCACCAGCAGAATGACGTTCACCCACAGCAGGAAAGCGAAAGGCGAAAGGTTGTAGCCGCTGAGGATGTTGCGGACGACCTCCGGGATATTCTCGATGGTCACCACGTAGTTGAAGACGAGCGCACCGGCGATCAGCATGCCGATCGATGCGGTCGAGCGGGCGCTCGCCAGGACGGCGCCGTAGGTATCCGCCGCGCTGACATTCCGGTACAGGATGACGGCGACCAGGAAGGCGTATGCCGCCGCGACCGCGGCAGCTTCGGTCGGGGTCATGACGCCGCCATAGATGCCGCCCAGCAGAATGACCGGCATCAGCAATGCGGGTAGCGCGGCGAAGGTGATGCGCGGCCACTCGCGTACCGGGATTGGCTTCTCGACCGGAAATCCGCGCCTGTGCGCCATGGCGGTGTTGATCACCATTTGCGCCAGTGCCATCAGCAGGCCCGGGATGATGCCGCCGAAAAACAGGTAGCCGATGGATGCGTCCGAGATGAGCGCATAGAGGACCATCGGAATCGACGGCGGGATGATCGGCCCGATGACCGCGGATGCGGCCGTGATCGCGGCGGCATAGCTGACCGTATACCGTTGGTTCCGGGTCATCATGTCGATGCTGATGCGCCCGGTTCCGGCGACGTCGGCAATGGCCGACCCCGACATCCCCGCAAAGATGATGCTTTGCGCGATGTTGATGTGTCCGAGACCGCCGCGGAAGCGTCCCACGAGCATGTCGCAGAAGCGCAGCAGCTTGTCGGTCATCTTGCTGATGTTCATCAGCTCGGCGGCGAACAGGAACAGCGGCACGGCGAGCAGCACGTAGCTGTTGTACATCCCGTTGAGGAGTTGCTCCGCGGCGGTTCCGAGATCGAGACCGGTGATCAGGAGGTAAATGATCGATCCCACGATCATCGAATGACCGATCGGCAGACCGAACAGGCCCAGGATCAGGATTGTCCAGAGCGTCAGCGCGAACGGGCTGAACGGGTTCATAGGGCGGAGCCGCTGCCGGGCTCGACGTCCGGCCCGCGCCCGCGCATGGCGCGCCATGTGAGCCAGCCGTAGCGCACGATCGCGCCGACCGAGAACAGGATGAAAATCGAGTAGAGATAGTCCATCCGGACGCCGAGATACGCCGACCTCTCGACCTTCATGAAGGTCACGTAGCTCGTCGCGCCCGGCAGGGACACCGCATAGGCGGCGACGAGGGCGACGCCTGTGACGACGGCGAATACGCGTCGCGTGCGTTCCCTTACGGCGCTGTAGATGATGTCGAAGCGGACCTCGTCCTTTTCGTCGAGCACGAACACCGCGCCCCACAGCACGCCCCATATCCACATCAGCGTGCTGACCTCCTCGGTCCAGCCGACGGGGTAGTTCAGGACATAGCGGAAGACGATTTGCAGGATGAAGCAGACGAACATGGTGGCGAGCATGAGGGCGGCGAGATTCTCCGCCCTCCGCCGCAGCCATCGCCCGATGGCGAGGAGCCTTCCAGAGTTCATGCTCCGCCCAAATCCCGTCACGCGCGCCATGGCCGCCGGCCGCCTGCGACGGCGGCCGGATGTCTCGCGGCCGTTATCCGCCGCTCACGCGATGGCGTTGATGCGCTCCAGGGCGCCCTTCGGCCAGTCGCTTCCGTATTTTTCGACGTATTTTTTCTGGGCGTAGCTGCGGAACGCATTCAGGTCCGGCGTGTAGACCTTCTTGCCCTGCGACTTGAAGAACTCCAGCGCTTCCTTCTCCTGCGCGTTGAATTTCGCGGTGTAGTCGTCGATGGCCTTCTCGGCCGCCGCCTGGAAACGGGACCGTTGCTCTGCGCTCATGGCGTCCCACACCTTCGTCGTCACGACCATGACGTCGTAGCCGACCACATGGCCGGTGAGGACGAATTGTGAGGTCACCTCGTAGAATTTCATCAGCCGGCTCGCCACCAGCGGGTTGTCCTGACCGTCGATCGCGCCGGACTGCAGGGCCGTGTAGACTTCCGCATAGGCCACCGGCGTCGGATTCGCGCCGATCGATTCGCCGAGGAACTGCCAGAACTCGCCGGGAGGCATGCGCAGTTTGATGCCGCTCAGGTCGGCTGGCGTCTTGATCTGCTTGTCCGGCCTGAGATTCACGTGCCGCGAGCCGAAATAGACCGGCGTGACGACCTGCAGGCCCAGCTGGTCCCGCGCCATCTTTGCGAATTCCTGGCCGACATCGCTCTTGAAGGTCTTCTTCAGATGGTCCGAGTCCCGGAACAGGTACGCGGACGTCATGAGCGACCACGCCGGGATCTGCTTCGAGATGTCGGCAGGAGCCAGGTTGCACATGTCCAGGTTGCCGCGCTGAAGCGCGACCAGTTCGGTGCCCTGTTTGAAGAGCGTGTTGCCCCAGTAAGGTTCGAGATCGATGTCGTCCTTCAGGGCGGCCGCAAGGTTCTTGTAGGCCTCCGCCCGCAGATCCTGCTCCGTGAAGGCGGAGCTGAACCTGAGCTTGCGCCTGCTCTGAGCCCCTGCCGGCGAGGCGCCGAGTGCGAGGGCCGAGGCGCCCAGCGCAAGGGCGGTGCGGCGGGTCAATCGGCTGTCCACCATCGATATTCCTCCCGTGAGCCTCGCCTGGTCTGGCGAGGCGATCACCTCATAATGCGCAATCGCAGGGCCGGTGCAACGGCAAAACCGGTAATCTCAGACGTTTTATGGTTCGTATGACATAGGTTGGAGCGAGCTGCGGCGTCTGTGTCGGCGATGGTCTGGCGCTCAGCCACCTATGGCGCCGGTGCCGAGGGCGTGCTCGACGCCGCCCTTGACATGCGCGTCGAGGACGTCCCGCGCTTTTGCGGCGTCCCGTTTGAGTGCGCAGCCGAGGAGCAGCCGGTGCTCCCGACCGGAGATCCCGCTCCGGAAGCCCAGGGCGATCATCTGATACCGCAGGTATTTGTCGAACACTGCGGCGTGCGTCTCCATGAGCAGGCGCGACCCGCACGCGGAGATCAGGGCCTGATGGAAATTCCAGTCGTAATGCTTCCATTGCTCGGTCGCGCTTGCGTCGCCGGCTTCCATCCGCTCTTCCATCAGCGTGAGCTTGTGGTGAGCGGCCACCACCCTCCCCTCCCACTCGACATCGCCTTGCCGGAATGACTGCTCGAGCGCATGGCCCTCGAGCAACAGCCGCAGCGCCGCGATCTCCTTGAGGTTCTTCACCGAGATCGGCGCCACCTCGAAGCCGCGCTGACCTTCCGCGACGATGAGCTTCTCCGACGAGAGGCGGCTCAGGATCTCGCGCAACGTGCTGACGCTCGTTCGGTAATCGGCACGCAGGCGGTCGAGTTTGAGCTTGCTGCCCGGAGCGAGCCGGCCGAACAGGATGTCGGCACGGATCTGGCGATAGGCCGTCTCGCCCGGCGTTCCCGCCCCTTGGCCCGGCGTCATGCCTCTCTCTTGCGCTTGTTGCGGGTGGCGCGCGCGGCCGAAGGGCTGCGCCTCACCGGGGTTTTGGAAGGGGACGCTCCTGCTGGCGCCTTCACGCGCCCTGCGACCCGCGGCTCCGTGCGGGCCGCTTGCCTCGACGCGTTGGCGCGGCCCGAGGGTCGCACGAGCCAGGTTTGGTCTCCCCGGGCGAGAGCGCTTTCGACGCAACCCTCGACATGGCGGATCAGGACCTGTTGCGCCCGCTCGACGTTGCGCTTCAGGGCGCAGTCCAGAAGCTCGCGATGCTCCGCGGCGGCAACTTCGCCGCGGTAGATATTGGCGACCATCTGGTAGCGGACGTATTTGTCGTAGACCGAGGCGTGCGCTTCCAGCAGGGCCTCCGAGGCGCACGCCGACACGAGCGCGCGATGGAATTCGCGGTCGTAGCGTTTCCAGAGTTCGGCGGCAGACTTGTCCCCGGCCGCCATCCTGGTTTCGAGCGTCGACAGCTTGTGGTGGGCGGCGACGACGCTGCCCTCCCACTCCAGATCGCCGGCCGAGAACGACGCCGCCAGGGCGTGGCATTCCAGGAGAAGGCGCATCCCGCCGACCTCACGAAAACCCTCGGGGGACACGGGCTCCACCTCGAACCCGCGCTGTCCCTCCGCGATGACGAAACCTTCCGAGCAAAGGCGGTTCAGGATTTCACGAAGGGTGCTCACGCTAACGCCGTAGCTGGCGCGAAGGACATCGAGCTTCAGCTTCTGGGAGGGGGCGAGGCGGCCGAAGATGATGTCGCGACGGATCCTGCGATAGGCGCTCTCCCCGATCGTCTCCGGGGATGCTGACGGTTCGAGCATGTACTCCGCCCCTTGGGGGATCCAAACCTCCGACAATCTGGCATTTCTTCGCCAGGATGTGAATTCCTTGCGTTCCTGGCACAATCGAAAAAATATATGACAGAACCAGCTTTGTCGGTTTGGTTTGACGACATGGGGGAGGCCCGCAATGGCCCGCGGCAGCGGTTTCCTGGCGATCTGGAGCGACGTGGAGCCTCGCCAGGAGACGGACTATCTGCATTGGCTCACCCGCGAGCATACGGCCGAGCGCTTGAGCATTCCCGGCTTCCTGGGGGTGCGCGTGTTCCGGGCCCGCCTCGCCGGGCACTGCCGCTATTTCATCCTCTACCGGCTCGAAGAGCCCGGCGTGCTCGGCAGCCGCTCGTACCTGGCGCGCCTGAACGCCCCGACGCAATGGTCGCGCCGCACCATGCCGATCCTTGGCAATTTCATCCGCGGCGGCGGAGGTGTCGTTGCCGAGGCCGGCTCCGGCCAGGGTGGAATCATCTTGCCGCTCGTCCTGGAGGCGAACGAAATCGCCACGGCCCGCGCGTTGCTGGACGCGGTGGCGGCAATGGACCGGGTCGTGTCCGCAAGAATCCTCGAGGTCGAGCCGGGCGGCACCGGGATCCAGACCACCGAAAAATCCATGAGAGCCGAGGACCGGTCCTTCGCGGCGCTCCTGCTGATCGAGGCGCTCGCCGGCGACGCCCTCGACCGCGCCCATGCGGAGGTAGCGAAGACGATGCGGCCGAACATGCCGGCGCTGGTCTACGACCAAGTCTTCGCCCTGAATGACCAGGACGTCATCGGCGGAGGCGGCCTGACGTGACCGGCACCGCCTCGCCGCCCGAAGGATCCGCCCGCGTCACCCTCGGGACGCACGACAGGCCGGAGAGTCCTGGCACGCCGGCACGGGGAGTTCCTCATGCCGCCGGCTTCGCCCGATGATGGCTTCCGTCGCCGCGGGTCAGGACGCGGTCCCCGGGCAGGAGCGTGCCGGGCTCGAAGTCGGGCAGCGGGGCCAGCTCGCGCCAGAGCGCGGGAAGCCGCTCCATGTCGAGAGCCGGCCAGGCATTCGCGTCGGCGAGCACGAAATAACTCTCCTGGAAGTCGTCGATGCGGTAGCGGGTGCGCATGACGCGGCCGAGCTCGAAGGCGACGCGGTTCGGCGATGAGCTGTCCAGCGCAAACACCGACTCGGCGGGCGAGGAGGCGATGCCGGCGCCGACGATGCGCAGGCCGTCCACTGTCTCGGCGAGCCCGAACTCGACCGTGTACCAGTAGAGCCGGGCGAGGCGGTGCAAGGCGCCGTGCGCGGCCGCCTCCAGGCCGGCCCGCCCGTAGGCCGCGAGGTAGTCGGCATAAACCGGCTGCATGATCAGCGGCACGTGGCCGAACACGTCGTGGAACACGTCCGGCTCATCGATGTAGTCGACCTGCTCGGGCTTGCGGATCCAGTAGGCGGCCGGGAATTTGCGGTCGGCCAGAAGCTTGAAGAAGACGAGGTCCGGCACCAGCCCGGGCACGGCCACGACCTCCCAGCCGGTCGCGGCCGAGAGGCGCGCGTTCAGCCGGCGGAAGTCGGGGATGCCGGTCTCGCCGATGTCGAGGCGGTCCAGCCCGTCGAGGAAAGATTCGGCGACGCGGCCGCGCAGGACGGCGCGCTGGCGGCGGGCGAGCGTGCGCCAGGTGGCGTGATCGGTCTCGGTATACGCCTCGTGCCTCTGGTCGAGCAGCCAGTCGCGCGGATCCTCGCGTTTGGCGGTGGCGTCCATGGCGCCTCTCCCTCGGTCGAGCGCCCGCGAAGACAACGCGCAGCCTTACCGGCGCTGTTCCGCGGCGCGGGGCCGCGGCTCCGCAGGTGGCGAGCGCTTCTTCTCTCGTTGCGCAGCGCGCACCGCATCGACCGGTGTCTGCCGCCCCGGCGTGTCCTGCAATTATCCTGAGGAAATATTCTCCTTCCGGGCAGCATGTGACAATGAAGCTACAGCGATATCGTGTGCCTTGAGGATAGGAGGGCTCCTATACGACCGCTTCAGAGCACGAATCACGAGAGACCGACAGTGAAGAAACTCCTCCTCGCCACCACGATCATTTCTGGCTTCACGACGGCGGCCTTCGCCGCCGACCTCCCGTCCCGTTACGCGCCCGCGCCGGCCTTCGCTCCTGTTCCGACATTCACATGGACCGGGTTCTATGTCGGTGCGCAGATTGGCTATGGCTGGGAGAACGGCGACGACATCTTCATCCCCAACACCCCTGTCGACCTGGGCGGCGGCTACACGGCCGTCTTCAGCGGGTCCTCGAACGGCGCCGAAGGCGTCCTCGGCGGCGCCCATGTCGGCTACAACATGCAGATGGGCAACGTCGTGTTCGGCGTCGAAGGCGACATCGAAGCCTCCAACGTCGAGACCGACGCGACCGTCAGCGCGACCTTCTTCGGCCCAGGCCTCGGCGCCGGCGCCTCGGCCACGGCGCAGGCGAAGGTCCAGCTCAACTGGGCCGGCTCGATCCGCGGGCGTCTCGGCTTCGCCTTCGACCGGCTGCTGGTCTACGGAACTGGCGGTGTTGCGGTCGCCGACCTCGAGGAAAGCGTCAGTCTCGTCGTTCCGGCCTTCCCTGCGCTGAACGCGGCGGCGAGCGCCAGCGACACCGTGTGGGGCTGGACCCTCGGCGGCGGCCTCGAATACGCCTTCACGAACAACCTGACGGCACGGGCCGAATACCGCTACACGCGGCTCGACGGCCTGGATGAGCGTCCGTCTTTCGCCACTGACGGCGATGACCCGCACCTCCATGTCGTTCGCGTCGGCGCCAGCTACAAATTCTGATCCTGTCTGAGCGACCTTCCATCAGAAAGCCCGGGCAACGCCCGGGCTTTTTTCGTGGCACTGCCTCGGCTTCCGAAAGGCGTCATCGCGGTGGTCGTCCCGTGCGGACGCGCGTCATTCTCGCCACGCACGCCGGAACCGCACGCCTCACTTGCCGATGCGGCCGAGGATGTCGGCGACCCGTTTCACCACCTCCCTGGGAGTTTTGTAGATCTCGGCGATCACGTGAGCGAGCCTCTCGCCGGGAATCGGATCGACGGTGAGACGCAGCTTCTTCGTTTCGGCGACGAATTCGGGATCGCGCATCGTCGCCAGGAAGGCGTTGCGCAGGGCCTCGATGCGCTCGCGCGGAACCTCGGGCGGCGCGACGAACGGCCGGCCGAGCGCGACGCGCGACAGGAAAAGCTTCAGCGCCTCCCGCTCCGCCTGGCTCTGCGCCAGCTCGGTGGCGAGCGGAACATCATCCGGAATGCCCGGATCCTTCTCCAGAGCCACCTGCATCAGGATGTTCAGCTTGCCCTCGCGCATCAGGCGCTGCCGCGCCAGCGACTCGTAGGCCACGCAGATGCCCTGCACCTCGCCGCGCTCCATGGCGAGGACGATTTCGTTGGAGCCCGGATACCCCTTGACGGTCCGGAACTTCATGCCGAGGAATTCGGCCAGGAACTCCGGATAGATCGCCGTGTCGGCGCCCGATCCGGTGGCGCCGACCACCAGCTCCTTGCCGGCGAGGTCGCGCATGGACTGTACGGCTGCGTCCTTGCGCGCGGCGCACACGGTGGTGTCCTTGTCGGGGCTGCCGAGCCAGTTCATCTTCAAGGGATCGAACTGCGCCGCGTCGCTGCCCAGCAGAGGCTCCAACGGGATGCCGCGGTTGATCAGGCCGAACACCGAACCGTCCTTTGGCGCCACGTTGTAGAGGTGGTTGGCCAGCTTCAGGGTGCCCGCCCCCGGCATGTTCTGCGGCGTGAGGACCGGGTTGCCGGGAATGTGCTTGCCCATATGCCGGGCGAGCGCGCGCGCCCAGGCGTCGTTGGCGCCGCCCGGTCCGAAGCCGATCAGGACGGTAACCTGCTTGTCCTTGTAGAAGCCGTCCACCGATTGCGCCGCGGCCGGCTGCGCGGCCGCAAAGCCGGCCAGGATCGCGACGAGCGCCGCGACGTGACGAACCCCGATCATGGCATTCCTCCCGCTTGTCCCTTGTTGATCGCCCTCACTCTAGTCCCGGATGTCCTGCAGGAACCAGTCGGTCGGGATCTCGCGCCCGAGCTTGCGCCTGACCGCCTCGCTGTAGACCCAGCCGCCGACCGAGGAGAATTGCAGGCCCTGGTTGCCGACGTTGCGGTAGAAGGTGATCTGCTCACGGCTCGTGCGGCCCTTGCTCTTGCCGGTGACGACGTCGGCGAAATCCGGCTTGTCGCCGCCCTTGCCGCGATCCATGAACTCGGGGGAATCGCCGCCGAAGCCCGGCTGCGGGTTCTTCTCGGGAATGCGCTTCATCTCCTCGGCGCTGCCGCCGATGAAGGCGGCCGGCGACAGGCCGCGCTCGGCCTGGAAGCGTTCCGTCTGTTTCATCTGCAGGCCGGCCGTGCCCTGGCGCACGACCACGTCGAACCGGCTCATGGCCGCGTCGGGCATCTCGCGCCGGCCGAGGTTGGTCACGTGCTGCCCGGGCTCGAGCCATTCGGCGTCGTAGACCGGCTTCATGCTGTCGGTGCAGGACGAGACGATGTCGGCGCCGCGGATCACCTCACGCGGATTGTCCACGGCGCGCACCTCGATGCCGAGCTTCTGCGACATCTCCTCGGCGTATGCCTCGCGATTCTTCGCCGTCGGGCTGTAGACCTTGCACATCCTGATGTCGCGCACGCACGAGAAGGCCTCCAGGAAGGTGCGCGCCATGCCGCCGGAGCCGAACATGCCGACGACGTGCGAGTCCTCGCGCGACAGATATTTGGTGCCGATGCCGGCGCCGCCGCCGACCCGCATGTGCTGGAGCACGCCGTCGTTGATGAAGGCGAGCGGCTCGGCGTTGCGCGTCGAAATCAGGTAGATGATGCCGCAATAGGTGCCGGGCTCGCGACAATACTTGTCCTCGGTCCAGCCGCCGTCGGGCGTTCTCGGCCAGGTGATGATGTCCGATTTCATGCGGATGGCGAAGAAGCCGTCATTGGCGCCTTCCATCGAGCCCCAGCGGAAATAGCCGTCGTCGCGCTCGCACGGGAAATACATGTCGATGCGCGGGCGATGGATGGCGCCGCCGGCAGGCAGCTTCCTGAACGCCTCCTCCTGCACACGGATGCAATCCGCCATGGTGAGGATCTGCGCGACGACCTCGTTGCCGATGATGAGCATTGTCCCTCCCGCACTCGCTACGTCCGATGAGATTACAGGGGCCTGGGCTGGCGAGCACCAGCGATCAATGCATCAAACTGTCCACCAGGATTTGACAATCGCCCGACGCGCATCCTAGAGCATGATCCGGCGAAGTGGCCACCACGTCGCCGACAAGATCATGCGGCACAACAAAAACTTGAGCAGGACCGATTCAGTCTGAAGCGATCTTGCTCTGTCGGTCGGCACGGCGGCTGGAGCGTGCGATGGATCTGTTCAAGGCGATGGAGAGCTTTGTCAGGACGGCTCGGGCGGGAAGCTTTGCCCGCGCGGCGAGCCAGTCCGGCATGTCGCGGGCCATCGTCAGCAAGCATATCCAGGACCTGGAAGATTACCTGGGCGCGCGCCTGTTCCATCGCACCACCCGGCGCTTGAGCCTGACCGAGGTCGGGCGCGAATATCAGACGTTCTGTGCGCGGCTCCTGGACGACATGGCGGAGCAGCGCGAGGCCGTCCGCAAGCTTCAGCAGACCGCCTGTGGCTCGATCAAGCTCATGGCGCCCAAGTCCTTCGGCAACATTCATCTCAGCGCCGCGATCGCCGAGTTCGTCGAGAAATTCCCGGGCATCCATGTCTCGATGCTTCTCGCCGACGATCCGAAGAACAGTCACCATCTGGTCGAGAACGGGCTCGATCTTGCCGTGCGCCTGTCGCCGATTTCGGATTCGAGCCTCGTGTCGCGGCGGATCGGCTCCCTGCGTTGGCTGCTCTGCTGCTCGCCCGGCTACATCGAGCGCAGCGGTGCTCCCGCCGGGCCCGAGGATCTCGTGCAGCACAACTGCCTTTTGCATCTGCGCACCAATCCTGACAACGCATGGACGCTATCCGGGCCGCGCGGCGACGTGGTGGTCGAAGTCGGCGGCTCGTTTGCCGCCAACAGTTCGCTGGCGCTTCGCTCGGCGGCGTTGCGCGGGCTCGGCATCGCGTTCCTGCCGGCCTACTGCGTGAGCAGCGACCTGGCATCCGGCCGCCTCGTCGAAGTGCTCCGCGCCTATCCGGTGGCCCCGCGCGCCGTTTATCTCCTCTATCCTCACCGGCGGCACTTGCCGGCGAAAGTCCGGCTGCTGATCGATTTCCTGGTCGAGCGCTTCAGTCGTGACGGATGGGACGATGCGGCGTGGGAGGGTGCGACGTGCGAAAGCCGGCGGCCCGGCACGTCGCGCCGGCGTCTCGCGGCAAGCCCGGCCTGACCGTGATCGGGAGATGACGACCACGCGCTGATCCGGCACGCGACAGCTGCGGTGTGCGCGTCTGCGACGGCGCGAGCGCGGCTGCGCTTGTACGGCGTGATGGGGCGACCGCCGCACCAGCTCGCACGGGCGCTTTCGCTGCCGGCCTCAGGCGAGCACGAGGGCGCCTGCGCCGACGACGACCAGGATCACCGCCGTGGTCCCGATGAAAAGCAGGATGTGCCGCCAGCCGATCCGCAGGATCGCCGCCGGCGAGGTTCCCAGGCCCAGCGCCGCGATCGCCACGAGCAGCCCCCAGTTCGAGGCGGTCACCAGCAGGTCTTTCAGCGGCGCGTAGATGGCGGCGAGCGCGGGCACCGCCGGCACGACGCTGTTGACCACCGACAGTCCGAGGAACACGAGCGCGAAGACAGGCAGGGGCACCTTCGCCCGGTCGTGATCTGCTCCCTTGCGGGTGAACCACCACCCGATGGCGAGGACGACGGGAAGCAGAAGAAACACCCGGAACAGCTTGACGATTACCGCGCTGTTGCCCACCGGCTCCGACACGCCGTAACCGGCGCCCACGACCTGAGCCATGTCGTGGATGGCGCCGCCGAGAACGACGCCCGTGGTGCGCGGATCGAGGCCGAGCGCGACGCAGAGCGGCGGATAGGCGAGCATCACCAGCGTCGAGACGGTATTCGCCGCGACGACCGTGAACGCCACGTCGGCGCTTTTCTGAGGGTAGCCGGGAACGACCGTAGCGGTGGCAAGCGTGGCCGAGGCTCCGCACACCGCGGTGGCCGCCCCCGCAAGAGCTCCGTAGCCGGTGTTCAGGTCGAGAACGCGCGCGAGCCACACGCCCGCGACAAGCGTCAGGCTCATCGCGGCAACGATCAGGGTCCCGGTCGCGAGACCGAGATCGATGATGTCGCCGAAGGCGATGCGCAGCCCGAGGAGCGCGATCGCTACACGCAGGAGACGCTTCACGCACCAGGCGATACCCGCCTCGAAGGTTCCTCGTGACAGGAGGCCGTTCAGCCCGACCCCGATCGCCAGGGCGATCACCATGACGGGGAGCGGCAGGATGCTCCGCACCAGGGGTTCGAGCGAAGCGGCGGCGAGCCCGACGGCAACGGAAAGGGCGATGCCGGGCGCGAGATCCCGCGCGGCGGAAATCAGGCGGTGAGACGAACCCGGCCCGGTCAGGGAATCATGCATGCCTTGGTCCCGAAAGAGGCTGCGTCGTGAGGCTGTCGCCCCTGACAGGATCGCCCCTGCTCCGACGCTTCGGCACACCTCGTAATCGAGAGTCGCGCCGGCGGTAAACCGCGCCGCATTCATGAAACTGTTCGACGGGAGTGGACAATTCCGTCCTTGTCGATGGACCCGGTCTCCGCATCGCCTGACGGGAGCAGGTGCTGCTCACCACATCCCGTTGCCGGATTTGCATCGACGAGAACGTCGTTCGCCTGCAATTCCATCACGACAGAGGCTCGCCGGTTTGCAAAGGAGCTGATGCGCGCGAGGGCGCAGGGCAGCCACAAGCGTTTACTGGGCTGCAGCAGCGACGGAAGCATCATGGGCGGCCAGGGGGACCTCGAGTTCGAATATCAGCCCCTCGGGTTCAAAGCGCAGATGCGCACGCCCATTCAGCTGGTGGCGTGATGTCTGCTCGATCAGTCGCGACCCGAAGCCACGCTTCAATGGCTCGGCGATATTCGGACCACCTCTTTCCTTCCATCGGATTCTCAGGAGCCGTGCCGCCGACGAAAGCTCCGCAATCGCCCAGGTGATTCCGACGCGGCCCGATTCGTGTGAGAGGGACCCGTATTTCGCGGCATTCGTGGCGAGCTCGTGGAAGATCATCCCGAGCGCCAGAGCCATCGGCGCAGGTAGATCCAGATCCGGGCCGCACGCGGCCAACCTTTGTGGCTGATCGCTCACGTATGGCGCAAGCTCCAAGACCACCACTTCGCGGAGCGATGCTCCTGCCCAGCTCGTCTCGTTCAGAAGGTTGTGCGTGCGCGACAGGGACAGGAGCCTTGCCTCGAAGCGCTCCCGCGCACGATCTGGGCACACCGCTCTCCTGAGACTCTGATGTGCCAAGGACTGCACCGTCGCCAAGGTGTTTTTCACGCGATGGTTCAGCTCGGCAATCAGCAGCACCTGTCGCGCTTGGTGGGATTCAACCTCGTGCTGCCGTGCTCGGGCGCGAAGGGCGGATTTGGCGGCATTCGCCAGTACTGCGGGGTGAAACGGACGCTCCAGGACCGTGACGTTTCCCAAGGTTGTGACCAGGCGTCCGTCCGGCGACGCGCCCCGTGACGTAAGCAGCACGAACGGGAAATCGGACCAGGGCGGCTGCTGCTGAACCCAGGCCGAAAGCGCAGTGCGGTCTGCGGCGAGTAGCGCCTCCTCGGTAACGAGAGCGCATCCTGCGCGCGGCAGCCTCGCAATGACCCCCGCCAAGTCAGCGCAAATCGTGCAGCCGAGCCCCACCTCGTTGAGAATTGCCGCCGCGACCTCGGCGTCACGTCCTAGCGGAGCAAGGATGAGAACGGAGGAATCATGCTGCGCCATGGACGGGGCGATCCTGCAACAAGGCCCCGCGCTGCCCGTCGAATGACGGGACACCGGTTAGAACGCCTCGGAATTGGCTCAGTGGCTCGCCAACGCGGATCCCATGCCCGTCAATTCTAAGCTCCCGGATTGTCGGCTCGTGCGCGCCGGTTCTCTTCTTGACGACAGACACCGCTCGCCGGATTTGGCCGCTCGCCTCAAAGAACCGCATCAAGATCACGCTGTCACTCAGGTAGGTCATGTCCACCGGCGAAGCCATCTGCCCGACCATTCCGTGCTGCGCCAGGACCAGGATGGTGACCACGCCCTGTTGGTTCAGATACGTGAGCATCTCATGCATCTGGAGGAGCACGAATTGCTCTTCCGGCATGGCGTTGAGATAGCCGGTCAGGCTATCGATCACCACCATGCGCGCGCCATCGCGCTCGACTGCATTGCGCACGCGTCCGGAGACTTCACCCGGAGAAAGATTGGCCGGCTCGACCTGCTCGATTCGAAGGCGGCCAGCTGCCATGTGGGATACGAAATCCATGCCGATGCCGGATGCGCGCTTCAGAAGAATCCCGGTTGTCTCATCGAAGCTCACCATGAGAACAGGTTCGTTGCGAGCCAGTGCTGCGCTCATGTAGCTGAATGCCATGGTCGACTTGCCCGCGCCGGAAGGCCCGATGATCAGCGTGCTGGTTCCGCGGTCCAGTCCGCCGCCCAAAAGGCTGTCCAGCTCGGGCACGCCGCTCGTGATGGGTTCGGCAATGAATTCCCGGTGATGGTCGGCCGCTACGAGACGCGGAAACACCTCGACGCCGCCCCGGCGTATGGTGAGGTCATGAAACCCACCGCGAAACGCCGTGCCGCGCATCTTGATGACGCGCAGTCGGCGACGCTCGGCGCCATATGCCGGGCTCAGTTGCTCGAGACGGATAACGGCATGGCTGATGCTGTGAAGGTTGAGATCGTCATGCTCCGAAGTGAGATCGTCCAGCATCAGAACGGTTGCGTCGTTCAAAAGAAAGAAGCTCTTCAGTGCAAGGACCTGGCGTCGGTAACGCAGCGAACCCTGCGACAGCAACCGAATCTCTGAAAGGCTGTCGAACACCACGCGGTTCGGTCTCACGCGCTCAACTTCCGCAAGCGCCATCTGGACCGTCTCTCCGAGTTCGAGGTCGGATGTGTGGACGAGGCTTTGTTGCTGTTTCGGGTCCAGGCTCAGTTCAGGCGGAATGAGCTCGTAGATGGCAATGCCATCGAGATTCCACCCATGGCGTTCCGCCACCGAGAGCAGCTCTCGCTTGCTCTCCGAGAGCGTGATGTAAAGGCACCGCTCGCCGCGAGCGGCTCCGTCCATCAGGAACTGCATTCCGACCGTCGTCTTGCCGGAGCCGGGACGGCCTTCGATCAGATGCGCGCGGTTCGCGGAGTATCCGCCTGCAATGATATGGTCGAGGCCAGGAACCCCCGTCGGAACCGGTGAGGCATCAACAAAGGGCTGCATGAAATCACCTGAGCGGAAGTTGAACATCCGCCGCGAGCTGCGCGGCGCTCAACTGTCAGAAAACGTCGGGAAACACTACGGAGCCCGGAGCCGCACGGCGCTGGCGAAGCACCGTGGGTCATTTGCTCACCCGGGTAGGGTCCTGGGGAGCGGCTGTCAAGGACGCTATGTAAACTAGTTTCTTTTGATGACGGAACCAATCTTTGCATTTTCCATTAGATGGAACCGGCTGTGACTCACCCACGGAATCGCAGGCCCGAGCAAAGGGACGGCATGCGCATTCTGATCGTCGAGGATGACTGGCTTTTGGCGGATGACCTGCGTTCGTTGCTCGAACAGGACGGCTGTGAAGTCGTGGGGTTGGCTGCAGATTGCGAAACCGCCCTTCGCCTTGCGGACTGCCAAAAGCCCGATGTCGCGTTCGTTGACATGCGCCTGCAGGACGGCTGCACCGGACCGGGGATTGGTCTCGCTCTCGCGAACCGCGGTATCTGCGTCATCTTCGCCACCGGCGAGCCGCACCTGGCGCCCCGCAATCATCCGAGAATACTCGGAACGTTCGCCAAGCCGGTCCTGGATTCCGAATACCTGGTCGCGCTCACGACGTGTCGACGACAGGTCAAGGTCAACGACAGAACGGACGTGACAACGTCTGATCGTAAAGTTGACGAATGACGCGATAGCACTCGCACGACGCGTCTTCCAGGCCGGAACGATCCAGCACCGTCACGCACCCTCGCTGGTAGGTAATGAGCCCCGCCTTCTGAAGTGTTCTTGCAACCTTGTTGACGGCGACGCGGCTGACGCCGAGCATCTCCCCGAGGAACTCCTGCGTCAACAGAAAGGAGTCTTTGCCACAGCGGTCCTGCGTCATGAGAAGCCACCGCGCTCCCCTCATCTCGACGGAATGGACCGCGTTACAAGCGACGGATTGCATGACCTGCGCCAGGAAAGCGCGTGTATAGGCAAGTAGCAAGTCGCGGAACTCAGGCACTTCCGTCCGGAGACGGCGGAAGGACTTGACGTCCATGACGACGCCCTCCCCGGGAACCTGTACGATGTTCCGATAGACCGTGCGGTTGCTCCCGAGGATCAACGAGGTGCTCACCATCCCCTCGCATCCTGTGGTCGCCATTTCGACCATTCGCCCGTCGGCAAAAACCGCAACCGATGAGATCACGGCCGTTGTCGGGAAGTAGACGTGCTTCTGCGGCACGCCGGGCTCGCCCAGGATGAGGCCATGTTCCAGTTCGATGGGGCGGTAGGCGGGATGAACCTGCTTCAGGACTGATGCAGGCAGGGCAGCGAGAAGCCGGTTTGGTGATCGTTGTTTGCGAGCCAAGATGACGCCTGTTGCACCAGGACTGGGCCAGATCATGCCTTGCCTGCGGAGCCCTGCCAACTCCGTCGCGTGCTGCGCGCGAGCATTTTTCGGCGAATGCCTGCCCCGGACTTGATCCGGGGGGTCCGGTTCGCCGAAGAAAATGCGACATGAAAGAAACCCAGAGCCGATTCCACGTCAGTGGAAGCGGCTCTAGCCCGGCCGCCCGCGAGTGATTATGGTGCGCCGCTTCCGCACCGGTCCGCGAGAGACACAAGAGACAGATGGCCGACACACGCATCCCGCATTTCCACAACGACCCCGGCGTCGCCGCGATCGACGTGGGCTCCAAGGAGTTCATGTGCATCGGCGCCCGGCCGCCCTTCGACCATCCGCATATCTTCATCGACATGGGCGCCGACGACGACGCCATCTGCGGCTATTGCGGCACGCATTTCCGCTACCAGCCCAGCCTGGCGGCGGGTGAGGCCGACCCGGCCGAATGCCTGTGGCGCGATCGCGGGAAGGCCGCGTGAGCGCTTGACCCTGACGTGGCCCCGGCCTCGGTCGCGATCGTCGGAGCCGGCATTGGCGGCCTGACGGCGGCGCTCGCGCTCCGCGCCCGCGGCCATGCGGTCACGCTGATCGAGCGCCGCACCGGCTTCAGCGAAGCCGGCGCCGGCATCCAGCTCTCCCCCAATGCCAGCCGCGTGCTGATCGATCTCGGCCTCGGCCCGGCCCTGCAGCGCGCCGCCGGCGAGCCGCCGCGCGTCATGATCCGCGCCCTGTCCGACGCGCGCGTCATCGGCCAGATGGCGTTGGGCGGGCTCATGCGCCAGCGCTTCGGCGCGCCCTATTGGGTGATCCACCGCGCCGACCTGCAGACGATCCTGCTCGACGCCGTGCGCGCCCACGCCGACATCCGGCTGCTCGTCGGCCGGCGCGCCATCAGCATCGAGAGCAGTCCCGACCAGGCGACCGTGACCACGGAGAGCGCCGGCGGCGCCTACGAGACGGTGCAGGCGGATCTCGTCGTCGGGGCCGACGGCATCCGCTCGCTCGTCCGCGCCGCCCTCGGCGACCGGCGCCGGCCGCTCTATCGCGGCGTTGCCGCCTGGCGCGCCACGGTCGCGCACGATCAGCTTCCCGCCGGGCTCGCCGCCGACGAGACGGGCCTGTGGCTCGGCCGGGCCGGGCACGTGGTGCATTATCCGGTCTGCGGCGGGCGGCTCATGAACATCGTCGCCCTGCAGCGCCGGCCCGACATGGTCGAGGGCTGGTCGGCGCCGGGCCGGCGCGAAGACCTGCTCGAATATTTCGCGGGCGCGGCGCCGCTCGTGCAGCGGCTGCTGGCGGCTCCGCAGGACTGGGCCCTGTGGTCGCTGTTCGACCTGCCGGTGCGCCGCATGGCCGGCGCGCGCGTGGCGCTGCTCGGCGACGCGGCGCATCCGGTGCTGCCTTTCCTGGCGCAGGGCGGCGCGCTCGCCGTCGAGGACGCCGCCGTGCTCGCCGCCGCGCTGGCGCGGCACCCCGAAGCTATGCGCGCGGCGCTCACCGCTTATGCCGCAGCGCGGCGCCGGCGCGCGCGGCGCGTCCAGGCGCATGCGCGCCGCAACGGCGCCCTCTTCCATGCGTCCGGCGTCGTCGCCATGCTGCGCGACCGGGTCATGCGCCGCCTCGGGCCGGACGGCATGGCGCAGCGCTACGCCTGGATCTACGGCTGGACGCCTCCCGCTTGACCGCAAGGGCAGCCTCGGCCGGGAACGCGAACGCGGTTGCTTGCGTTGTCATCATCCAGCGAGCCCGAACGGGCCGACCTTCCTTCTCCTCGCAGACATTCCTCATGGCTTCCCGCTTCGTCGCGTCCTTGTTCCTTGTCCTGATTGCCGGCGCCATCGGCGCCTTCCTCGTCGCCGCCGGCTGGATCCCGTGGACCCATGCCCTGGTCGTCTTCGCCTTCGTGCTTGCCGGCTGGGGCTTCGCGGCGCGCCGCAAGCGCCCTGCCGCGCCGCTCGCCTACCGCCGACGCCATCCCGAGGAGCAGACGCGATCATGAGACGCTTGTCGCCCGGGGCGCGCGTGATCGCGCGGGCTTTTGCGGCGAATGGCTCCCCATCCGGCCGAACGGTCAATATGCAGCTTGCTTCGGCGGCCGATCGCATCGACGAGATCGGCTTGCCCATCGCGAGCTGTCGGCCATGTCTCCGAACATGTTTTGGTCAGAACGGAATGGCAGTCAGTTCGAATTCGCGGCAGGGGTATCGTCCAACTCTCTGCTGACCAATGAGCCGATGAGTCGTACCAGTGCCTGCATTTCAGGTGGGTTACCCGGGCGGCCGAGAAACTCGGCCAGCTCGATCGTGCTCTCCTCGCCACCCGAGGCGACACTTGCAGCATGCTTGATGAAGACCCGTCCCGAGTCCGAATAACGGGCGAGCCACCAGCGGTCCCCATCGGGATTGGCATAAAGTTGTTTCGTCTGAAGGCTCATGCTGTTTCGCCTCGCCAATCCGAGGCCGACCAGGCTCGCCGGCGCGCCGCGTTATTCTGCATCGCGCGGCGCGGCTTGGAGCCCGGTCGGCAGTCCAAACTCGCCTGCATTCTCTTGCATAAACGCCTGGAGGAACGCCTCGGCGCCGGAGCGGGTTGGGAAGCCTTGCGATGCGACGATGCGACCGTCCGGGTCGTAGATGGCCACAATGTAGGGAGCGCCGTCGCGGGTAGGTTCGAAGATGGATGAAACTTTTCTCATTCTGCTTATATGGGACGCGCAGGCCAAAACCCTAATCAATCGCTCGGAAAATCCGTGCGTGCGCGCGGCAGGCAAGCTGGCGTTTGACGAACCCGCCGCCCGCTGACGCTCCGTCCTGCGAAGAAGAGCCCCGCTCCGACTCAACGGCGCGAGCAGGGCTCTCATCAAGGGCGAGCAGGGGGCGCTGAACTGGGGGCAACGCCGTCGAGGTCAGTGGAACTGAGATCCCGCTAAGCCGGTGATCGATCGCACGTGGGGACGTGTTCAACGGCAAACAAGAGCGATCCGGTCCGGATCGAGAGAAGGTGAAGCGGCTCATCCTCCTTCAGGGGGCGAAATCCCGTCAGGCGTTGGCTTGGCGCAGTAAAGTTCTGGCTCGCCGCCCGAACGTGGTAAGCATCGCTGCATGCAACGCCATGAAGGACCGCGTCCGGATCCGGAAGACGAACGTCAGCGCCGCCTTACGTTGCGGCTGGTTGCCGTCATTGGAGCACTTGTCGCAGCAATCGTTGTTGCGATCGCCCGGCTGTATCTCTGACCGCCAGGCGGTGACCATGGAGCGCTCCGGCGCAAGCCGCGATGGGGAACACGCCCGCGTCAGGAGACGCCTGTCGCACGGCGTGCGCGTGATCATCGGCTCTTGTGGCGGTGAGCCGGTCACGATCTCTCCGGCATGAAGAAATGTCGCTTGTTCGGGCGACGAGCGGCCATGGTTAACCGGATTACAACGTGAAGTCATGTAGATCGCCCCTGGCCAGCGCTGGCTGCGCGCTCATTCCCTATTTGCACTGGAGATCCTGATGTCGTTCCGGGCGCTTTCGATTCGCGCAAAGCTTGTCGGAGCATTCTCGCTGATTGTCGTCCTCATCGTCGCGCTCGGTTTCTCGAGCATCATGGGCATGCGGCAGCTGGATACACAGATTTCGGTCCTCGCCGAGGACTGGCTGCCGGGGGTGCGCGACGTCGGCGCGCTCGATACGCGGCTCATGGAGCTTCGTCTCAGGATCACGCGCCTCGCCATGGCCGATGCGCCGGACGAGCTGCAGGCGGCCGACCGCGACGTCCAGGAGGGGATGAAGCGCGTTGCCGACGCAGCCGCCACCTACGAAAAGACCATCAGGCTCGACGAGGACCGCGCGCAATTCGGCGAGTTCATGAAGGCGTGGGCTGCGTACAGAGACGAGATGCAGGTTCTGACCGGCTTCGCGCGCAAGGGCGAGCGGGCCAAGGCCGAAGAGCATCTTGGCAAGATGCGTCCCATCGGCCAGAAAGCCGGCGGCGTTCTGACCAGGCTTGTTGCCTGGAACTCGGAGCAGGCCGACAAGGCCCACGCCCAGGCGGACCAGGCCTATGACCGGACGATCCTCGTCGCCTTCGGCGGCCTGGCGCTCGCCATCGCGATGGCAGCGCTCCTCGCCTTCCTGATCATCCGCACGATCGGCTCGGGCATCGCATCGATCGTCGCGCCCATGAAGGGCCTCGCCGCCGGCGATCTTGCCGTCGACGTGCCGTTCCGCGGCGAGAGGACGGAGCTCGGCACCATCGCCGCCGCCGTGCAGGTGTTCAAGGACGCCCCGATCGCCAAGAAGCAGGCCGACGAGGCGGCGCAGCTCGAAGCCGACGCCAAGATGCGGCGGGCCCAGGTGCTCGACGACCTGACGAAGCGTTTCGAGACGAATGTGTCGACGCTGACGCAGGCTCTGTCGGCCGCGGCCACGGAGATGGAGGCGACGGCCGAGACCATGAGCGCCACCGCCCAGCAGACCACCAACCAGTCCGTGGGCGTGGCGAGCGCCGCCGAGCAGACCTCCGCCAATGTGCAGACCGTAGCGGTGGCGACCGAGGAATTGTCCTCGTCGATCCGCGAGATCGCCCAGCAGGTCGCCAAGTCGTCGACGATCGCCGGCCGCGCGGCGCACGAGGCCAAGCAGACCGACGCGACCGTTCAGGCGCTCGCCGCCGGTGCGCAGAAGATCGGCGACGTCGTCGCGCTCATCAACAACATCGCCGGCCAGACCAACCTCCTGGCGCTCAACGCCACCATCGAGGCGGCGCGTGCCGGCGAGGCCGGCCGCGGCTTCGCCGTGGTGGCGACCGAGGTCAAGGAGCTGGCCGGCCAGACCGCCAGGGCGACGGAAGAGATCGCCTCGCAGATCAATGCCATCCAGGAGGAGACGCGCACGGCGGTCGGCGCCATCCAGACCATCGGCGCGACCATCGACGAGATGAATGCGATCGCCGCGGGCGTCGCCGCGGCGATGGAGGAGCAGGGCGCGGCGACCAGCGAGATCGCCCGCAACGTGCAGCAGGCGGCGCAGGGCACGCAGGTGGTGACGGGCAACATCCTCGACGTCAAGCGCGGCGCCGGCGAGACCGGGTCGGCCGCCGCCCAGGTCCTCGCCGCGGCGCAGGAGCTGGCGCGCCACTCCGAGGATCTCGGCCGCGAGGTGGACAGCTTCCTGTCGGGCGTCAAGGCTGCCTGACGCCTGCCGGCACGACGAAACCCGGGCGCGGCTCGCGCCGCGCCCTTGTTTCATCGCGTCGCCGTATCGGCGCGCCGCCATACGTCTTGCGCCGAGCGGTTGGCCCCCCTTCCCGCCCGGCGTTTCCATATCTTGCGAGGTTTGCGTTGTTGCGGCCCGTACCGCGACACGGCGAAAGCCCTTGACCGTGCAATCGCGTCTTGGAGCATGATCCGACGAAGTGGGCACCGCTTTGCCGAAAAAGGCATGTCCCGGATTCGATCCGGGATCATGCGACACAAAGAGAAGGAGAGCAGGATCGATTCGATCTGAATTGATCCTGCGCTAGCGCGCAGCCGGTCGCTCCGCGAGCAGGCTCTTCAGCGCCCAGAACGGCCGCGCGCAGGCGTGCGCGATGTCGTCGTGCGTCAGGCCGATGTCGCGCAGGAGGTGATCATCGAGTTCGGACAGGGCGCGGAGCTGGCGGCGCCGCTCGGCCCATCCGGCCGCCAGGCGGGCCGCCTCGGCAGCCAGCCGCAGGATGCAACTGGAAACGGATGCAGGCGCCGGCGAGGCGGCCGGGACGCTCATCGGAAAGCTCAACATTTCTCAGGCTCCGTCTTCTCGGGAGCCTTCTCATAAGAGCGTTTTGCAGTTGCCCACAAAGCATCGTTTCTCTAGGATGCCTTAGTTTTTCTCATGAACTGACATGCTGCGCCGGCTGCCGCCGCTCAACGCCCTGAAGGCCTTCGAGGCCGCCGCCCGTCACGAAAGCTTCACGCGCGCGGCCGACGAGCTCTGCGTCACGCAAGGCGCGGTGAGCCATCAGGTGAAGGCGCTGGAGGCGGAACTCGGGCTGAAGCTCTTCACGCGCGAGCGCCAGCGCCTCGTCATCACCGAACAGGGCCGCGAATATCTCGCCGTGCTGCGTGACGCGTTCGACCGCATCGCGCTCGGCACCGCGAGCCTCAAGCAGCGTCAGAGCACGGGCGTCCTGACGGTCAGCACGTCGCCTGACTTCGCCGCCAAGTGGCTGGTCAACCGGCTCGGGCGCTTTTCGGAGGCGCATCCCGAGATCGATCTGCGGGTATCCGCCGCGATGCATCACGTCGATTTCGCGCGCGAGGACGTCGACGTCGCGGTGCGGCACGGAGACGGCAACTGGCCGGGGCTCGATGCCGTGCGGCTGTCGCCGGAAGAGTTGTTCCCGGTCTGCAGTCCGAAGCTCATGACGGGGCCGCGCGCCATCCGGGCGCCCGCCGACATCCTCAAGCACCCGCTCCTGCACATGGAGGATCGCAGGGACTGGTCGCGCTGGCTGGAAGCGGCCGGCGTGCCGGAGACGGGCGCGATCCATGGGCCGGTGCTGAATCGCGCCAGCATGATCATCGACGCTGCCGTCGACGGCCAGGGCGTGGCGCTCGCGCGCACGACGCTGGCCGCCTGGGACCTGATCAACGGGCGCCTGGTGCGGCCGTTCCCTGTCGCGCTGCGGCTGTCGAGGACCTACTGGATCGTGTGCCCGAAAGCGACGGCGGCACTTCCCAAGATCGTCTGCTTCCGTGAATGGCTGCTCGCCGAAGCCCATGCCGATGCAGCGCACGCGAAGGTCCTTCCGCTCGGCGCGGCCCGGCCCCGGGGGCGAACGCGGGAGGCGAGCCGCGCCACCGGAGCATGACCCGGAGCCGCGCGCGCGGCGATGTCTCCCGGGGCGGATGAAACCGATGCGGGCTCCTATTGCAGCAACCGCCCTGCGCGATCGCTCCGGATGACGCGCTCGCGCGTCGTCACGCAGCGCCAGGACCG